>DILB01000001.1 GCA_002424815.1 Caryophanales bacterium UBA5603
ACGTTTATTTTTTAATTTCTTCTTTTTTCTTTTTGACCAACGACATAATTTTAGATGAAGGATTGCTGGAAAGCGGTTCTTCAAACACTTCATAATGTCTTAAAACCGGTAAAAGCTTTTCCATTAAGTATTTCATCGATTTACAATTGTAGTTTTTCGGTACAAAATCAGAGTATTTATTTTTCATTTCCGTTGAAATCTGTGAATAAAATGCACGTCCATATTCTTCTGTTAATCGCTCGACGATTTCGCGCATCGTTTCTAATTTTTCTGGTTCAAGAATCGATTTTGCAATCGCCTTTTGAGGCGAAGGTTTTTTAAGTGGTGGGTGATTTTTGATTTCATAAGTTTCTGTTCCATTCAAAGTTTCTGGTTTAACATTTAATTCAGTCAACGCTGGCAAAGTTTCTTCGCCTAAATAGATGAATTCAGAAAAAGCATTAATGAATGATTTGCTTGAATTTTTCCGTCCACCCATACCGATCACTAATTTATTACGTTCACGCAGTTCTTGGGCAAGCCTGGTAAAATCAGAATCAGAGGAGACAATACAAAAGATATCGACATCCTTTTCGAAAAGAATGACCATTGCTTGAATGACAAGCGATAAATCGCTGGAATTTTTGCCATTGACATACGAAAATTGGTGATAAGTGACAATCGAATAATTCGCGATTTCTTCGCGCCAAGCTTTCACCGTTGCCCCGCTCCAATCAGCGAATATTTGTTTGATGGTGACCTCGCCATAAGTCGACATCGTATCAAAAATCTGTTTGGCGTTTGAGGCGCTGACGTTTTCTGCATCAATTAAGACGGCAACCCGTCGGTTCGGTTTTTCCATAAATCCCCCAATGAATCTATTATTTTCATCTCTTCTTACTTTCATTATAACTGAACACATTGCGAAATGATATAAAAAAAGCAAATCCAGCGTTGGATTCGCTTTTATAATTTACCAAGGAAGTTGAATATTATCAATAATTTCTAAATCATTTTCAGCAATTTCAAAATCCCATACTTGGAAATTATTCATAATTCGTTCCGGTGTAACAGATTTAGGTAACGGTAAAAAGCCTCTTTGAAGACTCCATCTCACTGCAATTTGTGCAATCGATTTTTGATATTTCTCTGCCATTTGTTGCATAATTTCAACTTTAAATAAACGACCCGTCGCAAACGGTGAATATGCCTCAGTTAAGATGCCAAGCGGTTTTGAATAATCAACCGTGACTTTTTGTGTTGCGCCAGGGCATAAAAAGATTTGATTGACATGTGGAACGAAACCGGTGGCTTCAATTAAAGGTTTTAAATGCTCAGGTCGAAAATTAGAAACACCGATGGCTCGAATTTTACCTTCTTGATGTAATTCAATAAAAGCTTTCCAAGTTTCAATGTTTTGTTCCGTGTATTCAGTTCCATCAGAATGAACGTTCCAAGGTTTCGGTGCGTGAATCAAGTAAAGATCTAAATAATCGACACCGAGTCGTTCAATCGTTTTAGCAAATTCCATTTTCGCGGTATGGTAGCCTTTTAATTCAGCTTTTAACTTAGAAGTGATAAAGATTTCATCACGTTTGATTTTTGAATCTTTAATCGCTTGACCTACGGATTCTTCATTCCCATAAGCAGCAGCGGTATCAATGTGACGATAACCGTTTTTGATAGCGATCAATGTTGATTCATAAGCTTCTTTCCCATTGGGGATTTGCCAGGTGCCAAATCCAATGGCAGGAATGCTCACACCATTTTTTAAGATATAGTTATTTTCTACATTCATTAGTAATCCTCCTATATTATGTATATCATTATTATACCAAAAATCCATAAAATATCCTAATTAGATGACTTATGGCCCATTAATTAATCAAAAATCATTAAAAATATCTTGTGAAATATTCTCTGAAAGCGTAAAATAGAAAACAGCACGTCTTGGGGGTATACCATGTTAAAACTACAAAAATTATATTATCGGAGTTACCAATCCGTCTTATATTTAGCGATGCATTTCTTACCAATCAAAGAACCCATTGTGATTCGTTCAAATCAACCGATGGATCAACTCGCAACCTTAATCAAACAGGATAATCGCCAAAAAATCATGATTATTACGCAATCAATTCTCGTGGAACAAGGCTTATTAAACACATTAATTTATGCCCTTCATCAGCATCAGATTGAGTATGTCATTTATCAAGATGCACTCCCGAATCCAACGATATCTCTCATTGAAAATGCGCGCGTGATTTATCTCGAAAACCGCTGCGATGGACTGATTGCTTTAGGCGGAGGTTCAGCGATTGACCTTGCGAAGGGCGTCGCTGCACGTATCGCCAGACCGAATCGTTCGATTCAAAAGATGAAAGGCATTCTTAAAGTGGGCAAAAAGATTCCGCCCCTTTATGCTATTCCGACCACCTCAGGCACCGGCTCTGAAGCGACTTTAGCGTGCGTAGTAATGAATGCCACCACCAAAGATAAATTTTCGATCAATGATCCCGTATTAATTCCCAAAGTTGCGGTTTTAGATCCTACCTTAACGTTTTCTTTGCTCAAAGACATGACTTCTACGAGTGGAATGGATGCATTGACCCATGCCATAGAAGCATATTTAGGACGTTCAAACACTAGAAGGACAAAACAATATGCCATCACTGCTATCAAAACAATTTTTGAAAACATTTTGATTGCTTATCAAGAACCGAATAATTTAGCAGCCAGAAAGCAGATGCAGATTGCGGCTTATCAAGCAGGGGTTGCTTTTACGAGAGCTTATGTGGGCAATGTGCATGCCGTCGCGCATACATTAAGCGCGTTTTATCATGTCCCGCATGGATTGGCAAATGCCGTCATTTTACCGCATGTATTAGAGTATTATGGAAAACGAATTGATAAAAAACTTGCATTTCTCGCAGATCAATGTCATTTAACGCTACCATCCTATCCCAATAGACAGAAAGCACAAGCTTTCATTGAAGCGATTTATGAAATGAACCGCCTGATGAATATCCCAACGTCTTTTGATCAGTTAATTAAAAACGAAGATATACCTCACATGATTAAACGGGCTAAAGCCGAAGCGAATCCGCTTTATCCAGTCCCTGTCATTATGGATGATAAAGCTTTTCGAAGAATTTATTCGTTATTACAAGACTAATGATTATAAAAATAGGGTGACCCTCATAAGACGGTCACCCTATTCATTTAACTTATTCCGTTTTTGATGCTTCTGATTTATGCGCTAATGCTTTCGCCTTCTCAATTCCGACTTGAACTTTAGTCATCACTTTAACGGCTAAGAAAATAGCAAAAGCGATAATGATAAAGTCAATGATGGCTTGAATAAAGTTTCCATACGTTAAAAGGACAGCGTCCGCAGATAAAATTAAACTACCCGTCGCTTCATCAAATGTTGCCGTTCCTCTTAAAACCGCATACCACTGTGAAAAATCTCTGCCACCGAGTAAACTGATAAAAGGCATGATGATGTCTTTAACTAAACTAGAGATGATTTTATTAAACGCTGTACCAATGACAATACCGACAGCCAAATCAAAGGCATTTCCTTTCGCAATAAATGTTCCAAAATCTCTAAAAAACTTCTTCATTCAATGATTCCCCCTTATAAAAGTCTGTGTTTACCACAGATGATGAACGGATTGACGAATATAAGTATCATAAATATCTTTTACGCTTTGCATTTGTGACGCTGTTAAAGGCGGTAATTCCGCTGCTAAAACATTCGATGTGATATGCTCAGGTCGACTAGCGCCCGGAATGACGGTTGAGACCGCATCAAACATGAGAATATATCGCAAAGCGATTTGCGCTAAATTTTGGCCAACAAAAACCTTTTTTAATGCCTCAACCGCTTTTAAGCCGTCATTAAAATTGACCCCAGAGAAGGTCTCGCCTTTATCAAATGCGGCCCCATCACGATTATAAAAACGGTGGTCACTTTGATTGAAATGCGTTTCAGCATTCATTTTACCAGATAATAAACCGCTGGCTAATGGAACACGGACGATGATACCAACATCCTGTTTTTTAGCAGCCTCAAAAAATATTTCCATCGGTTTCAAACGAAACATGTTAAAAATAATTTGAATCGAAGCAACATGGGGATGTTTCAAAGCCTCCATTGCTTCATCGACGGTTTCAACACTCACACCGTAGTGTTTAATCAGTCCTTCTTCGACGAATCGGTCCATAAAAATATATGTTTCTTCGTTGGCATAGACGCTTGAAGGCGGACAATGCAGTTGTAATAAATCTATTTGATCTGTCTTAAGTCTTTGAAGACTATCAAGAATAAATTTTCGGATATTTGCTTCATGATAACTTTTCGCAATGTGAGGATTTAAATATCGTCCCGCTTTTGTCGCAATGATGATATACGCATTCAAATGTTTGTTTTTAAAGAGACCTAAAGCGGCTTCACTCGCACCCCCATTATAGACATCGGCCGTATCATAAAAATTGACACCGGCTTTCAAAGCTGCATTTAAAGTGTCTAAAGCGATGGTTTCATCAAAAGGTTCGCCCCATTTTGCGCCTAATTGCCAAGTCCCTAAACCGATTTCTGTCACAAATAGGCCACTTTTTCCTAATCTTCGCTTGTTCATTTTAAATCCCTCCATGGTTTTATGATAGTCCTTATAAGTTGAATTTGCAACTAGAATGCGAAAATTGAGTGTCATAATCCTTCGAATTGTAGTATAATATTGATAGGAGATGATGAAGATGAAACGTGCAATTCAAACAACTTTGGCTCCCGCAGCCATCGGTCCTTATGCGCAAGCCGTTGATACCGGTGATATGCTTTTTGTATCTGGTCAATTACCACTTGATCCTATCAGTATGACCTTAGCCATGGGAATTCAAAATCAGACGCAACAGTCTTTAAACAACATCGAGCAAATTGTTAAAGCCGCTGGTTATGATCTTCAAGATATTGTCAAATGTACTGTCTATCTGAAAAATATGAATGATTTTCCATTAATGAATGAAACTTACCAACACTTCTTCGGATCGCATAAACCCGCACGCGCTGCAGTTGAAGTTGCGAGGTTACCTAAAGACGCTTTAATTGAAATTGATTGTATCGCTAAAAGATGAGTTGAATCGACTCATCTTTTTATTTAAAGAAAAAACGACCCGAAGGTCGTTTAAAGTAAATCTAGTTGATGGGGCTGAAATTTTCCTTATCCAAACCGCATTCGGGGCAAAGCCAGTCATCTGGCAAGTCTTCAAAAGCGACGCCAGGGGCGATATTTTGTGTTGGATCGCCAATTGCTGGATCATAAATCCAACCGCATACACATTCCCATTTTTGCATATTTATTCCCTCCGTTGTTTGATTGCGAATTCATTGCGAATTCTCATTATTACATAATGTAACACAGGGTGTATTGTGTGTCAATAGACTTAATCAAATACTTTTGCGTTGATTTAATTCGTGAGCCATCTGGTTCACTTTGTTTTTTATAGCTTCCGCAATTTGATCTCTTCTAAATCCCATTTTTACATAGTCTTGAATAGAAAGTGGCTTTTCAATCAACATCGTATTATTTTTAGAATTGCAGTAGACTGGATAAATAGGTAAATCGATTTGGGTGTCTTTAAAATAATCCAGGGCCAAATAAACAAAGCCTGAATTATAAAATTGGATGATATCTTCATAACCGTTGTTTGAATCTTCTGGAAAAACTAAAATTGGATGACCCAAATTGAGATGTTTTTTACTGATTTCCATGGTTTTTCTGATGCGAATATCACTATACGTTGGAATCACAGGCATCCCATCATAAAGTAATTTAGAAATTAAAGCAAAAGGGATAGCGATTAAAGCGGCAGGGAGTTTATGAAATCCTAATTTTTGTTGGTAAAAGATGTGATACAAATAACTGAAACGACTGCGATAACCTTCTGTCATCGGATGCGCTCCCCAAGGCACAAAAAACGACGGGAAATAAAGCGATAAATTAATAGGACCAGAAGCACCACTGTGATTAGCAATAAAGATGGCTTGCTTAGGAAAAACTTCATTATCATTGAATATAAGTGGTTTTTTCTTGAATAGTTTTAAAATCCAACTAACAATTCGAACAAAAAGGCTTCTTTTGGTTAAAGGGATGATGGGTTTGTTTCGCATAGTGGCACCTCTATAGTAAATCCTCGTTATCTATATTATATCATACGATTTTTCTTTTGTCTTTCATGGATTTACAAGGACACCTTGAACAACCTTGATAATCGTGATATCATAAAGAAAATATCATCAGAAAAGAGGTTGCTTTCGTTATGAACACATTGCTAACAGGCTTTATCATTTTGTCAATCGTCATTGCTTTTATTGCTTTTGGATTTGCATTATGGCTCTATTTCTGGGTTAAAAGACAACCCACGTCGAATGAGAAGATTATTTCAATTGCTGAACTCATTCGTCAAGGGGCTAACACTTTTTTAAGAAAAGAATATACAATTTTAGCTAAGTTTGCGGGGGCTGCGGCATTATTAATTTTCATCTTCTTGCCAAAACCCTTATGGATCGGTGATTTTTGGGCTAATGTCCTGACTAATCTTCAAATGGTCATTGCCTACATCTCAGGAACAGTATTTTCAGCCGTAGCCGGAAAGATCGGTATTCAAGTCGCCACCATGGCTAACTCAAGAACGGCTGAAGCCGCTCAAAAAGGCATTCGTCTAAGCTTCTTAAATGGGTTCCGCGGTGGTTCCGTCATGGGGATGGCGGTCGTTGGGACAAGCTTACTTGGTATTGCTTTACTCTTTTTAATCTTTGATCAAAATTCAACGTTATTACTTGGTTTCAGCTTCGGTGCTTCCTCTTTAGCACTCTTTGCGAAAGCAGGCGGTGGAATCTTTACAAAAACAGCGGATATTTCAGCTGATTTGGTTGGAAAAGTTGAACTCGGTATTCCTGAAGACGACCCAAGAAATCCTGCCGTTATCGCAGATAACGTCGGCGATAACGTTGGTGATGTTGCCGGAATGGGTGCGGACTTATTTGACTCTCATGTTGCCTCACTCGCTGCTGCTTTAGTCATGGGTGTGGCTTTGGATAAATTGCTTGGCACAAATAATGTGGCAATGATCTTCTGTTATGCCGCTTTAGGATTACTGGCTTCAATCTTAGGAATTGGCTTTGCTAAAATGGGCAAAAACGATAATCCTACCAATGCCCTTAATACAAGTACCTATTTAACAACAGCAATATTTGCGGCATTAACCGCGGCCGCAACCATCATTTTTAAATTTGAATGGCGCATGTATTTCGCTGCCATCTTAGGTTTGGGTGTAGGTGTCATCATTGGTATTGCCACAGATTACTTTACCGACGACCGTAAAAAACCCGTTCAAACCGTTGCTGAAGCCAGTGAATCTGGACCCGCAATAACCATTATTTCCGGTGTTAGTTACGGATTTTTATCGGTATTACCTGCGATGATTGGCATCGCTATCTCAGCGTTAGGCGCTTATATGCTTTGTGCACCTTTAGGAACCAATGCATCTGATCAAGTCGTTTATGGTATGTTTGGTATTTCCGTTGCGGCCGTCGGAATGTTATCGATTGTCGGTATGATTATCTCTAACGATGCTTACGGTCCGATTGTCGATAATGCTCGTGGACTCGCAGAAATGGGTAATTTAGGCGAAGAAGTCGTCGAAATTACCGATAAACTTGATTCGGCAGGCAATACCGTTAAAGCTGTTACCAAAGGTTTTGCGATTAGTGCGGCTGGTTTAACTGTAATTTCTTTGCTTGGAGCTTTCTTAAGTGAAGTGAATGCGGCTGCTTTGGAGCGTGGAATTCCCGGAATCACTAACTTTGATATCTTAAATCCAAAAGTGTTCTTTGGACTTCTAATCGGTGCGGCAGTTCCGGCTGTCTTTAGTGCCATGCTCATGCTTGGTGTGACCCGCAATGCTGAAAGAATGGTTGCGGAAATCCATCGTCAATTCAATGATATACCGGGTTTAAAAGAAGGATTACCCGGTGTAGAACCTGAATATGATAAATGTATTACCATTGCTACAACCGGGGCATTAAAAGAGTTAATCCCTGCAGGATTATTCGCCATCCTCATGACGATTGCGGTAGGAATGATTGGGGGCGTCTATGCGATTGGCGGTTATTTAACTGGCAACATTGTTTCAGGGTTAATTCTCGCTTTATTCATGAGCAATTCAGGTGGACTTTGGGATAATGGTAAGAAATACGTTGAAGCCGGTCATCATGGCGGAAAAGGTTCGAATGCTCATAAAGCCGCTGTCGTCGGTGATACCGTCGGTGATCCCTTTAAAGATACGGCAGGTCCCTCCATTAACACACAAATTACCGTTGTTTCTTTAGTTGCTTCCTTACTCGCTGTGATATTCCTAACATGGTCGTTATTCTAAAAAATAGAAGCATTAAGACCGTCAATTGACGGTCTTTTTTCTTTGAAAGCATGTTGAAACCACTAAGGATGTATGATATAATTTATCAGGTTTTTATAAAAAAATGACAAGGAGACTTTTACCTATGAATTTGGCGATACTGGATTTATTTCCTGAAAATTGGATTATGCCTTTGGCACTGGTGATTTTTGTTTTAACTTACATTGGCTTATTAACTTTCCAAAAATATCGAGCTTACATTGCCTTAGGATCGGCTTCATTATTCATCCTGTTAGGGTACTTGCCTTTGGGAGACATTTTCACAGCCATTGATTGGAATGTCATTATGATGATAGCGGGAACCATGGGACTCGTTGCCATCTTTATCGAATCCAAAATGCCAGCATTACTCGCTGATAAAATTATTGATAAATCCCCCAATGTTCGGGTTGCGATTCTCTCACTATCCGTATTTGCCGGAGTAGTCTCAGCTTTTATTGATAATGTGGCTACCGTTTTGATGATTGCGCCCATCGCCATCACGATTGCTAAAAAATTAAAGATATCACCGATTCCTTCAATTATTGCCATTGCGGTAGCCTCTAATTTAGAAGGTGCAGCGACTTTAGTCGGCGATACAACCTCGATTTTACTGGGTGGCCATTTGAACATGGATTTCTTCGATTTCTTCTTCTATCACGGAAATATCGGATTGTTCTTCATTAATCAAGCTGGATTGATTGGTGCTACCTTCGTTTTATACTTGATTTTCCGGAAAGCGAAACAACCAGTTTCGTTGGATGAAAAAACCGTTGTGACCAATTATTTTCCAACCGTCTTGATGCTTTCAGTCATTGTCTGTTTAGTTATTGCTTCTTTCATCCCGGGGAAACCTGCCGTCACCAACGGATTAATCTGTCTGAGTTTAATGTTGATTGGTGTCATTCATAAATTCTTAACCACGAAGAACACGAAAGCTTTAGGCGAAACTTTAAAAGAAATTGATTATTTTACTTTACTTCTTTTAGCTGGTCTCTTTATGGTCATCGCTTCTATTACTAATGCTGGCGTCATTGATGCGATTGCGGATGGGCTCTCATCCATATCCGGCGGAAATGTCTTTGTCATTTATACCATCATCGTATGGATGTCGGTTTTAATCTCAGCGTTTGTCGATAATATCCCTTATGTTGCGACCATGTTACCTGTCGTGGGAGGAATTTCTATAGCCTTAGGTCTTCAAGATCCCACCGTCCTTTATTTCGGTTTACTTGTCGGTGCAACTTTAGGAGGTAATTTAACCCCCATCGGCGCATCCGCAAACATTACAGCCATTGGGATTTTACGGAAAGAAGGACATACGGTTAAAACATGGGATTTCATGCGCATCGGTATTCCTTATACCATGACGGCTGTCATTATTGGCTATCTATTGGTTTGGTTCATCTTTAAAGCTTAATCGTTTTCAAAACCGGAATTTTCCGGTTTTTTTATTGGATTAAAAAAAGGATGATCAATTTTGACCATCCTTTTGTATTAATCAATAGGATTAGATAACGCCTTGTGCGTTCAAAGACATTAACAAGAAATAAAGTAAGAATAATCCGCTGGATACCCATAAAATCGGATGAATCATTCTAGCTTTTCCGGTAATGACTTTAATTAAGACATAGAAGATAAAACCAAATGCGATTCCAATCGAGATATTATAAGCCAAAGCCATTAATATAGCAGCTAAGAAGGCAGGTACTGCTTCTTCAAAATCATGCCAATTAATATCTTTTAATGAACCAGCCATCATGATACCAACAATAATAAGCGCTGGTGCAGTGGCTTGTGCAGGAACAATCCCAACGATGGGGGCGATTAAAATACAAAGCAAGAAGAATATTGAAGTGAAGACTGAAGTTAAACCCGTTCTTCCGCCCGCTTCAATCCCCGCTGCAGATTCAATGTAGGTGGTGGTATTCGAAGTTCCAAAGACAGCACCAATCGAAGTTGCGATGGAATCGGCAAATAAAGCTTTTTCCATTTTGGTTTTGAAACCTTTTCCTTCTTGAATGGAAGTTAAATCTTCTTCCGAGAAGATTCCCGAGACACGACCGGTGCCAACAAAGGTACCGATGGTGTCAAAAGTATCGGTCAATGAGAAAGCGAAGATTGCGAGGAATGCCATTGGCAATTTACTTGGATCAGAGAAAATAGTGCCAATCCCTTTGAAAGCGGCACCAAAAGTGGTCCCAAGTTCTCTAAAAGGAGTAGCAATATCAAATCCACTAATCGCAACACTCGTAATTCCCATCGGAATACCTAAGAGGGTGGCAGCAGCGATACCAATTAAAATGGCACCCTTGACTTTTAATAATAACAAGACAATCGTAATAATGACACCGATTAAAGCTAATACAGGACCCCAGGAGTCAAAATTTGTCAGAGCAGGGATAATCGAAGAATCGATTATGGCTGTTCCCCCAGGAATTTCAAACCATGTGCCAGGATCAGCGACAAACGTGAGGAATCCAGCGTTTTTAAAGCCGATGTAGGCGATGAAAATACCAATACCACCACCGATAGCGTGTTGTAAGCTAACGGGAATGGCAGTGACGATGGACTTGCGAATCTTTGTGACGGTGATTAAAACATTGATGAGTCCGCAAATGAAGACTAATGCTAAGGCTTCGCTCCAATGAAAACCTAAAGCGAAAACAACCGTATAGGTAAAGAAAGCATTGAGCCCCATTCCAGGTGCTAAAGCATACGGTACATTGGCAAACAATCCCATGATTAAAGTGCCGATAACGGTCGCAATAATCGTTGCGAGGAAGACGGCACCTAAAGGCATGCCTGTTTGCGAAAGCATTTGCGGGTTGACGAAAATAATGTAGACCATGGCAAAGAATGTTGTCGCTCCAGCGAGTAATTCTTTGGTCCATGTCGTGTTATTTTCTTGCAACTTGAAGAATTTCCAAACCTTTTCCATTGTAAATAACCCTCCTATGATTTTTTTGGTTTTGTATTTTGCAAAAAAAAAGCCAGTACAGAGAAAGAATCCCATACTCGCCAACAAAATATCTGAACGCCAAAAGCATCCAGAAAAAATCATGTAACCAATAGTCAGCCAATTAGGTCGGCTGGTAGAGACTATGGAACCAAATTATCCATATTATATTGGCGATCTAGCTATTTAGTTACCGCAACAAAACAATCTTAGTTTATCATGGAATTTAAGGCATGGCAAGATGCTGAAAACCTTTTCATTTATACTTTCGTTATAATGAACAAGCGTTCGCGATAAATTTAGTGATTTAAGGATAAAAAAGACCGAAAATCCGGTCTAAATGTATCAATCATTTGCTAAATTTCTCGATAATCGCTCTTTTTGTTTTGGTATAGGGGTGATATCTAAAAGATAGGTCAATCCAGCGTGAACGCACTAAAACTGACTTTGCGTGTGAAAATGTTTTAAACGAATCAATGCCATGATAATTCCCTAGTCCAGAAAATCCGACACCGCCAAAAGGTAAGTGCGAGGAGGCCACATGCATCAACGTATCATTAATCGTTCCACCACCGAAACTGACTTCTTTTAAAACCCTTTTTTGTAATTTTTGATCGGTTGTGAAGAGATATAAGGCCAAAGGTTTTTCTTGCAATTTAATGTATTGAATGGCGTTATCAATGTCATCATAGGCAATGACTGGTAAAATAGGTCCAAAGATTTCATCTTTCATAACCGGTGAATCAAAATTGACATCGATTAAAACTGTTGGTGTGATTTTGGTTTCATTCGCCGTGCCGCCGATGGCGATGGTTTGATCTTTTAAATACCCTAAGAGACGCTCATGATGATGTTTATTGATGATTTTTGGTAAGTCTGGATTCTGAAGTGGATCTTCACCAAAAAAGTCCTGAATGACTTGTTTTAAGGATTCGATGAAAGCATCGCGATACTCACGTTTAATCAAAACATAGTCGGGAGCGACGCAGGTTTGTCCGGCATTGACGAATTTACCAAAAGCAATCCGCTTCGCTGTCAAAGGCATCGATAACGTCCCATCGATAATGACGGGAGATTTACCGCCCAGTTCTAAAGTCATGGGCGTGAGATGAACTGCCGCTTTTTCCATGACAGTCCGACCCACATGAGTTGAACCCGTAAAAAACAAATAATCAAAGCGTTGTTCCAATAAGGATTTGTTTTCTTCTCTGCCACCTAAAATCGTGGTAATAAATTCAGGTTTGAAACACGATTGAATCATTTGATAAATGACTTCAGAGGTATGCTTTGCATAAGAAGCCGGCTTAATAATAGCACAATTGCCCGCAGCGATGGCCCCGATTAAAGGGTCGATGGCTAATTGAAAAGGATAATTCCATGGCGACATGATTAAAACCACACCAAAAGGTTCTTGCAAAATTCGGCTCTTCGCCGCAAATAAGACAAGAGGTGTATGAACCTTTTGCGGTTTCATCCATCTTTTAAGATGTTTTAAAGTATGATTGAGCTCATTCATGACAATCGCAAGCTCCGTCATAATCGTTTCCATCGGGGCTTTTCCTAAATCTTTATGCATCGCTTCGATGATTTGTTCTTTATAATTTAAAATTCCTTCTTTAAGGGTTTTAAGTGCTTGAAACCGAAAATGATAATCTTTGGTAACGTTAGAGGCAAAATAATTGCGTTGAGCTTGAATGATTGATTGGATATCCATAAAGTTCTCCTCGATGAGTGCTGTATTAAAAATTATTATACCATAAAGGAAGGATTTTGATATAATACAATTATCGCTACTCTTTGGAGGACCTCATGATTTTTATAACTGGTGCTACAGGTCATATTGGTAACAATCTTGTGCGCGTTTTTATCGAACATCAAACCCCTTGTCGATTGTTACTGAGACGACTTGGTCCTGCTTTAGACAATCTTGATATTGATTATGTCATCGGTGATATTTTTGATCCCGCTTTTTTGAAACAGCACATCCAACCTAAAGATACTTTAATTCATGTGGCGGGTGTCATTGATTTGACGGCTAAATATCGATTAGATTCAGATAAAGTCAATGTTGAAGGCACGAAAATCATCGCCAACTTTTGCGCTGAAAACGACGTGACACTCATCTATGTATCTTCCGTGGATTGCATTAACAAGCCTTCCAGAAACGCTTTAATTCATGAACCTAACAATTTCCATATTGAGACAATCAAAAGTCATTATGCTAAAGCCAAGGCTCAAGGAACGGCTTATGTTCTTCATTTAATCAATCAAAACACCTTAAAAGGGGCCATCGTTTATCCTTCGGCGGTGATAGGCATCCATGATTACAAACCTTCTGCCGCAGGAAATCAAATGATGATCGCTTATAAAAGAAGGATTTTACCTTATATTAAAGGTGGTTATAATTTTATTGATGTCAGAGATGTTGCTGCTGCTCTTTATCATATCGTAACAAAACCGATTTTAGGGTCGTTTATTCTTTCGGCGCATGAAGTGACAATCAAAGAGTTTTATCAAGTCATTGCTCGATTCGCTGATCATCGTAAATGGATTATTCCTGTTCCTAATTTTCTTGCAAAATTCGGGGCGTTATTTCTTAAAAGTGTCTCTAATGTCATGATTGATGCGGTTGAAGAAAACTATCATTATGATCATTCGCGCATGAAATCAGAGTTACACATTGAACCCAGGTCTTTTGAAGCAACGGTTCAAGACACCATCGAATGGTTTAAAAACAAAAGAAGTTGAATTTTCAACTTCTTTTTTGATATTAAAAAAGCTTAAGACAAAATTAGGACGTTTTACCGAGATTAGCCGCATAAAGCGGTAATTCGGTTGTTTCAATGACCGCTATTCTCGCTTCTACCGCTTCTTTAATGACTTCAGGAATGACTGTTTTTTCACCGACCAAAGCAATCATCGTAATGTGCGTATAAGCGATGGCATCAATTTCGATGGAAAGATTTAAATATTGATCTTCGGTTTGTTTTCGGTCAAGGACGCTGAAATGTTCAAAATCTTTTTTCCATGTTTCTAATAATTCTTTTGGTTCAATGGCTTTTTTGGGATGATTAATGCGATCCCATTGATAGGCATGTCGACTTTCATGAACTAAGGTTACAATAGCCTCTACTTCAGGGGTATCATAAACAATGTTTTTGTTAAAGATGATTTCGTTGTCTAAGCGATTGTACATCGCCATGACGGGCATGAAGGTCTTGGGGAATACACCGGCGCGAATTTCGCACGGCTTACGATCTTGCTTGACGGCTAATTGATTTTCGATTTGTTGCAAAGTTGTGATTGTGATCATGGTCTCCTCGTAGTTTTATATATATTTTTTTATTGCGTGAAGCTAAAGTTTGGGGGTGATGAGCGCATATCTTCGTTCAATCTCATCGGTAATCTTTTTGAATTCGACTGGGTCATTCATATCATCGATGGGTAACCAAATAATTTTTTCTTCCGGTACCCGATAATTTTTGAAGATCCTTCTTAATACATCATAATAATTCGCATAATGAAATGTCAAATAATCGTGTTGATTTTGTTCGATTTTCCGTCCGCGTTTGCGCACGTTTTCAAAAAGTTGTTCGGTGGGTCTTAAGATGCAGATATGTAAATCCACATCAGGAATTCTTTTCAGATGTTCATCGGCGATGGCGTAGGTCAGAGCAACTTCCATCGCAGACATCGTTCCATCGAGTCTTAAAAGTTCTGTAAAGACTAAGTTTGAATAAAGCGTGGAATCGCACACAATATTCTTCAAATGTTTTGTCTTCCACATTAAAAGAAATAAAGAACTATAAAAAGCATTTTGTGAGAGCATCGCAAAAGTTTCTTTATCTTCGTAAAAATAGGGAAGATATTCATTTTTTTCGACGGGTTCTTCAATGAGTGAGGATTGATAATGATTCGCAAGTTTTTTTGACAGTAATGATTTACCTGATCCGATGGGACCGATGATTCCTATTCTCATATGAACCCCTCTTTTTCTTTTAATATTCCACAACTTAGGAACTTGAACTTATTATAAACAACATTTTGCGATATGTCAAAACATTTAATTAGAAATTTTTGCTTTATTTTTTCGCCTAATTATCACGCAATCAGGCGATTTGAGTCAATTTGAAAAAAAACTATTTTTTTATGATTTATAGGCAAAAATAATTTTCAATTTAAAAACATTAAAAACACCCAATCGTCGCAAAATCACGCACTTTTTTAAATATTTAATCAATCACCGTTTTTCACAGATTTGAAAAAATCAACGCTAAAGGCCAACGGATAGTGGTCAGAAGGATACATTTGAAAAAATTTGTCAAAAATCACACTTTGATCTTTTATCATCAGATTTTCCGTTGCATAAACAAAATCAATCGGTTCACCGATGATTTCACCACCAAAGCCATGATAGGTTAAACCGACATGCATCGAGTCAAAAACATCGTGTAATGATCGACGAAAAATCCTCGCATGTTTTAAATATTGATGGACCATTTGATCTTTCGTTGCATTAAAATCCCCAAGAATGATAATTGGGAGCTTTTCAATTGCAGGCATTTGATTTAAATATTCAATCAAAACCTGCATTTGTAGTTTTTGAACGAGTTCACTTGCATAATCTAAATGCGTATTCACAAAACAAAAACGTTTTTTCTCCAAGGTTTCAAAGATCGCTATCGTCGCAGTCCGTGGAAAATGGCTTTCAGGGAAAGCAGAGATTTGATTGGGTGTTAAAGACAACCAAATGGTTTTATGAGAAAGCAAATGAACTTGTAAAGGGTCATATAGAATCGGTGCCATTTCTAACAATTCATCGCGAGGTTCGCCAATGGCTTGATAACCTAAGACAAGCCCACATAGTTCTTCTAACATTGCCACACTCGGTTCTTGTAACCCCATGATCGCATATTTCCCTTGGCGTATCACTTCCGCGACGGCTTCTTTGCGGTATGCCCAAGCATTCATACCATCGCTTTTGACATCGATACGCACATTAAAAGTCATCATTCTCATAAAGAACCTTCTTTGGCTAGTTGTGAATGAATCATATCGTTGCGAAGCGTCCAAAGTTTCTCGGAAAGGTCGACATAATATTTATGCGGATTGACAAAACGTTTAACTTCATCCCAAAGGCTTTCAAGTTCATTTTGTAAGTGTTCACGCGCTTCAAAAAGCGTCGCATCTTGGACGATTTTTACGCCTTTGGCAAAAACTAAAACCAGTCTTTTTTTCGCAATAAAATTCGTTAAGATTTTCCGTTTATGTGGTAATAACGGATCAAAAATTTCTAAAGGTTCTTGGTCACGGATGATTTCATGATGAAGGGTGATTAAGTCTGCTAAAGCTTTATGCGTCGTGCGATCATAAAGCCGCCAAACTTGCTTAAATGCAGGGTTCGTCATTTTTTCTGGATTCTCACTGAGTTTAATTTTTGGAATGATGTTACCATTTTTTTCAGTGGCGACTAATTTATAGACGCCACCAAAGACGGGTTCTGATTTCGCCGTAATTAAACGTTCACCCACCCCAAAAAAATCAATAGCGGCGCCTTGAGCGAGTAATTCAGAGATAATCCATTCATCTAAAGAATTAGATACGACAATCTTCACATCTTTCATGCCGGCTTCATCCAACATTTTTCGTGCTTCTTTTGATAAGTAAGTTAAATCCCCTGAATCAATGCGAATCATCGCGTTTTTAATGCCTTTGGGCCATAAAACCGCTTTAATCGCTTTAATGGCATTAGGAACGCCACTTTTGAGAACATTGTAAGTATCCACTAAAAAAGTACTTGTATGTGGATAGGTTTTGGCATAGGCAATGAAGGCTTCAAGTTCCGTATCAAACATTTGTACCCAAGAATGTGCCATCGTTCCTAATGCCGGAATATGATAATGTTGTTCGGCTTTGGCAAGACTCGTTCCAAAGACACCGCCCACATAAGCGGCTTTCGCTCCATAAAGGGCCGCATCGGCTCCGTGTGCGCGTCTAGCCCCAAACTCCATCACCGGTCTTCCTTGAGCCGAACGCACAATTCTAGCGCTTTTAGTGGCGATTAACGATTGATGATTCATCTGTAATAACAAATAAGTCTCAATCAACTGAGCTTCGATGATATTCGCTCTGACGATGATTAAAGGTTCATTCGGAAATACAACTGAACCTTCTGGCACCATCCACACATCGCCTTGGAATTTAAAATGTAATAAGTAATTTAAAAAAGCTTCGCTGAAGAGATTTTTTTGACGTAAAAAAGTAATATCTTCGGGTGTAAATTTTAAATTCTCTAAATAATCGATGATGACTTGTTGCCCAGCAGCCACCGCATAGCCACCGCCATCGGGAATCGAGCGAAAAAAGAGATCGAAATACCCGATTTCATGTTGCTTCCCATTTTCAAAATAGCCCGCAGCCATCGTTAATTCATAAAAATCGGTCAATAACGCTAAATCATTATTTTGCATCGATGTTACCTCATCTATTTAATAATATTTTATATTCAATTTATAATTTTACAAATGATAATTTTATTATATCACATTCACGATGACCCGCTTTGATTAAAGAAAAAAACCTCCCACAAGGAGGTTTAAACATTAATAAACTTGTAATTTTTCTTGTTTTGTCAAAACTCTTAACGTACCTTCTGCTAAAGCGCGCATCTCATCTTCGCCTGGATAAACACTGATAGGAGAAATCGGCACAACATACGCCTTAATCATATCGACAAACATTGGATTATAGGCCAGTCCGCCCGTTAAAAGGATTCCGTCTACTTTTCCGCTGGCAATAAAATACATCGCACCAATTTGCTTCGCCACTTGATATGCCATCGCTTGCATATAGAATTCAGCTTCTTTGTCTCCATTTTCAATACGACGTTTAATTTCGATGCCATTGGATGTACCAAGATAAGAAATTAAACCACCTTGACCTGCGAGTTTCATTTTGATTTGGTCGATGGTATATTTACCGGAGAAACAAAGATCAACTAACGGATAAGTAGGTGTTGTTCCTGCTCTTTCAGGGGAGAAGGGTCCATCGCCACCTAAAGCATTATTCACATCGACCACGCGACCTTTTTTATGAAAACCGACGGAAATACCCCCACCCAGATGGGCGATGATCAAATTGAGTTCATCATAATCTCTTCCGATTTGTTTTGCATGACGCTTCCCAATGGCTTTATGATTTAAGGCATGGAAAATACTCGTTCTTTCAATCTCGGCGATACCCGAAACTCTGGCAATATCATCCATCTCATCAATCGATACCGGATTGACGATATAGGAAGGACGATTCAATCCTTCAGCGAGTTCATAAGCAATAATCGCACCTAAGTTAGAGGCATGATATCCTCTCGTCCCAGCGGAGAGATCTTCAACCATTTGTTTAGTAACTAAGTATGTTCCTGAATTTTTCAAGGGTTTTAACATTCCCCCTCGACCCACAAAAACATCGATGTGTTCGAGTTTATATCGATGTTCCTCTAAAAAGTCAAGGACCATCTGTTTACGGAAGTCTTTTTGTTCAATGATGTTCTTATAATGTTTTAACTGATCAATGTCATGTTTCAAAACTTGTTCTTGGATCAATTTGTCATTATTGAACAAGGCAACTTTCGTTGATGTGGAGCCAGGATTAATGACAAGCAATAGATAGTCCATTAGAATAACTCACCGCCAGCGCTATAGAATTTAGTTTCGTATCAGAGTCATCAGCTCTGCTAGTCAAGACAATCGGAACTTTGGCACCAACGATGATGCCCGCCGCTTTTGCCAGACCTAAAAAGACCGATGTTTTGTAAAAGATGTTACCACTATCGAGATTAGGGAATATCAAGATATCTGCCAATCCAGCCACCGGTCCACCTAGTCCTTTATGAAGGACGGAAGCCATGGAGACCATATTATCGATGGCGAACGGTCCGTCAATTAAAAAAGATGAGGTAGGGTGATCTTGATAGTACTGTTTTATAGCTAAGGCTTCGACAGTTGACAAAATCTTTGGATTCACTTTTTCAACCGCCGACACCAGACCAACTTTGGGTTGTTGGTAACCTAAAGCCTGTGCTAAAGCAACGGCGTTTTCAATTAACAAAATTTTTTCTTCAACCGATGGCGTAATATTCATGGCCCCATCGGATGCAAATAAAATCCGGTCTAAATGGTTAAATGAAACCATACCAACATGCGATAATAACTTCGCTTGTTTGATACCATACTCAGAATTAACGACACCTTTAAGCAGTATTTTGGTATCCACTAAGCCTTTCATCAAAATATCCGCTTGTTTTTGATTGATTAAATCCATCGCAATGCGAACTTCTTGTTCATCATCGGTTTCATGGATAATTTGATAATCTTTGGACATCTTGAATTGATCGATAAAACTTAATATCTTGGCTTCATCACCAATTAAAATCGGATAGATTAAACCCATCGATGTCGCTTCTTTAACGGCATCCATGACAAATTCATCATCTGCATGCACGACAACCATCGTCTTTTTAGGTGATTGCTTTGCCAAAAACATCAGCGAGTCAAGATTTTTAAGCATGGACACCTCCATAATTCTTCGCAAATTCATAACCTCTGGCCATCGCTTCACGGTTGATATCCATTAAATGCGCTTTGCGTTCGCCTAAGAGTTTTGCCAGCATCTTTTCAATCAATTGACTTGGAAACAAATCTGTTAATGCTAAATAAGCTCCCATCATTACCATATTGGCAATTTGGATATTGCCAAGCTCTAAGGCGATATCATTGGCAGGAACACCGCAATAACGAATGGCATCAATATGTTTCGGTTCTTCTATTAACGAGGCATTATAAAGAATTAAACCACCATTTTTCACTTTGTCATGAAATTTATCTAAGGACGGTTGATTAAAAGCAATGAGATGCGTTGCTTTTTGAAAAACGGGTGAATTAATTTGTTTTTTACTGACAATCACCGAACAATTTGCCGTTCCGCCTCTCGTTTCAGGACCGTATGAAGGGTACCATAAAGCATAAAGATCGAGGTCAGTGGCAGCATATGCTAATAATTGACCGACCATCATGACTCCTTGACCGCCAAAACCCGCAACTTTAACGTTTGTGGTCTCACTCATGGCTTTCACCTGCGTCTTTAAAAACACCTAAAGGGAATACTGGAACCATTGATTCTTCAATCCACTTCAACGCATCAATCGGAGTTTTACCCCAGTTGACGGGACAACTCGAAAGAATTTCAATCATCGTAAAACCTTTTTTATCTAATTGATACTGAAAAGCTTTTTTAATGGCTTTTTTAGCATTCCGTACTTGTCTTGGATTAAAGACAGACACTCTTTCTAAATAGGCAACGCCCTCGATGTGTTGAAACATTTCACTGATTTTAATCGGTGAACCATGTTGAACAACGCTTCTTCCAAACGGAGAGGTTGTCGTTTTTTGACCGATTAAAGAGGTCGGTGCCATCTGACCGCCCGTCATACCATAAATGGCATTATTGACAAAAATCACCGTAATGTTTTCCCCGCGGTTAGCCGCATGGATGGTTTCAGCGATGCCAATAGAAGCCAGATCGCCATCGCCTTGGTAAGTGAACACAACGTTATCGGGGTGAATACGTTTCACACCCGTTGCCGCAGCGCACGCTCTACCGTGTGCGGCCTGTTCCATATCAACATTGAAGAATTGATAGGAAAATACGCTGCAACCGACCGAGGCGATGCCGACTGTACGATCTAATACGCCAAGTTCTGTTAATGACTCAGCGACCAATTTGTGAATGATTCCGTGGGTACAACCCGGGCAATAAGATAAAGCATTATCCGTCAGACCAGACGTCTTTTGATATTTCATCTCCATTAGTCGAGGACCTCCCACTTCTTAAAATTAAGGATGGCATCGTAGAGTTCCTCAGGTTCAGGAACATAACCGCCCACTCTGCCATAAAAAGCGATGGGCAAACGACCTTTATTCGCAATTTGCACATCTTGTAACATTTGTCCTAAAGACATTTCACTGACGAGAATTCCTTTACAATTCGGGCCAATCTCTTTAAACGCTTGTTTGGGGAAGGGCCATAGAGATATTGGCCGGATGATGCCAACTTTTAGTTTTTTCTTTTCAAGCATTTCAATCGCACTTCTTGCGACTCGGCTCATCGTGCCATAAGCCACGATGACATAATCGGGATCTTCCATGTTAATCATTTCATAACGTGTTTCATTTTGGATGACCGATTGATATTTTTTGTGAAGTCCAAGGGTATGTTCTTCTAAGTCTTTCGGCTCTAAATATAACGAATTAATGACATTACGACCAGGATGGTTTTTCGTGCCAGACGCTGCCCAATCTTTGGGCGGTAAGAATCGTTGTTTAATGGGACGATCAAAATCAACCGATTCCATCATCTGTCCAATTAAACCGTCCACTAAGACCATCACCGGATTACGGTAATAATCCGCAATGTCAAAGGCTTCTTTCATCGTATCAATCGTTTCTTGAATCGTTTCAGGGGCAAAACAGATGACATGATAATCACCGTTGCCACCACCGCGCGTTGCTTGGTTATAATCGCTTTGTGAGGGTTGAATTGATCCAAGTCCAGGTCCGCCACGCATGACCGAGACGATGACACAAGGAAGTTTAGCGCCGGCAATGTAAGTAATTCCTTCTTGTTTTAAAGCAATACCTGGAGAAGATGAGGACGTCATCACTCTTGCGCCTGCACCTGCGGCGCCATAAACCATGTTAATGGCAGCTACTTCCGATTCTGCTTGGACAAAGACTTTGCCGTGTTCGTTCATATATTTTGATAAATATTCAGGAATTTCATTTTGTGGGGTAATCGGATAACCAAAAAAAGCATCACAACCACCTTTAATCGCTGCCAAAGCGATGGCTTCATTGCCTTTCATTAAAACTTTAGCCATTAGTTGTACACCTCCACAGTGATAACCGAATCAGGACACATTAAAGCGCACGTTGCACAACCGATGCATTTATCAGGGTCTGTCAAACGAATGATGTTGTATCCGGAACGATTTAACGTTCCTTTATCGGCATACATAATTTTGACGGGACAGAAAGCCACGCAAAGCATACATCCTTTGCATTTTTCATATTCGAATGTTAATTTACCTTTTGGCATAAGTATCTCCTTTATAGCCATGATTTTCGTAAATACAGCTTTAAAACCAACGCTTCTCCCGATACTTCAAAGGAAGGATCGTACAAATTGGCATGAATAGCGGTATAGACGATGGGCAAATGCAATTGTTTTGAAACTTCTTTAACTAAGGCATCACCGTGAACTAAATCGGCTTTGACCGTTTCTTTTAATAAATGTGAATTATTGATGAGCCCGGTAATAGGTATCCCGCAAGCGGATTCAATGGAACGAATTTGTTTGATGATGGCATCAATGCTTTGCGTTTGTTCACGAAAGACATTGACTACTAACAATACATCGACTGATTCATCAATATGTTCCGAAAATTGGCGTAAAATGATGGCGCCAGCGTCATTACCACCTAAATCATAAATGGCTTGACAATCTTTTTTTATTAATGGAAGAAAGACATCTTTGGATAAATACGGTAAATCACCGTATTGACCATTCAAAGGTGTCGTTGATATCATTTCAATGTTTTTTTCTTTGAGCATTTGAGTCAATTCGCGGGTGCGAAAGTAAGGGTTGACGATATCTAAATCTAACAGATAATCAACTTTTTTTTGGATGGCTAAATTGACAGCGACTTCTGATTTACCAGATCCATAATGCCCAACAATAAAGGTGATGCGTTTCATCTTAGCGGGGAATATATGACTGGCGAACTTCACCAATCGTTTTAATGCGGTTCTTTGCGAAGATGATGGCTGCTCTTTGCGTATGAATATTCTCATCATCCGCAATTTTGAAAATCGTCAGAAGCCGGTCATAGATTTTTTCAACGGCTTTCATCGCATTTTCGCGGTTATAACCGATTAATTCATGATAGACATTAATCACGCCGCCGCCATTAATGACAAAATCAGGCGCATATAAAATGCCTTTTTCTTTAATCATATTGCCGTGTTTGTCTTCATCTTGCAAAACGTTATTTGCCGTACCAGCAATGATATCGGCTTGGATGGTGGGAATGGTATCATCGTTTAAGATGGCACCTAAAGCACAGGGGCACAAAACATTGACTGGGAGTTTAAATAGATCTTCAGTGGGGACGAATTCAACTTCAGGATGTTCTTGCGCCATTCGGGCGATATGACGTTGATTGATTTCCGAAAAATAGATTTTTTTAGCGCCGGCTTCTAATAAATAATTGATTAAATAATAGCCGGTTTGACCTGCCCCTTGGACAGCGTAGGTATATAATGAAATGTCGTCGTTTCCATATTTATATTTGAGTGCCGCGCGGATACCATGGAATGCGCCCCAGGCAGTGACGGGAGAGGGATTCCCGCTTCTTCCTTCGAGACCGACGACATGGTCGGTTTCCATATGAATAAATTCCATATCTTTTGTATTCGTATTAACGTCTTCGGCAGTGATGTAACGACCATTGAGCGATTGAACATAGCGTCCTAAAGCCCGAAAATAAGCTTCGCTCTTACAAGTCTGGGCATCGCCTATCAAAACAGTTTTTCCGCCGCCTAAATTGAGACCAGCCGCAGCTGACTTGTAAGTCATGCCTCTAGCGAGTCTTAAAGCATCCATCACGGCGTCTTCTTCTGAAGCGTAATTCCAGATTCGGGTTCCACCGAGTGCCGGTCCGAGTGTTGTGTCATGAATGGCTGTAATACCTTTTAACCCTGTGGTCTTGTCATAAAAGTAGACTAATTGTTCGTAATCATGTTTTTCCATGTAATCAAATTTGTTCATCTTACCCTCCAATTTTTATTATTGAGATATTTTTGTAAACGCTTCCAACAATATTATATCACTCTGTCAATTGAACTCAAAGAAAAATAAGTCAGAAATCTAAAAAAAAGAAAAGAGTTACTTAGTAACTCTAATTTCACGTAAATAGTATAAAAAAAGATTGTGATGGAAAAATGAGGACTGTTACATCCTCAGGCTAAAGTAATAAAGGAATATGCGATTGTTTTCTCTTGAACGATTTTTCATCAAAAGTTGCTCTTTTTCATTTGAATGAATTGAGATGTTAACGTTTTCACGATAAAAAAAGCGATAAATGAAAATCAAATCGTCATTTCTCATCATAATTGTGATAATTTTCTTTGTTTTTTTTGAAAAAACAGATATTTTAATAATATTTATCATAAAATTATCCTTTTCGAATATTTTATGAAAAAAATAAACGCTATTTTCATCTTACATCAAAATACCGAGAAGGGATAATCTCCTTCTCGGTATTAATTTATCGTATGGGAAAATGCGGATTAATGTTCTGACATTCTCGACATAAGGGCTTATGAACACTGAGCACAGCATGACAGTTCTTGCAATGCCATTTTTCATTTTCAAGTTTTATGAAGGCATCGATGCCATTGTTTTTAACAAATAATCCGTTTTCAATCGGTGATTCACCATATTTTATTGCATATCTTTTTTCCAATTTTCGGATATTCAGACAAGGAAAACGATCACACTCAAAACAGTAAACGACGTTATGTTCTAAAGTGCATTTGATCTTTGAACAAGTTTTGATGTGGGTTGATTTGATTTGATTATTCGCAGAAAGACAACCATCACAACGATTTTTACTTCGAAGATGGCCTTCGCATATCCCACAATCAATCCCGCAAGGGGCTAACATCACATCCATCAAATTAAAACGCTTCGCTAATGGATTTTCCTTGCATATGGAGTTGTAAGTAATCCGGACCACCGGCTTTTGAATCGGTACCAGACATATTGAAACCGCCAAATGGTTGATAGCCAACAATCGCACCGGTACATTTACGGTTCAAATAAAGATTTCCGACATGAAATTCTTCTCTGGCTTGTTCTAAATGCATGCGGTTATGAGAAATAACAGCCCCTGTTAATCCAAATTCCGTGTTATTGCCAACTG
>DILB01000019.1:0-8388 GCA_002424815.1 Caryophanales bacterium UBA5603
ACATAAAGACTGAATGTACTTGGAGTCCCTGATTGTTCATAATTGAGAATTGCTACGACATCCAGGGTTATACTTGAAAATGAATCAATTGTCGCAAAAGTCAAATCAACCCATGGTGCTTCACTATCAACAATGTAACCTGGTTTATCCAAAGTTGCATAGGAAGGTGGTGTAGCGCTTTCTTCAGAAACAACATGTTCGACTTTTAACATCTTCCCATTTGCATCTAAAAAGACTACGACATACTGATCAGTTGGTTTAAAAATACCTTTTACTTCTAAATTATCAGTAACCATAAATTGATAATTAGGAGGCAAGTCTTTTCTTACAACGTTATTGACAACCCAAAAAGCAAATTCATAACCACTCTCGCTTGTTAGGTTTGAGATAAAAGCCACTCGAGTACCATATGTTTGATTTGTAACCGTTGTAGTTACAGTATTCGTTGAATCAAAATAAGATACAACACTGACACTCACGGTTGTAGGCAAAGCTTCGACTTGATGAATAGGTAGAGTAGATATAAAAAGAAGCGCTACGATAGCAATTATTATTTTTTTCATCATGATCACCCGAAAATTTCTTCGCCGCACATGGTGTTTGATCCAAAATCATTGCTTGCGGCAATACTTTCTTCTAATTGAAATTCAATAATCTCAACTTCTGGTTTAGTATATTCTAATCGATTGTCAGTTTCTTTCATCATTCGTCGTTCCCCCTATGAATCTATTATATTTTTATAAAACATTATTTTCATTTTATCATAGAAATAACATTTGAAAAGCCTTTTTATAAAATAAAAATAGATTTTAATCAAATTTTATACCTCAATGAAAATGAAAATTAAAACATCAGCAAACCACTACTGATGTTCTTTATTTACAATCCCATTTTCTTATATAGCAATGCTTGTTTTTCGATGATTATATTATCAATATTCATATTTTTTAGCTTATTTTTTGTCCGATTTCCTTTTCTAAAAACCAAATAAAACCACCGGGACACCCAAGCGTAAGGTAATAAAATCGGATACTTCTTAAGATAAGGTTTTGTTCCTTGCATTTCACTTAATTTTGGAAATCCAACTGTCAATAAATACCTCATTTTTGAGCCTTTTGAACCCTTGCTTCCTAATGCATGTTTCGTTAGGGCTGGCAGTGCTCTATTAAATTCATTTCCTTTGCCATGAACGCCTGAAATACTCATAAACGCAGTGATTTCGTCTAACAGTTCTTCTGTCATTTCAGTTTTATTATACTTATAGTCATATTGGAAACCAAACCATTGGACATTTAACCATAAAACCGTATGAAAAAAACGAAGTAAATTGGATTCCATTAACAAATTATTTAGTGTTACTTGATTTATTGTAAGTTCATATTTTTTAAAATAGAGGCCAACATCTAATACTTGACGTAATCCAATGCCTGAACTCTTCAAATGTTTCACTAGATGACTGAGTAAATATAATATTTGATATTCGGAATAAAAACGATATTCATAATCTTTATAGTGTTCTTGTTTTTCCCATATATTGGCAAATTGAATTCGAGATAATCCATCAAAATGTGTATCGATGTCTGGGTGGATTTCAATATCGATGCTTTTATCTTTGACAAACACATCATGTGAAGGACCTTTACTGTGTAAAAGGTACCCAAATTTCGGTAATAACTGATGAATCAGATGCATTTGGTTTTCATCAACTAAAACGTCGATATCTCCCATAGAGCGCATGTAACTTTCAGGATAAATGGTCTTTAAGAAAGCTCCTTTTAAAAACAGATGATTAATTTTATGTGCATTAAAAAGCTGATTGATTTCTTCAATGACCATCTTTTGAAGGATATCGCGTTGCTTATATTGATAATGATCTCTTTGAAATTCATGATAGATCGTTGGTTCAACCATAGAATGCATTAAAGAAACAAAAACCATCCCTGAAAAGCCATTTTCACGAGCGTATTTATAGACTATAATATTTTCTACTTTCTTTTGGTAAATTTCATGATTTAAGGTCGCATTGACAATTTCAAACACTTGTTTCAATTCATCATTCAACTTGATTACCTCGTTTCAAGAAACGCCTAAGTTTCAATAAAATTTTTCTGAAAGGTCGAATATAATACCAAACACGAACTTTGAATAGATTTTTCTTGTTTGTCATTGAAGTGTTCATTCCATCCTGTTGATAATCGTTTACGACCGCAATTATTTGATCTTTGTGCAAGGATTCTTTTCTTGTATTTCCATCGCCCATAGTTATGACAATATCATTATGAATCTTGATGATTCGATGTAATAAATAGGTATTATTTTCGTCTTTGAATAATATGATATCAAAGCGGTTTAGTTTTTCTGGTTTTACAAGGGTCACCGTTGTGACATTAGAATGCAAAAAGGGTTCCATTGAAGAACCTCTCACTTTTAATAATACTTTTTCGTTTTTATTGATTTTTTCAGAAATAATCGGGATTAAATCAGCAATCGATACAAGGACTTCTTTCATTTTATTCGATAATTGCCTTTTGCTTGAGTTTATTCACAAAGGCTAAAATATCATTTTCAGCGGTTTTTTGATCAACTTTGTAAACCTTCATCATTTTACTCGTAAGCGTTTCAAGCGATGTCTCAACTTGTAATTGTTCCCAAAGCCATTTACCTGTTGCATTTAAACTTAATACACCATTGAAATTGACGGCTTCTGTCCCAATTGGCACAACAATGTGTTCATTGGCAACGGTCCTTAAAACATAATTATTTTTGATTTTCATAGGATTCCTCCATATAGAGCTTATGATAAATTGTCGCAAATGCGCTTGGGTCATTTTTTGCTTCAAAACCAAACATTGGCACTTGATTGACTATTTGTTGTAATAAGTCCATTAAGATATCAACGGATTCGATATTTCCGGGTCGAT
Source organism: Caryophanales bacterium UBA5603 (assembly GCA_002424815.1). Lineage (GTDB taxonomy): Bacteria > Bacillota_I > Bacilli_A > Izemoplasmatales > Hujiaoplasmataceae > UBA5603. The sequence continues at coordinate 2,922 of DILB01000019.1, forward strand.
AAGTGTTTTGTAATAATTTCATCAATTTTTCTTTTTTGTTAAAAGAATTTATTTTATTATCAATTCCTTGAGATAAAAATACGATGGTTTTTAATGAAACATCTTGATTGTCATTTTTGATGGTCTTTCCTGCCCAGGGTGTTCCTGATACAACTAGTTTTTCTGCTTTTACCCAAATCAGTGGTTTATCGTCATTTAATATATACGCTTCTGGAAGTGCATTAATCCAAAAATTAGCTTGGGTTGATTTACCTGTTTTTGAAGGGGCTGAAAATAAAATTGCTTCATGATGATAGACGATGGCTGAAGCGTGTAATGGAAGTCGTTTTTCATGAAGCGCAATTTCAAAAAAAGCCATTCCCGTCGCAATATATTCCATTTCTGCAATTCGATTTAAGTAAGAAGGATTCAATTGAATTATGATTTTTGATAAATCTTTTCTCTTTGTTTGTTTTTGCTTAATAAATTGAAAAGTATCATCATAGACAATTAAAACACTTTCACTTTCTGATTCGTAAAGATATCGTGTTTGATACGTCAAAACGAGGGGGATAGTTGGAATATCGAATTGGTCGCTGATGAAAGAATTAATATGATACATAGGAATTTGATCAGCACTTATTTGATATTTTTCAATATTCCCTTTAAAAAATTCATCTTGAGAATAATCAAATGCGATTTTTATTCCCGCAATTTCATAATTGGCCATGATTCTGCCTCTTCATCATTAAAGCCACTTCCCGTAAATATTCTGAACAACTGTGGGTATTTCCTTCAATGGTTCTTCTAGCATAACATTGCAAACAATGTTCTTTTAAGTCACAACTAAGACAATCATCGCATTTTTCATTTTTTATGAGTTCATCATGAAGTTCATCAAAAATTGCCTTAAGATCGCCAAGACGAAGCCTTTTTCTTGGCTTTGTGACCATCGCACAGGGTTGCATGTAACCATCCCATGTAATGAAATAAGCACTTTTCAAAGCTGCGCAAGTTTTGTATTTGGTATCATAATTGATTGGTTTATCTTGTGCTCTGTTCATGGATTGTTTGATACGTTTTTCAAAATCGACGAGTTCAGTCGCATTTAAACGTTGTTGATGATTGTTTTCAATCCCATTTCGTTTCGGCCCAACATACAGATGATAACCCATCAATACATTTTTTCCCTTAACATAACAAATCATTTCATCCAAGATCTGATAAACGCCTTTCATTGGAATGGTTCTTAATGCGAAGTTGATGTGGTTGTTTTTTAATAAATCGATGGCTAAATCAAATTGTTCAAATCCATGAGTATTATTTGTATTTTGCATGTAAGATGATTGATTGTATCCATAGATCGTTATTCCAATAAATTCAGGCGGTCTTTTTTTGAAACAATTGATAATATCTTGATTGATTAAAGAACCATTCGAATAAATTGTAATTTTAACCCCTAAGTCATATAAATACTCATATAACTCAATAAAATCTGGTCGGATAAAAGGCTCGCCTCCTGTCAGTAACGCATAAAGCAAGCCATTTTGTACTGCTTCAATAAATATATCTTTCCAAGCTTTCGTTGATAGTTCTTTTTTGCTATTGATTTCTTTAACATAACACATAGGGCAAGAAAAATTACAAGAACTGGTTAATTCAAATTCGCCCAAAATTGGCGTTTGTGTTAACGCTGATTTTTGAATTAATGAAGATTTAAGTTCTTGGTAAGTTGGCATTAACTATCACCTTAGATGTTATTTTATCATGATTATATGATTAATTCGATATGAAAGATCAAATTAGAAATATCTACAACCTGAGAATTTTATGTTTAGAAAGTTTTCGTTGTTATGCTTCGTTTAACCCGGAGGCTATGATGAACTTAAATAAAAACGAAAATAAGGTTAAAACCACAGCTCCAAAAGTAAAAATCAACCCAAGTAACAATATTCCAGGCGCATCTTCTCTCTGGGCCATGACATATAAAAATGGTTGAATTATAATGAGTGCACTACTAACGATAATTAATGAAAAATTGATTTTTTTCATGATTTCATGACTGTTTTGAGAAAATATCTTACCTTGATTAAAATTAATCAGTAATTTAAATCCTAGGATTAAAACATAGAAATAAGGAACTGATAAGATATAAAGCAAGAAAACCACAGGATAAATAATCTCACCCATCTCGTGATGTTGCCTAAAAGTATCGATTACCACAAACGGAAGTCCATAAAAACATAAAAATAGTAAAGGTAATGATAATCCTATCAAGGCAGCTTTCAATGCCCTTACAAGCCATTTATTCATCATCTATAACTCCTTTTAACGGAATGCTTAATATAACATAACACATAGTATCATATCTTAATCAATAGTATATGTCTAGGGTAGAGAAAAGAATTCGTTTAAATAAAAAGGCTTCATGAGCGTAACTCATCAAGCCTTTGAAAGTTTTTTATGAATAAACTTTTATTTGGTGGTTCGATCGTTACCTAAATAAAAGATGGCCAGGGTATTTAATCCTGAATGTGCCCCAATCACCGGACCGATGTAATTGATTAAAACGTCTTTGATTTGAATTTTTTCTTGAATGAGACTTTTCACATACTGGGCATCTTCTATACAATCTGCATGCGATATATAAATCGATTGTTCTAAGGGGTTTTCAATGGTCTCAATCATGCGTTCTACCATTTTGTTCATCGCTAAGCGACGACCTCTCGCCTTAGCGATGGGAACGAGTTTTCCTAATCCATCGACATGTAACAAAGGTTTTAATTGAATCAAGGTGCCAATAAAGGCTTTAGACGCCGATAGTCGTCCGCCACGTTTTAAATGATTGAGATCACCTACGGTAAAAAGATGTGATACTTTTAGATGATGTTTTATCACCCATTCGGCCACTTCTTCCATGGGTTTTCCTGCGTTTGCCATTCTTGCGGCATACGTCACGAGCAGTCCCATACCCATCGAAGCACATTTCGAATCAATACAGATGATTTGACGATCAGGATATAATCCTTCGAGTTCTTTTTTCGCAATCACACTCGATTGATATGTTCCTGATAACGCACTGGAAAAGGAAATCGATAAAACATCTTTTCCCTCTTTTAAAATAGATTCCATCGCTTGTATTTGATCAATCGGGGATAACTGCGATGTCTTGGGCACATATTCTTCTCTTAACAAATCATAAAAGCGTTTGAAGGTGATTTCCCGTTCATCAGCGTAGTTTTTATATTCTTGTTGATTGATGGTGACGGTAAGCGGAATAACCTCTAACTTTAATTCTTTAATTAATTCTAAAGGTAAATCGATACATGAATCCGTTAAGATTTTATAGTTTGACATAAACGCTCCTTTGAGACAGTGAAATACACTGAGATATCATTATCATAATATATTGGAGCTTAACATGGACTCTCTGATTCAAAAAAACAAGGATATTCATACACTTCATAAAAATAGAATTGCAAAATAACCACTCTCTAAATCGTAGAATTAATGGTTGATGCATTGAATATTCGCTCATAATGTGCTAAAATCACTCACATGAATGAAAATGAACTTAAAGCACTGGTTGCGAAAAACTTAATCCTTTACCGCAAGGCCAATCATTGGACCCAACTCGAATTAGCGGAAAAAATCAATTATTCGGATAAATCTGTTTCCAAATGGGAACGCGGTGAAAGTATTCCGGATCTTTTAATTATGCATCAATTATCGCAATTATATGGGATAAAGATTGATGATTTATTAAAAGATAAGAAACAACCCATCAAACCCAAACGACAACGCAATAAATTTCTAATTCCCTTAATGGCCGCTACTTCCGTTTATGCAATTGCGACCATCGTCTTTGTCTTTTTAGGAATCTTTGCGCCTGATTTAACCAATAGTTGGCTTGCCTTTATCTATGCAATTCCCGTTTCATTAGTGGTTTTTACCATCTTTTCGAAGATTTGGGGCAACCGCTTCATGGTCTTTATATTTGCTTCCGCTTTCTTATGGACCACGGCTTTAGCCATTCTTTTATCGTTTCATCATCCGAAAATTTGGTTATTCTTTATTGCGGCGATTCCTTTTCAAGTTTTATGTATCTTATGGCTCACTTTAAAACCTAAAAAAAACGAAAAAAGCGATTCATAGATACTCAATACTTCATCAATATCTAATTCATCAACCATTCTTCATCTTTTTCAAGATCGGGATGGTTTTTTGGTATTAATTCTTCGCTTTAACTCTATTCGTTGATTGCATCAATTTAATCATATTTATTTCTGCTTTTCGGTGTATAATATTCATAAAAAGCGATTTTTATATTCGAATCAAAATAATAAAGTGCGGTGAGGCTTATGTCCATTAAAATCGTTGAAACATCCTTAAGAGACGGTCATCAATCCCTCTTTGCAACCCGGATGACAACCGATGAGATTTTATCCGTTGTCTCCGATTTAGATCAAGCGGGATATTATGCTTTAGAAGTTTGGGGCGGCGCAACTTTTGATGCTTGTCTACGTTTTTTAAATGAAGACCCTTGGGAACGTTTAAGAAAGATTAAAGCCGCATGCAAGCACACGAAGTTACAAATGTTATTTCGCGGTCAAAATATTTTAGGTTACCGTCATTACGCTGATGATATCGTCGACAAATTCGTTCAAAAATCGATTGAAAATGGCATTGATATTATCCGCATTTTTGATGCCTTAAATGATATTCGTAATCTTAAATCCGCCGTCGAAGCGACTAAAAAGTATGGAGGGCATTGTCAAATCGCCTTAAGTTATACAACTTCTCCGGTTCATACGGTGGACTATTATGTCCAGTTAGCCAAAGCGGTGGAACACATGGGGGCCGATTCTTTATGTATTAAAGATATGGCTGGTGTTTTATTGCCTGAAGACGCCTACCAACTCATCACACGCTTAAAACAAAATACCCATCTGCCCATTGATCTACATTCTCATGCGACCGGTGGGATGATGGAAATGACTTATATGAAAGCCATTGAGGCGGGCGTTGATATCATTGATACGGCACTTTCGCCTTTCTCTGGAGGCACCTCACAACCCTCGACCGAAGCTTTTCAATATGCTTTAGCAAATACGCCCCATGACCCAAATCTAAACTTAACATATTTAGATAAAGCCGCTCAAACCATGACCTTGATTAAAGACAAATATTTACAAAATGGTTTATTAAACCCTAAAGCCCTCACCACCAATCCAAGCATTCTTAAATATCAATTGCCTGGCGGAATGCTTTCAAATCTCATGAGTCAATTAAAAGATCAAAAAGCCATGGATCGTTATGAAGAAGTATTAAAAGAAGTGCCTCAAGTCCGAAAAGACTTAGGATATCCACCGTTAGTAACGCCTTTATCACAAATGGTCGGAACACAAGCGGTTATGAATGTTTTATCGGGTGAACGTTATAAACTCGTCCCAAACGAAATCAAAGAATATCTCCGAGGACTTTACGG
>DILB01000019.1:8416-12376 GCA_002424815.1 Caryophanales bacterium UBA5603
GTTATCACTCATCGTCCTGCGGATGACTTATTACCCGAGTTTGAAGGATTAAAAATCAAATATGCGCATTTAGCTCAAAGCGATGAAGATATCTTATCGATTGCTTTATTTGAAACCATCGCCGTCAAGTTTCTCGAATTAAGAAATCAAAAACCTCTTGAACAGACTTACGAGAGCTTTGAAATATTCATCGGAGGTCAAGAATGATGTTCTTAGCTTATTCTAATCTCTTGAATGGTGTATTAATATCTTTTATTAGCATTGTCATCGTCTTTCTCATTTTATATTTGATAACTTTAATCATTACACCCTTAAAAAGGCTTGTGCCTAAAGAAGCCAACGTCAAACCCGCTTTAATCACTCAAAAACCGTTCTCAATCGCCGATATCTTAGATGAATCGATGATGGTTGCGGCCCTCATCGCTGCGATTGATTACCGTGAAGAAACAAAAACAGATATTCGCATTCTTTCGATAAAGGAGATATCAACCGATGAAACTCTATAAAATAAAAGTTAATGGCAAAATCTATGAAGTAGAAGTCGAATCTGTGACAGAGTCTAAAGATTCGATTAAAACCTCTGAAACATCGAAAATGGTACCTGAAAAACCTATAACTGGATCCACCATCAAAGCCCCCATGCAAGGAACCATTATCAAGACTCAAGCAAAAGTTGGCACCCGCGTTTCTAAGGGGCATGTGCTTTTTGTCTTAGAAGCGATGAAACTGGAAAGTGAAATATTATCACCCATCGATGGTGTCATTCAAGAACTGTATGTCAAAGTCGGCCAAAAAGTTGATGCGAATCAACCGCTTCTAATCATAGGCTAAGACCATGATCGAAAATATCATTGATTTTCTCAGAAATACGGGCATCGCACAATTTTTTGAAGTGGGTGGCTGGAAATATTTATTGATGATTTTATTATCGTTATTCATGCTTTATTTAGCCATTGCTAAAAAATTTGAACCTTATTTATTAGTTCCCATCGCTTTTGGTATGCTTTTAGTCAATCTTCCTGGATCTTCGATGTTTGTTAAAACAACCACCGTGGTGGATGAAGAAATTTTGACCTCTTATAGTGGTTTACTCGGCTATTTATATTATGGGGTTCAATGGGGGATTTATCCGTCTTTGATTTTCCTTGGCATTGGCGCAACTACTGATTTTGGTCCCTTACTTGCCTATCCTAAAAGCATGTTACTGGGTGCAGCGGCACAAATCGGCATTTTTATTACCTTTATTGGGGCCATTCTTTTAGGTTTTTCAAACGCTGAGAGTGCATCCATTGGCATCATCGGCGGTGCCGACGGTCCTACCGCTATTTTATTAACCGCCAGACTTGCGCCCGATTTACTCGGTCCCATCTCTTTAGCTGCTTATTCGTATATGGCCTTAGTACCTTTTATTCAACCACCGATTATCCGCTTACTGACGACCAAGAAAGAACGATCCATCCGGATGAACCAATTGCGAGAGGTCAGTAAAAAAGAACGGATTTTATTTCCTGTCATTGTTACTTTAATCTGTGTCTTACTCATTCCTTCTTCGGCCCCACTGATTGGCATGTTAATGCTCGGAAATTTAATCAAAGAATCAGGCGTTGTGCCTCAACTCGTCGATACCGTTGGTCATTCGCTTTTATATACCGTAACCATCCTATTAGGTTTATCCATTGGCGCAACGGCGAGCGGTGATAATTTTCTTAAAATCGAAACCTTATCGATTATTGCTTTAGGACTCTTTGCTTTTTCAGTTGCGACGGCTTCCGGGGTTTTAGGAGGCAAACTGATGTGCAAACTCACGCATGGAAAAATCAATCCGATGATTGGTGCTGCGGGGGTGAGTGCTGTTCCGATGGCAGCGCGGGTTGTACAAATTGAAGGACAAAAAGCCGATCCCGAAAACTTCTTATTAATGCATGCCATGGGACCCAATGTTGCCGGTGTCATCGGTTCTGCGATTGCGGCTGGATTATTACTTATGTTTTTTGGTTAGGAGGATCAAATGAAAATTATCCAATTTGATACCATCGATTCAACCAACGATTATTTAAAAACACATTATTTAGAATTGCCAGATTTTAGTGTCGTGATGACCCATCACCAAACCCAAGGCAAAGGCCGTTTAGGTCGCGTTTGGATGGATGATGGAACGCAAGCCTTATTCTCCATTTTATTAAAGAACCATCTTTTTATTGGTGAAATTGAGCACTACTCGCTTCTGACAGCCATGGCAGTGCATCAGGTATTATCAAAAGATGGATTAAATTTAAAGATTAAATGGCCTAACGACATTGTCTATAAGGATTTAAAACTGTGCGGTATTTTATGTGAAAGTGTCATCTCTCATCAACAAGTCGAGGCTTTGGTGATTGGTATTGGTATCAATATTAATACCGTGGTTTTCCCTGAAAGCCTTAAAAAGACCGCAACCTCACTGAAGCTTATCAATAATAAAGATTATCAAATTGAAGCTTTAATTCATGAAATTTTGATGGCTTTTAAAATTCTTCTATCTTCTGTCAAACAAAATAAAACCAATATCATCGATTATTGTAATCAACATGCTTCGCTCACCCACCGAAAAATTCAATTTACTTATCAAGATCAACCATTCATTGGTATTGTTGATAATATTCTTCCAGATGGTTCATTACAAGTTCAAACATCGAAGGGTCCTTTAATTCTTCACAGTGGTGAAGTGACCCTCCATTAAAAAACGAACCATAGTGATTGTGCTTTCTCAATCAAAAAGGTTCTTTTTTTTATTTTTATATTATTCCCACAGAATACTTTCTTCAAGATCATCAAGCATTCGCTGGACGACAATATCTGGATAATCTCTGAGTGAAAGAATAAACGATACGCGATCAACCATCCCGTTTTGGGATAAAATCATCGGACAATATTTCCATATCTCAACTTCGACGATATCGGAACTTTGATCAAATCGATTCATTCGCGGTCGCTTTGCTTGGTGGTAGGTGGTATGACAGATTGCATAAGTATGGATGGTATCATCGCGGATGACCCCAGAAAAGCGTTCAAACACTTTAAGACCCGCTTGGGGTAATCGTTGGATGAGAGGATGAAATTTAGGTAATCGAACTTTCGATTGAACCGGATTAATAAAGTATTTCTTACCAATCTCATAAAAAGCACTAAGAGAAATTCGTTGATAACTTTTCGCAGTATTAACCCCTTGGCTTTCGACTAAGCCTATGCCCTCTAAATGCGTCAATACTCTCGACAAAGTCATTGGCGTATAGTCTAATACTTTTGCTAAGTATGCTCCCGTAAACCATCGTATAGGCTGGTAATATAGATATAAATAAACCATCTGATCAGCCGGAGAAAATAGTGTGATTGGTTCATTCTCTTTTGGAAAGATTTCTTTAAGACTGACATAGTAACGTGGAATGAAAATTTGACTTTTTAAAACAATAAAGGGAATTGAAGCTTCAAGGAAGAGGGTCCGTTCTTTTGATTTCAGTTTGTCAAAATACAAAACGACACGCATACTCGATGCCGTTTCAAGACGATCGATATCGTTAATAATATTTTGAACATGAATGAACGAATCTGTTATTTTAATTAACAAATAATCGACACCAAAAAGATCAATCGTCGCCGATTGATACTTTTGTAAGTCAAAATCAAGCAAATCATGCCATTTATAAGGTCTGATGCGTTGTTTTTTTCCGAGGACTGAATGCAAATATTTTTCGAGTTCTACCATGATTTTAACCTCAAACGTAAACGATATACTACACTATATCACATAAATTGTTATAATTCAATATCAATGTTATAATATATTACTACACTATTTGGCAATCAAACATGTCGATAAAAAACGGATGATATCAGTAAATGTTGCTATTATTATACGACCTAATAATGGCTAACATGAGAGATTAACATCCATTATGAGATTCATAAAATCATCCATTTTTA
>DILB01000019.1:12590-28519 GCA_002424815.1 Caryophanales bacterium UBA5603
AGATACGCAAACACCTTTTTTGAATCACTTTCAATGCCATAAGTTTTACATAGCTTATGAAATAATTCACTTAATTTATCATCCTCTGGACTAGGTACGATATACCGTTCTTGATATTTTATTTGGTATTTCTCTTTCAATCCCGGAAAGAACTCATTGAGTTTTTGATAGTAGTATTCGCGATCGCCTTCTCTTAACGTTACCCCTGCACCAAAGTAAATAATCCCCCATACTTTTGCTTCAACGCAATATTCGATGATTCCTTTGATATTTGCTTCCGTATCGTTGATGAAAGGTAAAATCGGCGTGAACCATACGACGGTTGGAATCAATTCATCGCGACATTTTTTTAATACTTCAAACCGTTCTTTTGTCGAGGCTACATGAGGTTCAAGGATTTTACATAGATCTTCATCATAGGTTGTGAGTGTCACTTGTACGACGACTTTGGCCTTTTGATGAATCCTTTTTAAAAGATTTAAATCTCTCAAAATTAGATTTGATTTAGTTAAAATACTCACACCAAAACCATGCTTCTCAATAATTTCTAAACATCTTTGCGTTAGCTTCAATTCCTTTTCGACGTGCATATAAGGATCACACATCGAGCCGGTTCCAATCATGCATCGATGTCTTTTTTTTATCAGTGCTTTTTCTAACAAATCCGGTGCATTGATCTTAACTTCAATATCTTCAAAGTCATGATCCATTTGATAACAAGTACTTCTTGAATCACAGTAGATACATCCATGTGAACATCCTCGGTAGATGTTCATCCCATTTCCGGCGGATAGAATGGCTTTATATTCTTTATAATGCATATGCCATCACCTCCAGAAAGTTTCTTCATTCATTGTAACTGAATGATGAGCACAATTCAACCATCATCATTACTTTTTAGATAAAAAAATTAAGGCGAAACAGCTCGCCTTAATCATTTTATTGAATTAGTGTAAATCTCCTATGGCGAGTGTTCCTGAAGAATCTGTATAAAATTCATCTAAACTCACTTTGATATAATAGGTTCCTTCCGTTACGATCAGATATCGAATTTGAAAATTCCCTTCATTATTCGAATTATCATCGGAGGCAAGTAAGTTGAATTCACTATCATATAACATCCCAATCGCATGAATGCCTGAGGAATAAATGATAAATTCAGAGGGATAATTGACGGTAAATTTAAAATATAAACTCTGATCTTCTTCTAAGCTAATTTCAATCGGTGCCCATATACCGATTTCAATGGCCAATTCAAACGTACTACCAGGAGTAATCGGTGTTTCTGACCATTTTGCATATAGAACTGGTGCGGCATCAAAACTGTAATATGGGAATCTTACTGGTTCTCCTTCAAATAGAGCATTGTTATACCATCCAGCAAAATACATGCCTTCAAGGGTCGTTAAAGGGGCTTCAAGCACTAAGAAGTATTCAATGGATGATACAGTTGAACCAAGATTCGTTTCAAATTGATACGTTTTAATCGTAGGAATAACGCCAATATAGTAATCATTATCACTGACGTTCCAATCATTAGACCAACTGGATGGAATCGCATTTGACTCAATAAATAAGATTAAATTCGGTGTTTCATAGAAAGCATAGTTTTGGACCGTTGTCACGGATTGCGGAATCCATATGCCTCTTAAATTGTCACAATAGGCAAAGGCTTCTTCACCTATCGATTGGATCGTCGATGGTAAAATCAAATATAACAATGATTTTGATCTTGCAAAGGCGCCATTATTAATGCGGGTTAATGAACTTGGGAAAAACACAGTTTCTAAGAATTGACTGTCTTGGAAAGTGGTTATACCCGTATATTCTATGCCATCAATGATGGTATAGGTTTTTTGCGGATTGCCTGCAGGATATAAAAAGACGATTTTAACGCTGTGAATATACAATACGCCCTCCACCGAATAATAGGTTACATTGAGTGGATCTACATGATATGCTTCAATGAGAATCGATTTTCTAAAAGCTTTACTATCGATGTAATTGATATAGCGTCCAAATGTAAATGAAGTCAAAGCGGTATTGCCAAAAGCTTCTTCGCTGATGGTTAATAAATCATCCGGTAATTCGACATGGCTTAACTTCGATGCATTGTAGAAGGTGGCATACAAAATTTGTTTTAAATTACTACCGATGATCACACTTTCAAGGGCAGAACAATCTCTGAAAGCTGAGCTTCCAATTTCGTCCACGGAAGGAATAACAATGTTAACGAGTTTACTTGCCCCTAAAAAGGCTCCCATACCTATGAGATCTATATGATCTGGGAATGTGATAGAGACAAGAATATCGTTAAATCTGAAAGCGCCAATTCCGATGACCTTGACGCTATTAGGAATGACGTAAGAAGTATTGATTAACCCTGCTGGATAATATACTAATTCCGTCAAATCTTTATTAAACAATACCCCTTCAAAAGCTTGGAAATATTTGTTATTTGAACTCACTGTCAAATGACTAAACAGAGCATTCTTATCAAAGATTTCATTGCCAATATGGTATAAATTCGCCCCAATATGAAAATCCGTCAAACTAAACATGTAAGCAAAAGCACTATTTCCGATTCGTAACATTGAATCTGGTAAGGTTATTGAAGTGATGGAAGTGCAATAATAAAACGCCATATTACCAATGCTGGTAAAACCTTCCGGAATAACAACGGATACGAGATTGTTTTTGAAATTAAAGGCATTATTGGCAATCTCATTCACCGGATATCCCATATAACTATTGGGTAATACTATTGATGTATCACTCCCAAAATACTGTGTAATCTTATACGTTCCATCGTTCTTCGCAACGAATTCATAATCGCCCATATTATCAATCGGTTCGTTACTCCATTTTGCATAAAGCGTTAATTTTAACGGATCATTGCTGTAATAAGGGAAGATAACACGATATCCTGTATAATCAGAATTGTTATACCAACCTGCAAAATATAATGCTCCATTCGAAGGAATCGGTTCGTCGGTCACATAATAATCAACGATGGAGTCAATAGGGGTTCCACCCATGCTATTAAAGACATAGGTTTCAATCTGGAGAGTATAATTGACGAAGTAGAGATTGCCATCGATGTTCCACTCAGGATCGAGGTTTTCAGGCATCTCGGTACCCAAGAAGAATAAAAGCGCCCCAAATGTATCATCAAAAGCTAAAGGTCCAACATCAGTGATGGAATCGGCGATAAAAATCTTTTCAAGATTCATACAGTAGACAAAAGCATGATAATGGATTATTTTGTATCCCTCAGGAATCGTAATAGTAATTAATCCATGTTCCCCATAAAAAGCCGCATGGCCAATTTCAGTCACAGGAATACCAAGATAGGTTGTTGGAAGCACTAAATCGGTATCGTTCCCAAAATAATTGCTAATCGTATAAGTTCCTGACTCATTTAAATAATAATTAAAATCAAATTGTGTTCCCACAGGTTCAACTGTGAATTTAAAATCGCCCAAGTAATCAGCGTTAGTAATCGAAATTGCGAAGTAATAAATGTCTCCTTCGGCCCACATCATATCATTGACGATGTTGGTACTTCCACTCGCCATGCCAATGTTTTCTAAATCGCTGTTATATAGTAACATGAATAAGTCTTTTCCACCCATGGTGTAATAGAGGTAATGACCATCCTCTGGCACAACAAATTTGAAATAGACTTTCTGAACGGTTGAAGTAACGTTAGCCGTAACTTTCTCATTTAATTCGAGAGGATACGCGGTCGAAAATTCTTTGCCATCATAGACAGGTGTATCACTCCATGCGGCATAAAGCGTGGCATTATTCTCTGTATAATACGGGAAGTTAAGACTTTCTCCCGTCAAACTAGGATTATCAAACCAACCGATGAGATACCAGCCTTCTTTTTCTACAAACGGTTTCTCTGGGACCAGATAATAGGACAATGAAGCGACAACGGAACCGCCATTGCTTTCAAAAGTATACGTTTTTAAGGTTGGAACGGTTCCAAAGATCGCATTGACATGATCGCCAAACCATTGATCAGCCCAGTTGGTCGGTTTCTCTGTGGCTTCAATGAAGACCGTCACATTGGCGGTTGAACCAACAACGAACATGCCCATATCGGTAACATTGATAGGTAAAATAACAACGTTGACATAAGGATTATATGCCAGTCCAAAGGCTGCTATAGCGAATACGGAAGATGGAATTTCAATCATTGTCAAATATTGATTGAAAGTAATGGCCGCATCTTTAATCACGGTAACTGTATTCAAAATTGATAAGGTTGTTCCTTCTTTAGCGCTGGGATAAACCCACAGTTCATTGAATGTCTTATTGTATAAAACACCTTCATGACTCGCAAAGATTGCATTATTTGGATCAACAGTGATCGATACTAAAGCTGTACAACCATAAAAAGCATTCATACCGATGATTTGAACACTTTGAGGAATCGTGATGGTTGAAAGAGACGTTGCACCAGCGAAAGCTGCATTACCTATTTTTATTAAACTGCTCGGAAGAACAACATTATTAAGACTAATATTCTCAAAAAACGCCGCTTCTTCGATGTATTGTAAATTATTTGGCAATTGAATTGAAACTAAGTTTTTACATCCGAAAAAGGCCTGTCTATCAATTGTAATGGTTCCATCTTTAATAATGATGGTTTCAAGTCCAGTCGCATAGGCAAACATCATAACACTGACTCTTGTAAGTGAACTCGGCAATGTGACTGACACTAAACTACTATTATTCGCGAAGGCTTGATTTCCGATGGAAGTAACACCTTCATCAAAGGTTAATTCTTCTAATGTGAAACAATAATTGAAGGCATCACGTCCAATCGATAAAACGTTTGCGGGGATGTGTATCGAAGTTAAGGAAATACAATAAGTAAAAGCATAATCGCCAATGGATGTCACATTCGCTGGGATAACAAAGGTTGTCAGAGCAGTGTTCATCTCAAAAGCACCATTCCCAATCGTAATCAAAGAACGAGGCAGAATATACTCTGTAACACTCATATTTTTTGAAAAGCCTTTGTCTGCAATCTTGGTGACTAAAACGCCTTGGTAATAATTAGGAATGCGGATGATGGATGAAGAAGCGGTGCCTTTAGAAACTTGATAAGTTTGATTGTTTGTCAATTCAAAATACAAACCCTCCGTTGCCCAGTCTGCCACAAAGGTTAAATCAGTTGCTAGCATATGCGTCAGTGTAAAGGGAACATCAATATTAGGAACCCATCCGGCAAACACAAAATTGTCACTGACGGGATTATCTGGAAAGATTATTAACGAGCCAAGATCGACCATGCTAGAAGATATAACCGTTCCATCTTCTAATTCAAAGGATAATCGATAGGTTTCCAGCGTCCATTTAGCATAAATGGTGATATTTGAGGAGGGAATTTGGGTGAATTGATAAGGAATCGTCAGATTAAAATCACTGAACCATCCCGCAAAAACATGTCCTTCTTTCGTGGGGGGCTCAGGCGCCGTAATCGCTGCACCAGGGAGACCGGAAATCGGGTCAACCGCCGATCCATCATTCACATTAAAAGTTATTGTGACCGTATTAGGTAAAGTCGTCGTGGTTGTGGTAGTTGTGGATTCGGTGGTCACAGTTGTTACGGTTGTTTGTGTTGATGCCGTCGTCAATGTTGTTGTGGTTGTTGAAGTTGACGAGGTCGGTTGTGATGTTGTCACAGTGCTCGTGGTTGTAGAACTACTGATGGGAAGCGTTGTTCCACCAAAATCACATGCGGCAATAATCCCAACTAAAGCTATCAAACAAAGAATCAAATAAAGTCGTTTCATAGTCGTATCCTCCTTAATTTTTTTATCAATAAAAAAACCGATTACGAGGGTGCAAAAAAATGATCATCGGCACTCCGTAATCTGTTTGTACTGAACAATATATGAATCAAAAAATCCGAAATAAAAATTAAAACCAATCGTTAGCAGTAAATTTCCTCGCAGCAAGAATAATACCCCCTCAAAAAAAATGGTAGTAAAAGTTCTCCTGTTGTTGGATTAATTATATTATTTATCATTTTATCACTATTAAATTTATTATTCAAGATGACTCGCTGATTAATTTATCGTTCTTGATAATCCATAAATTTTTATTCTATATTAAACGATTTAATCAATGATTTATTGTTTGACAATCCTCATGATATCATATATATTAAACTTGAACATTTTTCTATTCAATGATGAAGGAGTAAAATTATCATGGATCGAGCCCTTGAACACAAATATCAAAAAATCATGAAATATTTATTTATTCTGTGGATCATCTTACCGCTACTTAACATGGCTTTTCAGACATTTTTTTATCATCAAGATTGGCTTTTTAGTTACTATAAACTCGAAATGATTCTTTTATTCGGCGGTCTCATCGGCCTGCTTTTAATTCTTTTTTTAGGGCATCGTCCAAAGATATCCTTATCAATTGAGACTTTTTATTTACACTCTATTTTAAAAGCTGTTTTGTTGACCATTCCCATGATTGGTTTTATCATTTATCAATTTGAATTTCTCTCGATAAGTAATTTAATACAAGATATGAAGTATCCCATTCCTTTTTTCATTCAATGGACGCTGATTTTATCAACGATGCTTCTTTATCTGTCAGCGCGTCATGAAAAGATTTATTTATTTCACAAATATATTGCTTTACCCAAACGCGAATATCTTAAAAAAATTCTAAAATCGACTGTCTTTATTATTCTGAGTTCTTTAATCGGTTGCTTAATCATCACGATGCTAATGTTTCTTCAAAACAGTGAAAGTGAACTCACCTTGATATATGCAGGTATCTTCTTATTTTTCTTCTTGATAGCTATGCTATATTTTATCTTATCGATGATGGAAAAATTCCATTATGACGAATTAAACCATCACCAAGCAGGAAAAACCTTTTTACTTTCTAAAAACACGGCAATGCTTGTGATTATGATTTCATTCTCGATGTATATCATTTCTATGCTCAGTTCTTATAGTTCACATTTATATATTATTGGCGGACCTGTTCAAAATATGCCACGGTTTTTCCTTGATGGTATCTTAGCTCGAGTCGTCAGAGGCGAATTTCTTCGGTGGTGCATCACGCTTTTAGCTTATGGCATTGCATATCGTTCCTTAATGCGGGCCTTTCAAAATCATCAAAGTATAAAAATATATGCTGTTTTTTATTCAATCAATCTGCTGATGCATTTATTTTCCTTGGTTGTGGCTTGGGTCATGCGAACTTATCATCCTTTGATGGGTAATGATTGGTTTGTTAATATGGCACGTTGGACCTCATACTTTAATTTGTTTTCTTTATTTTACAATTTAATTATATTAGTCATTTTCGCCGTGTTTTTATTAAGAAAAAACTATTCATTTGGACTTTTATTAATCATCCAAGTGATTATTTCTTTTATACGTTACGTATCAATGGTCTTTTTACCACTTTATCGCTACTCCGCTTTACAATTTCAAATTACCATCGTTGCCGGATTGATCACTTTCGTTCTAACCGTTTGGTTTTATCTAAAAGCCGCGAATACTATCGTGATTCAACCCTTATCTTTCGATACTTCTTCTCTTGAAACTTGATTCATTTATCCATAAAAAAAAGCAACCACGAAGTTGCTTTTTTTATTGAACATTGACATAACGAATGAGTTTTAAGACATTACCAGAACTATCACTTATAAGATACTCAATGATATATTCGCCAACTTGATTGCTATTGACGGTGCCATTGACCAACACTTCAGGTGTTTCTAGTGAATTATCCGTCGCAGTGACGCCGCTATCAACCCAAATATCTCCTAACTTAATCGTATCAATGCCAGCCTTTAAGACGGCTATCGGAGATGTTTGATCCACCACAATGACTTTCCGGGTGATTTGTTTGATGATACCACGATAATCGACTTGATATATTATTTCATACGTTCCCAGTTTTTCCGTATCAACGTTGTTTGACAAAACCGTATTTTTAACGTTAAATCCGAAAGCTTTACTCAAAGCGCCTGGATCTTGATAGCTGCTATAAATTTCTACTGTATCAATGCCGGGATATAAAACGATACTGACATCACTTTCTTCCACAGAGGTGCATGCGACTAAAAAGATGATGAGCAACATCACAAAAAACAAAGCAATTTTACGCAATCCACTCATCCTCCTTCTTGTCGATATAAGCCACGACAACCACCTCAGCCGCTTGAGTCTCTAAAACAAATACATAGCGTTTCAATTGCACGATGTTCCCGGCATATTCAACTTGATAGAGAATCGTATAAACCCCTGGGACACTTGTATCGACGGTCCCAATGATTTCAACCGTTCCTTTGGTTGTTTTAGCCCCCGCTTCTTGATAAGGTTGATTTTTGAATAATGTGGTCACACCTTTATTTAAGGTTATGACAGGTAAAGCCGGCAAAGCAATGATATTTACCACGCGTGAATATTCATATAAGAAATTATCATTATAATGTACTTGATATGAAAGCACATAACGACCCACTTGATTCACATTAACGGAACCTACTATTTTAACACTCAAACGCCCATCAATGATATTTAATCCTTGTTCCTGATATAAAGAACCTTGATAAAGGGTATCGAGCGAAGGATTGATTCTAACAGTATCAGGATAAAATGTCACTTCAATGATAGGATAAATCTCATTGATGGTGGTTTCATAGAGATGATCAAGATTCCAACCAACAAAATTTAAACCCAAATTGACCGAGGACAATAGAGGTGGAAACGTTGGATAATCAATAACCTCTCCATAATATCCTTGTAATGTATCAAGAAGCGTCAATTGGTCAATACCATAAAAATTAAAAGTATAAAGAATCGGTGACATTTTTGCATAGAGACTTATATCTGACGTTAAAGTCCCTGCCACGTAAGCATTCATAAAGGATAAATCATAATACCAACCTTCAAAATTCATGCCTTTGACATCCAAATTTTCGGCGGTAAATAAGGTGCCATATCCAACAGATACTGATTCAATGAGTGTTTCTCCTTGATACATTGCCACTTTAAAAAGGATGGGTTCAAACTTTGCATATAAAATTAAATCACTCTTGATTTGGTCCTTCACATAAAGTTCAGTCAATGCACTATTTAAATACCAACCTATAAAATTGAATCCTTGTTTGACGCTGATGGGCAAGGAATAATCCTCCCCATAAATGACAAATAAAGGATCAATCGAATCACCTTCGGTCACAAACTGAATCTGATAAGTTTTGATTTGCCATTTTGCGTATAAAGTTATATTATTTTCCAAGTATTGTGATTGATAGCTTTCATTGAATGAAGGATCGAGATACCAACCGATGAAATCATACCCTTCTTTTTCTAAAGGTGTTGTTTCATAAATGACGGTTTGATCAACCATAAGTGTCGCTATCAAGATATCATCATCGATTAACGTTACGGTTACTTTTGGATTTTCAATGAATCCTGCATATAAGGTCAAATCATTTTCGATGGGATGAGGTTCATAAGGGATCGTCAAGGCTAAATCTAAGAACCAACCATTAAAGGTATATCCCGGTTTTGTTGCGAGAGGCAATAAAAGCGTGTCTCCATGCGCAACAATCATCGGTTCAATCGACTCACCACCCGTCACAAACGTGATGGTATGTGATGCATCCACGTATTTAGCATATAAGGTCACATCGGCAGTTACCATTTTCAAGGCATCAAAAGGTTCGTTAAACAATGCGTCATAAAACCAACCGATAAAAATTTGATCGGTCATTTCTGGGGCTTGAGGCAGGGTAAACGTTTCACCGCTTTCCACATAAAGCGGTTCAATCAGCGTTGATGATGGCGTTACAAAGGTTATTTTATGATAACTGCTTGTTATGAGCGAAAAAGCATTGATGAGACCGTATCCGTAGTAGATATCCAGCCCTGCATCACCTAGATCTTCTGCCGTCCCGTATAACCGCGTTTTCACTTCTGCGATTGAAGCTTGTGGATAAAGCGACAGATAGAGGGCGATAATCCCTGCCACGTGCGGTGCAGCAAAACTAGTGCCACTGACGAGTGATACATTCGTATAGCCGTCAATCGCAGTCGTGACAATACCCGTCCCTGGCGCTGCTAAATCAACTTGCGTATTATAATTAGAATACGGTGCGATGGTTTTGGTTTTATCGACCGCCCCGACGGAAATGGTATTTTCATAAGACGCTGGATACATCATCGCTGTACTTGTTTCGCCATCATTACCTGAAGCAGCGACCACAAAGACGCCTTGAGAAGTGGCATAGTTGATGGCCGTTTCGGTCGCTGTATTAAAATAAGTACTTCCAAGCGATAAATTAATGACATGAGCGCCATTATCAACCGCATAGTAAATTCCTTTAATGACATTGCTTTCTTTAAAACCCTCAGCGCCATTTTCATTGGCTTTGATAACCATTAATTGCGTGTTTTGGGTAATTCCAGCAATACCAATACTATTATCTTTAATCGCACCGATGACACCCGCAACCATCGTCCCGTGGCCTTGATCATCATTGACAGCGTTTATACCCACAACATTATTAGGCACATTATAACTTAAGGATGAAATTCTACCCACAAATTCAGGATGATCAATATCAATCCCTGTATCAATAATCGCAATAACGATTGCACTAGAGCCTAAAGAATAAGCCCAAGCATCATCGGTTTGTGTGATCTCAAGTCCATATTGTTGCGATAAATAAGGGTCTAGCGTTGGATCTTGCCACGGGGGTGCGGTTGGAAACATGATTGAATTATATAAAAAACCCGCCGAGATTAAAGCAGTAATATCACGATTTTCGGGAACTTGATAAAGGGCGAGATGATACGATGTTATTTCATTTAATTGAAGATCATATTGAAATGCGATTTGTTCGGCTTCTTCTATCGAAGACACGGGATACAAGACTTCGTTTTTGACAATATCGAAGGAAGGAATGGTGCCAATACTCAATGAAAAAAACGCAAAAATGATAAATTGCGCAAAAATAAAAAGCATCCATTTTTTAAAAGATTGAATCCGCATGCGTCATGCCTCCAAAGATATCTATATTATATACGAAGAAAGCTTTTCAATTATTGGTATTTGCGCAAAAAGATAGATTTTAGTCTTTTTATAACACTATTTGCGAATAAAACCAATATTCCTTTGATCTAAAACGTATATAAGGTGTGAAACAAAAAAATAAGGAGGATTTAAAAATGAAAAAATTATTAGTTATACTTGGCGTTGGATTGATGCTATTAGGCTTAGTTGCCTGTGCTGAAGCCCAAACCTATGAGGCTTATGCTACCATCGATATCAACCCATCAATTGGCTTCGTCGTCAATGAGAAAAATATGATTAAAACGGCTTATGGTCTCAATGAAGACGGCGAAATGCTGATGTTACAATTGAATTTGGCGGAAAAATCGGTTGAAACCGCCATGGGTGAAGTCATCGATAAAGCAATGGATCTCGGATTCATTGACGTCGAAGCCACCGAAACCGTTATTGAAGTCGATGCTATCGGTGATACCGATAAAATCACTGAGCGCATTCGTACGATGGTTCAAGAAAAAGTCTCTGATGCAATGAGTGATCGTGCTTTAAATGCCAATGTCAGAACCCGTGTATATGGGAATGAAATTGCTACTGCAGCACAAAACAAGGGTTTAACCCCAATGCAATATCGTTTAATGCAAAGTGCACTTGAAATCGATCCTGAATTGACTGAAGAGGAAGCTTTAGAAGCAACACCAGAAGGTCTTGTATCAAGAATCAGAGCCAATAACAACATCGTTGCCGGTGTGGCAAGAACCTTAGTTGATGAATTTAAAGTTGAAAAAGATGCAATTCTTGCCATCTATCAACCACAAATTCAAGAACTTCGTGAAGAAATCGCCACATTGACAGAAGAAGGCGAAGATACAGCTATTCTTGAGGCTGAACTTGCGGCTCTTCTTCAAACGATGAGAACAGAATTGCAAGCTGTTGTTCAAACCTACATCGCTCAATCCATTCCACTCATGACTGCCATTCAAACGCAATACCAAGCTCGTATTCAATTGAATGCCGAAAAAGTATCTCAATACCGTGCAGGACTCCCAAACATTCCTAACG
Source organism: Caryophanales bacterium UBA5603 (assembly GCA_002424815.1). Taxonomy (GTDB): domain Bacteria; phylum Bacillota_I; class Bacilli_A; order Izemoplasmatales; family Hujiaoplasmataceae; genus UBA5603. The sequence goes on from DILB01000019.1 coordinate 24,729, forward strand.
GTGGTAAAACGACAACCGCTAATTAACCAGTGAATATATAAAAGATACACCCGCTCTCAATAAGAAAGCGGGTGTGTTTTTTATGGATTTGATTTTTCAAACAAGGTTTTTATTCTTTCAACTTTTACCATCGATTCAGCCAATAATCGAATCGGTCTGCCTTCGTTTTTTATGAAATATACCTCAATGATAAAACGATTTTTCGGTTTAATTTCGATTGATTTGATATTTGATAAGGGCATCGCATCCGACATAAACCGTCCCATTCGGTATTGCCAGCGATGCGTTAGGGAATTCACAAAGACAAAATGACGACGTTTGACATGGAGTTCGACCACTTGGTGCGTATCAATTTCATTATAGTCGTCGGTATTACGCTCTGCTAATAGATACTGATGACGACGAAAATTTAAAATGGATAGTCCTAATTTGATTAAATCCATTTTGTGATACATCGTAAAAAATAATACGGCTAAAATAATAAATAACAAATCGATTAAAGCGAGTGTTAACAGAAAGCCATATTGGGGATTATCAAGATCCGTTAGAATGGCAATGGTTGTAATTAAAGCACATCCAACCATGATAGCACCCAATCCTTTATAAGTGCTTTGGTAACGACTAGCTAAATCTAAAACCGTCTTCTTTGATACTTCTGACCCATCAAACAACGTATAAATTTCTTCATAATGTTTAGAGTCCATCGATGTCAACCCTTTCGATTGATTAGCGTTCATCTTTGATGTCTTTCAATTTCATTTTATCATGATTTAATCATGGATTCAAGGTCACACACCAATAAAAAAGGATGACCAAAACGTCATCCAAGTCATCAAATCTATGATTCGATTGTTTTTAAGTTTGTTAAAGCATTTTCTACGGCTAATAATATGACTTTTGAAGAATACGTCGCGCCCGCAATCGTGTCAACTTGTAAGGAATTTGTTAAGATAATTGAATCAATGATGGCTTCACCTTCTGATCCTTGACCATTGAGATGTTCAATGATATCAATTTGGGTCATCTCATGATTCACCACATGAACATGAAGGGTCACTGACACAGGTAGTGCGGTGTATTTTCCAATATAAACGCCATCGTCGATTACCGTTAAATCAATGACATTAATTTCAGCGGTGATCAATGATTCTAAGTTTTTATTCATGGATTGAATCATGATTATTCCACTGATTATAAGAGCGACCAAAACACAAACAGACACGATTAAAAATCGGAATTTTTTATGTTTCATCGTTGGTTTACTCGATATTCGTTAAAATTTTGACAAGATCTTTGATTTGCGTTTCTCTTCTTCGACTTGACCAATGAACAATCCCATACCCATACAAATCAGGGTTAGCATAGGCCACAGCAGAGAGCAATTGTCGCATCGTATGGTTTCCACCTAACCATCCAACTTTAAAATATTGTGTCATTAAGACACCGAGTTTTTGTCGTTTTGGAATTTCCGTTCTTTTGAGATAATCTTGAACCGGAACCGGTAGTGAAAAACCTTGAACCGGGGTTCCTAATATTAAGATATCGTAACCTTCCATAGAAGGAATATCTTTTAAGGTTTTATCGGAGGCAATATTGTATACCGTTATTTCTTCTAGCCTCACTTGATGATTGGCTAATTCCAAGACTTTTTTAATTTCTAATGCCACTTGCCGTGTATGTCCCGTTTCTGAATAAACGATGATGCCTATTTTCATGCGATGCCTCCCAAAAGCGATAAACGCCTAAATAACAAAGTTATTATTTCAAAAATATTTTATCATAATCCCGTAAAATATTAATCAACAATCGTAAAAATAATTCTATAATATGCATTTTTTGCATTTTTTCATTATTGATTATTTATGATGGTCATTTTCATCGATTTATCGCTATATTTTGATTGATTCTCCCAAATTCGAGTGGTATACTAAAAATAATAAACAATCTTTTACTATTCATATCCTTACGCTCGTTTTATAATATGATAGCGATTTTGGAGGCAATGATGGTTAAAAAATTCAATTATATCTTAACTTTGGCTTTATTTTTTACTCTTATCGGTTGTGATTTTAGCAGTGTTCGCATTTCATTTGAATCGAATGGTGGCACACCTGTGGAACAAGTCACTGAATTTGACCCTTCTTTTTATCAATTTGAAACCCCTACGAAGGAGGGTTTTATCTTCGCGGGATGGTATGAGGATACCGAATTGACCGAACCTTTTGATCCTGATAAAGAACGGTCGAATTGGAAATTGACCCTTTATGCAAAATGGGTTCCTAATTCTGTTCCGATTACCGTCATCCATTATGCCTAGGTTTTAATCGATGGCACTTACACGGTTCATTCAACGAGGCAAGATACCTTATTTATTAATCTTGAAGCCATGGATCTGAGTCCCTTAATTTTAAAAATTCCTGGATATGCCTTCAATGGATCTAAAACAAAGTTTACAGAAAATCACGTTTCAACTTATCGTCTATCTATCTACTATGATTTAATCGTTTATACGCTGGTGATTGATGAAAATGGCGGTGATCCTGTCGAGGATATATCTGTAAAATACGGTCAGGCCATCACGCCTCCTCTCATGACAAAAGAGGGTTATACTTTCTCAGGATGGGATAAACCATTTCCAGAAACAATGCCTTTAAACGGGGATACTTTAGTGGCTCAATGGACGGTTAATTCATCCGAACCCGTCTAAATTCTTAAATTATTTCATCCAAATTTATTCTTTAAATGTTACACTTCGGTGTGACATTTTTTTAATCTCTCGTTTGAATGAAGTTATACATATTCATCCATATCTCAGACATCATGTATAAATTATAACTGCTGCTATAAATCCAGAAATTGATGTTATTAACAGGAAAACTTGTATTAAATATCACAGGAGGAATATAACCATCTAAAGAGATATTCTGCAAAATACCACATCCAGAAAATGCATAGCCACCGATATACATGACCGTGTCAGGAAGGGTTATCTCGGTTAAATGTGAACAGTTATTAAAAGCACTACCCGCAATGACTTCTAAATTTTTACTCAATGTTACATGAACTAAGTTTGTATTTCCACTAAAAGCCGCATTGCCGATAACGAGTACTGTATCAGGAACAACTAAGTTTACTAACCCTGTCATACCTGAAAATGCCGATTGAGTAATATAAACCAAACCACTTCCAATCGTAAGTTCAGTCAGATTCTTTGTCCCCGAAAACGCATAATCACCAACAAATGTGACACTATTAGGGATAACAAAGCTCGTCAAACTCTCACAACTGCTGAAAGCGTATGCCTCAATTTCGGTGATGTTTTGTGGAATAATAACTTGTGTTAGATTCGTCGAAAACCAAAACATACCATAAGGAATACTGGTAATACTGGCATATATTTCGGCTTTTGTCAAATTTGAACAATGATCAAAAACTCTTCTACCGATGAATATAACGCTGGAGGGAATATATATTTCAGTGAGACGTGTGCAATTGTAAAATGCCAATTCACCGATATAAAGTAATCCATTTGGCAGCGTAATTTTTGCTAAACTGGTTTGTGAATAAAAAGCTCGATCAGCGATGGCTAGGGTATCGAATGCTAAGTCGATTTGATAACCGATGGGCATACTGCCTTTATAACCTAAAGCAACTTTAGCAGCATAAATGATTATATTGTCCATTTGATCGGTATACCATTTGGTCGTTGTAAAAGCATCCATTCCGACCATTAATAAATTTTCTGAAAATGTAATATTTTCTAATAATGTACAATTATGAAAAGCTTTAAC
>DILB01000019.1:28547-99150 GCA_002424815.1 Caryophanales bacterium UBA5603
AAGGCATCCAGACCGATGGATTCAACTGAATCAGGTAAAGTCACACTGAGCAATGATGTACAATCTTTAAATGCATAATTTTCAATCGTTAATATGCCTTCTGGGAAGGTGACCGATGTTAAATTATTATTGCTCATAAAAGTAGCGTATCCGATATAGGTGATCTTCTCTGGTAAAATCAAACTAGTCAAGCCGCAATCATAAAAAGCATAATCTTGAATCTCAGTAATCGTATTTGAAAGATTGATTGAAGTCAATTTATTGCAAAATGCAAAAGCATATTTGCCGATAAATTCGACATTGGTCGATAACGTTACACTCGATAAATTAGTATTATTTTTGAATGCCTCATTGGCGATATAGATCACAGAATTTGGAATGATAATACCTGCCATGTACGGATTTTGCGCAAAGGCATAACCGGCAATACCTAATGTCCCTTCAGCAAGAGTAACCACTTCGTTCATCACCATGGTGCCTTTATATCCTAAACAGACTAACCCTAAATAGACTAATCCATTGGATTGATTAAAATACCACTCAGTATCTAAAAAAGCTTCTTTGCCAATTTGATATACAGAATGAGGCATACTGATTGTATTAATAGGGTTACTTGCGAAAGCTTTTTCACCGATGGCGAGAAGTCCCTCAGGTAAAGTTAAAGTTGAATTACCATAACTGGCATAAAAAGCATAATCTTCGATGATTTGTAACCCAGATGGAAAAGAAACCGTCAGCAAATTACATAAGGAAAAAGTGGATCTTCTAATGATGGTTATCGACTGAGGAATAATGATATGACTCAAGTCCCAACAATCATTAAAAGCTGATTCACCGATGTCTTGTAATGAATCAGGTAAATTAATGGTTTCCATTTGTCGATTCGAAGCAAAGGCAAAGGCACCGATGGATTGTAAATTATCAGGAAGACGATAATGGGTCACTTCAAAACATTGATAAAAACTATATCGACCAATCGAAATCACGGAATCAGGAATAATGACTTCTCTGATATTAACCGCATTATAAAAAGCATAATCTGGGATATGCTCAATCCCATTGGCAATGATAACGGTGCTCAGACTGGCGGGGATGGCATCGCTTGCTTCAATACTTAATGAACCAAAGTAATAATGGATGGTACTAAAACTGTATGGATTATACGGATAAGCTAAAGGTAATGTTACCGTAACTAAGTGATTACAGCCATAAAGCACATTTCTGCCGATTTTTTTTACGCTGAAAGGAATCACAATTTCAACTAGGTTTCGACACCCATAGAAGGCTCCCTCTTTAATGGTTTCTAATCCTTCCGGTAGTATAAGCGTTTCTAACCTTGAACATCCCAAAAATGCACCTTTACCAATCGATTTAAGCCCTGATCCAAAGGTAATTTCAAGTAAATTATCATTGCCATAAAACGCATAATCGCCAATGAATTCTAATCCATCCGGAAGTGTCATCGATGTTAAAGACCCATGATTTATAAATGCATATTCCGCAATGCCAATGACTGGCTTGCCAAGGATGGTATCCGGAATGACAATGTCGGTTTTATATAAATATAAACCCGTGATAATGATGCCTTCATTCGTCTCTGTATAAGTGACATCATAGGTCATGACTTCCCAATGAGCATAAAGGGTGATATTTGCCGTAATCGGGGTTCCTTCATAAAATGGTAATGCATCACTTTCTACGCCCGTATACCATCCTAAGAAATGATACCCTTCTCGGAATAAAATGGGCAGATTCAGTTGGGTATGATAGACGACAATTTGTAAGGGGGGCGTATAGCTTCCACCATTCGCATCATAAATCACGGCATAGGATAACGGGGTATACTGTGCATAGATGGTTATGTCACTTGTCACAACCGAAAAATCCGTGCTCCAACTCGTAAATTCATAACCAGTTCTTTCAGGGATCGATGGGCTGGTGGCACCTTCTCCATGATTAACGAACTGGATATCGATGATGTAATGGTTATAATCTTTAAATGTTACTTGATAAACATTAAGATTTTGAAGGGTAATGGTTAACTGCGTTGTAAAACTCTGGTAGGTAAGTGTGATGGTGTGGGTCCCGATTTGACTCAACAAATCAATATCTCCTGAACTTAACATATTCGAAGTTAATGAAATGGTGGTCTGACTTCCATCACTCCAATGAAGAATGAGATAAATGACGGATAAATCAAAATCATTGATGTCATAAAATTCAAGTAGGTTAGTGTTATCAATTTCAATACTAACAAGAGTCGTTGATAAAGTTGTTGAAATCTCTGTTGTTAAACTTTCTGTGGTCGTTGTTTGGGTTTGACTTTCTGTAGTGGTGAGCGATGAAGTATCAGTGATGCCATTACAGCCAAGCAGAAATAAAAGGAAAATCAGAATCATTACAAAGAAACATTTTTTAAAACGTTGTTGATAATACACGATAATCACTCCTTTTAAAAAGCATAAGGCAACCAGATTTTGTAAAAAATCTCGTTGCCCATTTTGGCAAGAACATGAGTGTTATAAACATATATTACGCTTAAAAAATTGACAATACAAGAGTCTTATCATTTTTTTAAATATTTTTATAGTTATACTCCATGGATAATTCAGCTTTTATTCAGGGATATTGTTATGAAATATTACATATTATCTTGACGAATGTAACAAAAAGGATTACGCTAAAGGCAAGTCATATATCAAGGCGATTTTATGAATAAAACTGAATTTAAAGCGTATTTCACAACCAACAAACTATCAGAAGTGGACTATGAATATACCATCGAAATCTTAGAAAATTTAGAAAACATGTTTTTTCTTCCTGCTGAAAAAATTAATCTTGATCAACTCGATGCTTATCTTCAAATGCTTGAAAAACATAAACAAGCAACCAGAAAAGCGTTTATTGCCCTAATGCGTTATTTTAAAATGGTTAAACGTCACGATTTATTCATTCGTTTAACTCAATATACTGGCAAACTCAATGTAATTGAATCAATCATCGAACGAGCAAATCATCTTCACGGTAAAGAATTTATCTCCACCATTTTATCTGATTTAAACATGCCTTCATTAGGAACACCTCCCGAAAAGGTCGTCATTTTTACCAATGAACTCATGAATCGTCTTAAACATCACCTAAGAGAAACGGAAATCAAAGCCGTCCTCACTGGTAACAATCATCAAATTCCGGAAGGGGCATTTGCTCAAGAGTTAGTTGAGTATGAAAACGCATCGACTTTTGAGGAATATCTCCAAGGATTACATGCCCGGCAAGTTGCAATTTTGCAACAACACGCTGACGAGTCAAAGATATGGTTTGAACAATTCATCAATCAAGAAGTCGTTGATTACGTTTCAAAAGATCCCTTGTTACTTTCGGGTGTCATAAAAGACAATCATTTACATCTAAAAAAGATTCCTTACGATATTGATGGTTTTTTAAAAGAAACAGATCCGTTAAAGCGTCGCTATTTATCGTGTCACTGCCCATTTGCCCGCGAAGCAATCCTCCATCAAAATCCTGATATCTCGCCTTTATGGTGTTATTGTAGTGCGGGTTTTGAGAAATTACCTTTTGAAACGGTTTTAAAGCAGAAACTGAAGATTGAAGTGATAAAATCCGTCTTAGCTGGCGATGATGAATGCCGCTTTATCATTGATTTAAGCCATATCGATTATAAAAAGTAAAAAGATCCGGTCTTCAGTTATCTGAATGCCGGATTTTATTTTATTCGATTTGCCAAGCTTGTTTTAAATTTTTTACAGCTTCGATAATTTGATTTTCACTCAACCCCGAATAACCTAAAATCAAAACCGTTTTCGCTTCGGGTAATGTTCCTACATAATACTCAGAAAGACCATATATTCGCACTGACTCTGTTTTTGCTAAAGCTATTAATACTTTTTCATTGTATCGATGATTCATGTTTATTATGAAATGCAACCCTGCATCTTCACCGTAAATTGCATTTTTACCAACGATATGATTATCAACTAAAGCATTAATTAAAACATCTCTACGTTTTTTATAAGCTTTCCGCATTCGATTCAGATGACTTTCAAAATAACCTTCTTGCATAAATTTCGTAAGAATCATTTGTTCGAAATTTGGTACTGTGCAGGCCCCATAAGATTGTTTTTCTTGATATAATGATAATAAACTTTTAGGTAAGACTAAATAACCGATTCTTAACGTTGGCGCAATACTTTTAGAAAAGGTATTTAAATAGATGACTTTATCTTGTTGATCAATACCTTGTAAAGCGGGTATGGGTTGGATCCCTGCGGCAAATTCTGAATCATAATCATCTTCGATAATAAACCGATTCTTCGCTTGATAAGCCCACTCGAGCAATTCTATTCGCCGTTTGATGGGCATGACGATTCCCGTTGGGAATTGATGAGAGGGAGTCAAATGAACAACATTTGCGTTCGATTTGATGAGTTGCGTTAATGAAACACCGGATTCATCTAAGTCAATATTGATATGGCGACAATCATTATTCATTAAGATCTGTTTCATTTTTCCATATCCTGGATTTTCAGTCGCATAAAGATTTTCTCTTCCTAGTAGCTGAATCACTAAATGATATAACATCTCTGAGCCTGCACCGACGATGATTTGATCAGCGGAAGCTTCAATCCCCCGGAAGCGACTTAAATAAAGGGCTATTTGTTCTCTTAAACATCTCAAACCTTGTGGGTGAGTGAAATTCAAGATTTCTTCTTTATTTTCAGCTAAGACCCAACGAGTTAACTTTGACCAAATCGAATAAGGAAATAAAGTGGTATCCACAACATTGGTTCGAAAGTCATAAAGGTAATGTTCATCATCACGTACAAAGCTTTTTTGGATGTCTTCTTCCTTTCCTTTCGTGGTGAAAGGAAATCCCGTAATATCAACATAATATCCACTTTTTTCAACACTCTTTAAATACCCTTCAGCGACTAATTGCGAATAAGCCGTTTCAACGGTGACAGCACTCATATTTAAATGCTCTGCGAGTTTTCTTTTTGAGGGCATTTTTTCTTTATAATGAAGATGTCCACATTCAATCTCACTTTTAATATGCCGATATAATTGAACATACTTCGGCACATCACTTGTCTCATCATAAAAAAATGTAATCATTCGATCTCCTTTTCTGGTATTATTAAATAGCATAAATCTGAATATGTACATAACACCAGATTACAGTATAATATTACTTGAAGAACCATAAATTGTCAACATTAGAGGTGAATGATGAAAAACGATCGTTATGATTTAAACAAAGATTTAGCGAAAATGCTAAAAGGTGGCGTCATCATGGATGTCACAACCCCCGAACAAGCAAAAATCGCTGAAGCTGCAGGTGCTTGTGCTGTGATGGCTTTAGAGAGAATTCCTGCAGATATCCGGGCAGCGGGTGGGGTGTCTCGTATGAGCGACCCACAAATGATTAAAGCGATTCAAGCGGCTGTATCCATTCCTGTTATGGCGAAGGTAAGAATCGGTCATTTCGTTGAAGCACAAATTCTTGAAGCGATTGAAATTGATTATATCGATGAATCGGAAGTTTTGAGTCCTGCGGATGATCTTTATCACATTGATAAAACGAAATTTAATGTTCCTTTTGTTTGTGGAGCGAAAGACTTAGGCGAGGCCCTGCGTCGTATCAATGAAGGCGCCGCCATGATTCGTACCAAAGGCGAGCCCGGAACGGGAGATATCATTCAAGCAGTACGCCACATGCGTCTCATCCAAGCAGAGATTCGCCGCATTGCTTCGATGCGAGAAGACGAATTATATCAAGTCGCGAAAGAATTACAAGTTCCTTATGATTTAATTCTTTACGTGCATGAACACCAAAAATTACCTGTCGTTAATTTCGCTGCCGGTGGTGTGGCTACACCTGCGGATGCGGCATTGATGATGCAACTGGGGGCCGAAGGTGTTTTCGTTGGTTCAGGTATTTTCAAATCCGGAAATCCCTCCAAACGCGCAGAAGCGATTGTCAAAGCCGTCACGAATTTTAAGAATCCAACGATTTTAGCACAACTCTCTGAAAATCTAGGTGAGGCTATGGTGGGAATCAACGAACAAGAAATCGAACTATTAATGGCAGAGCGAGGAAAATAAATGCAAAGAATCGGCATCTTGGCATTACAAGGCGCATTTTATGAACATATTAACCATTTAAACGCCATGGGCGTAGAAACGTTTGAAATTCGTCAGTTAGAGGATATTATTCGTCCCTTTGATGGATTAATCCTGCCCGGAGGCGAATCCACCGTCATGGGACGATTACTTCATGATTTACAATTATTTGAACCACTTCATCAAATGATCTTTGCAGGTTTACCGGTTTTCGGAACTTGTGCAGGGGCAATCTTACTGGCTAAAACCCTGAGCAATGATACCCATACTTGGTTTCAAACGATGAATATCACCGTGAAGCGTAATGCTTATGGAAGGCAACTGGGGAGTTTTAAAATTGTTTCTTCGTTTAAAGACCATCAGAATGTTCCCATGGTCTTTATCCGAGCACCAAAAATTGAATCCATCGGAGAAAATATCGAAATATTAGCTATGCACAATCAAACCATCTTGGCTTGTCGTGAAGGCAATCAACTCGTGACGACTTTCCATCCTGAAGTGACCGATGATCTGACGATTCATCAATATTTTGTCTCAATGTGCCAAGCATTTCAAGACAAACAAAAAGGTAAAGCCTAGACTAAAGCTTTACCTTTTCTTTTTGATTTAAAATCATAAGTAAAATAGAAAGTGGCAAGATAACTAACAATGAAGGAAACAAGACAACACCAGCTATAAGGATGAATATCGTGCCGAACCCAACCAATCCAGGTTTTTTCAAACCATACCCACTCCAATGAAAGATTAGTCCAATGGCATAAAGGATAGCGTGGCCTAAAATAATATAGAGATATAACGCTGCGAAAATGGGTCTTTCACTTAAGGAATTACCTTCATTCAAATAATATATCATAGCGAAAGGCAAATAAAGTGTGGTGATGATGAGACCAACGAGCAATCCAAATTTATAACGATGCATCTTCTCACCTCATGTAATTATAAAAGTAAAATGTTTCCGGCAGCGAAATAAAGCAACTGATCTTTCATTAACGCTTTCATCTTGTTATAAACACCAAACCCTGTGCAATGACCCGTATAATAAACAGCTTTTGTGGCTAACAATCCTTTGGCGAGGGTTTGAATATATTCGTCAGTTTCTGATTCGCCGCTCGACTGCGAATAAAGATGAAAGCCACCAATCACGATATCTGGATAACGATTGATAATCGTTTTCGCGCGTTCAACAATATTCAAGATGCCTTGATGTGCACACCCAGCAATTAATACTTTTTTCCCTTCGGATTCGATAATTAAATGTTGCTCATGATTAAAATCATCTAAAACAAACCGATCATCGGTTTTTTTATAGAGGTTTTGATTGGTAATAGCGCTTTTCATTTTTTGTTTGACATGAGAGAACACAATCAATTCATCGTCAATAAGATGATCATAATCATACTTGATAAAACGATTTGCTTCATAAAGTGAGGCATCGATACCAATTTCGCGATATTCACCATTATTTTGTTTCGAAAAATGTTTTTCAAAGGTCGAATGGGTAATATAAATCGGCGCATGTTGATTGGTTGACAAAAATGATTTTAATCCGCCCGCATGATCATAGTGTCCATGCGAAATAAAAGCAATATCGATGTCATTTAAATCAATACCTGCTTGTAAAGCATTATCCAATAATGCATCACTCGCCCCTAAATCAAATAATAAGTGGTGATGATTTGTTTCAATGGCTAGACTAAATCCGTGCTCATGTTTCCAATCATCGTCAATAGAACGATTTTCAACCAATGCTCGAATGATCATTATATCCCTCCATTATTATTGTTCTAATTTATCAAAACGGCCATGTCTCATCTTGCATCCTCGTCCACAATGAGGTGCTTGTTCATCACATAATTTATAGGCTCCGCCTTCAATTTTCATCGTTTTGCCATAAACAATGGCATCAGCGATGATTCTTCTAGCCGTATCATAAATACTTTGTACCGTCGTTCTTGCGACATTCATCTGTTTTGCACATTCTTCTTGGGTCAACCCTTCTAAATCGATGAGACGAATGGTTTCATATTGATCAATGGATAAAATCACAATCTCACGGCTTTGTCCTTGGGGAGGACCAAACTCTACGGTATTTGGCATTCCACAAACAACGCGCCATTTTTGAGGTCTTGGCATAATGTATCTCCTTCTATAGACGACTAAAACAAGGTCATCGTGATAACCTTGTTTTAATTGAAATGAAAATAATTAATTTCCTAACGCTTTTTCAATTGCATCAAGTTGTGCTTGTAATTGTTGTTTTTGTAATTCTAAAACTGTTTTTGAGTCACCTTGGGTATGGGTTAATCTGTTTTGAAATCCTCGCATACCATTCATTCGACATGGATGATTGAAACGCATGTTATTCATTAAGTATTCTTTATTACCGTCACATCGACCCATTTTTTTACCCGTTAGGGGACCTAATCCACTGGGTCCGCTTTGATCGTATCTTGGCATAATAATCCTCCTTCTTTATTTCTGACATATGTCATTAATTAAAGATTAACATCATTTCTGACATATGTCAATAAAAAAGATGAATTAATTTTAAATCGTTGAAGTATCTTTAATTATCATTTTAACACTTTTATCCCTTTAATGGTTAGAATTCCCTTAAAATTATATTATTTTTTTATCGTTGCTTTTATTGAAAACATGAAGGGAATTTTACCTTTCCACGCTGGATAATAATATTGACCACTGGGAAGTTTTGTCATATTTCCTAAATCATAACAAAGATCATCAAATTCATGAATATATTCAATTTGTAAGCCTGCGTCGATTAAAGCATTGATAATATCGCTCATCGAATACATCCACGCATAACATTCTCCAGGACGTTCTTTTGCTGCATAACCACCGATGGTCTCTTCTTTATCCATTTGACGATTGAAATAAGGATATTTATAGGCAAATATACCGTTTGATAGCTGATTTTCATCCAACATTAAGAAAAACGGATGCATATCGTTGATATAGACAAAGCCATCATCTTTGAGCAGTTTTCGAATTGTTTGTGCCCATATTTTAAAGTCTGGAAGCCAGATGATGGCTCCCTCGGATGTAAAAACAACATCATATTGTTGATCATGATGTTCACCAAAACTCATTAAATCTGCCGTATAGAATTGTCCTTCTGTCGAAAAATCCGAAAATAATTTTTGAGCATAAACAATATTATCTGGCGCAAGATCAACACCAAAGACCTTCGCCCCGAGTCGAGCTAATGATAGTGTATCTGCACCGGTATTACACTGTAAATGCATCAGTGTTTTTCCTTTAATATCCCCCAGTTCTTGAATGATTAGGGGATTTAATATTTGATTGTTTTCACTCAAACGTTTTTTAAAGGTTTCATAATGATCTTTCGCTAACAAATTCCAAGAACGCTCATTGGCTTTTACTTCTTTACGCATCATTTTCCTCCGTCATCCAATATTCTGAACCATCATTTTTACGATTTAAAATGCCATAATCAATCAAATATCGACGAATCATAACATAATCTTCGTAAATCGGTTTTAGAATCGCATTAATTTCTTTTTCAGTAAAAATTTGATTGGGGGTCAAGTGTTTCTTAATAATCAATAAACAAAGATACTTCCGTTTTTCTTTGCGAGGAAATAGTGCGAGTTTTAACGGATCTTTGGAAATAAAACAGGTACTTAAAACTTCATTTAGATCTTCTTCAGTGTATTGAAAAAACATATTTAATCCCTCTTTTCTTAAAAACGAAGATATTTGTGTTATTTCAGTGAGGTTTTCAGTTGTTAACCAATAATTTCATGGATTGAACCGTATATCATGCAAATAAAACAAACGGAGGTAACAAATTATGAAAAAAGCATCGATTTTTAAAAGTCTCATCTTTGGAGGCATCGCACTATTAACAACACTCTCCTTAGGCTTCGCCAGCGTCAATGCCGACTCGATTTATGGAGATATCACCGAATTATCGGAAACCTTGGATTCTGAGGCAACCTACACGCTCGAAGAAATGCTCATTTATGCGCTTCAAAGTGAATATTTAGCTAAAGCTGAATATGAATTATTGATTGAATCGTTTGGTGAAATTAAACCCTTCATCCATATCGTTAAAGCTGAACAAACTCACATTGATTTATTAATTGATTTGTTTATTGCTTATGGCTATGAGATTCCCGAAGATTTATCAAGTACTATTATAGCACTTCCTGAGTCTGTTTCTAGCGCCATTGCGACAGGGATTGATGCCGAAAAGGCAAGCATTGCGATGTATGAAACGTTTTTAGCCACTGAAGGATTACCTGAAGATGTTCAAAATACTTTTGAATATTTAAAAAGTGCTTCAGAACGTCATCTACAAGCTTTCTCAAAAGATCGCTTTTCAGGATTAGGAAATGATTTATCGCAAGGTTTACGAAAAATGTTTCAAAACAAATCCCAACAAGGCAAAATGAACCAACATCGATTCAATCAATTTGGGACGAATCGTTAACGAATCAGAAGCGAGGCACAGTCTTCGCTTCTTTTTTTGACTTCAGCTAGCATAGGCATCGCTAACATCGCACCGACTCTTTCAACGACAATACTCGCAACACAAGCGGCAAATATAAGATCATCTTCGTAGTTTCGTGCCTTGAGCGGATAATGTTCTCTTTGTAACATGCGATATAAAAACCCACCCATAAATGCATCACCGGCACCTGTCGTATCAATAGCCTTTGTAGAACTGGCTGGTACAGAAATGGAATCAAACTTTGAATATAGGGTCGCACCTAAGGATCCTTTAGTGACGATAATCCATTGGACCGATCCTTGAAATAACGATTTTACAGCGAGATTTTCATCGGTTTCATTGGACAATAATAACAATTCTTCTGAAGATACTTTCAAAAGATGAACCAAAGGAATAAAAGCTTGAACCGTATTGATTAAATCATCCTGATTTTTCCAAAGTGAAAGGCGAAGATTAGGATCAAAACTAATCATCATTTGATTTTTTTGGGCCAATTCAATGGCTTTCATATGTGCTATTTTAGCAGGTGAAGGGACTAGATTTACACTACCAAAGTGTAAAATACTAGCATTTTCGAATATTTTTTCATCGATATCTTCAGCTTGATAATATAAATCAGCTGCGTGCTCGCGTTTAAAGGTAAATTCTCTTTCGCCATGTTCTAAAACATGCACATAAGCAATACTGGTCGTATAATCTTTCGAAAAACGAATATGTTGGACATCCATTGGGGCGGTTTTCATGGTGTCGACTAAAAAATGACCCTCTTGATCATCCCCAACTTGGCTTAAATAAAGACTACTTCCACCCAATTTTGCAACACAATAAGCCACATTTGCCGGAGCACCACCGGGGTAAGATTGATATTCATCCACAGGATATTTGACGGATATTAATTTAATTTTATCGATAATGAGTTCGCCCATGGCAATGAGGCATTTTTTCATGACACTACCTCCTACTATGTTTATTTTATCAAATATTCTTATGATTGAAGCCGTAAATCATCAATTACACAATTGATTTAATGACATTCATCATGGTGTTGATGTTCATGACAAACAGTTCCACTCGAAACAAGTTTGCCTTCGATCCATAATGAAAGGACGTCTTTAGCCGTACCTTGTGCACCGGTATAGACCTCCATGTGATTTTGCAGAAATAACGTCACCGCACTTTCTCCCATACCACCGGCGATAATGACATTAACTCCGTAATTCATTAAAAAATCAGGTAGGAACCCTGGACGATGACCGGGACTATCCATCTTGGTGGCATTGATGATGGTGTTATCCTCGATATCCGCAATATAAAAAGCGTCACAATATCCGAAATGTTCTGATACCTTTCCTTGATACATGGCAATGGCAATTCTTTTCATCGTCTATCTCCTTTATTATTCCATATAAAATCATCGAACGATCAATAAAATCATAACACTTTTATGACATAAGTCAATAACTCAATCGTTTCTTCATCATATGTCGATGGTTAAAATTCTGCATTTTTAATCTTCTCTCTTTATTTTTATTTAAAATTATGCTAAAGTGAAAGCATCTTATCTCTTGAGGTGAAATAATGACCCTAGCCGAAGCCAAAATCGTCGACTCCACTCGTAAATTTGTCGAAAAATGGATGCGTAGCGATTTTTCTGGTCATGATTTTTATCATGTTCTCCGTGTTTATGACACGGCCTTATACCTATCTGAAGGTCTTGAAGTCAATGAATTTACCATCAGAATGGCGGCGTTACTCCATGACGTCGATGATCCAAAATTACGTAAACCTCACGCTAAAATTAAACACGCCATCGATTTTATGCTTTCGATAAAATTACCTCAAGAGAAAATCGATCCCATTATGGACATTATTGACAATATGTCCTATTCTGCCCATCTTCGTGGTCAAAAAGTTCGATCTTTGGAAGGTAAAATCGTCCAAGACGCAGACCGTTTAGATGCCATCGGGGCGATTGGCATTGCCCGAGCCTTTGCTTATGGAGGTCATAAAAACCGACATCTATTCGCAGGGGATATTGACGATGAGTCCTCGCTAGCTCACTTTTATCAAAAATTATTAAAACTTCCCAAACTAATGAACACTGAAAAAGGTAAATTATTAGCTAAGAAGAAAATCAAAACAATGAAACAATATTTGAAAGCCTTTCATGAAGAATGGATATTACCCCATGAATTAATCAAACAAAACGAGGAAGCCTAAAACTTCCTCGTTTGTTTTAATTAAGCATCTTTTTTTGCTGATACATGCGCTTATCTGCTTCAGAATACAAATCATCCATCGTTTTTTTGCCATCAAAATCACTGATTCCGGCAGAAAACTTGTTCATACCGTATTTATTTAAGATTGGATGTTCTTGCATTTTAATAATCAAAGAATCTAATTTCTTTTCAATTGCGGCGTGATTGAGGGTTTCAATAACCACAAAAAATTCATCGCCACCTAACCGTGAAACCATGGGTTCACCTTTAAAAATCTCTTGTAAAATTTTCCCAAAGCCAATCAATACTTGATCGCCTGCTAAATGTCCGTATTTATCATTAACCAGTTTAAAATGATTTAAATCGATCATCAAAACTTCAAAATGACGATTGTTATCAATTAAACTCGCCATATAATCTTCTAACGTTCTTCTTGAATATAAATGGGTCAGATAATCGCGTATTCCTGTGGTTGTCTCTAAGAATATATATACTACAACGATCGCAAGTGATAACATTGAGAATGCAAAAAATAATCGTGATTCAAAGATTTGGGCAACTGATCCAATAAATGGCAGGACAAAAAATGCAACCACACCATAAAGGACTTTCGTTTGTATTAATTTTCGGTTGTAAATCATGATAAATAATATATAAAGATAAGTCCCATATATAATCAGATATCTCAACCACTCATAAGGTCCTGCGGAATAGATGTTCGATGCGTTAATGGAAAAGAATATCGGTTCAAATATATTAACAATAACTAAAATAAATATCAGAATCGTCGGGACTTGATAATATAATTGTTTTTTCAAACGTTTCCGATTACCAAAAATTTTGTAATCAAGATAACTTCCCCAAAGACCGATGATAATGGGGGTCACTAAAACTAAGAGGGAATTGGAAACAGGATTAATGATTTTTGCAAAGATTGTTTGTTGCGCATCAAACGTCCAAGTAATAGGTTCAATCAATAACGCAAAAATGGTTGCCCAAATAATAGCAATCACTAGAGTGGTTGAGTAACGATAAATATCTTTCTTGATTTTAATCACAACATATAAGATAAGACACAAAAAAATTGCAAAAACATTGATATCATAATTGATAATAAAGTCAATCATAGCGAATTTGCTCCTTTCATCTCAAGTGAAATTATACCATATTATTGTTTTAAAATACCGTTACTCAAGAAATGTTGATAGAAAAGACGCGAATAAGAATACCGCGTCTTTTCTATTTTAGGAGTGATGAATGATAGAAGCCTATTTTTTAATCGTCAAAGGTTTAAAATCATTGATTCGTTTAATTGCATTCACATCCACTTTAGGGATGCGATTAAAAGTCAATAATCCATTTTGTTCTTGAAAGACATCGGTTAGTTGCGTATAACAAAAACCCCTGATACATTCTGAGTTTTGAATAGCATCAATGATCCGTTGATACTGTTTTAATAAATCTTCACTGTTACTGACCTCGGTATAACCCCATCCTTCATGCGTGTTTAATGATATACCGCCAAACTCTGTCAAAAGAATCGGTTCACCTCGATCTTGAAATCCTTGAGCATAGATATTTCTTCCTGCGGGCATTGATTGAATCATCGATTCTCTGGTTTTTAATGTTTTCGCAAATTCGTTTTGCTTCTTCATTTCATGTTCAGTTCCATGGGCATAATTATGAATTCCACAAAAATCAGTCAATGTCATTTCCCAGCCATCATTACTCGCCACGAGTCGTGTTTGATCCAAACTTTTCGTGAGGTGATAAAGGGATAACGAATGTGCCTGTTGCTGTAAATCAGTATTAATCATTGGAACCCCCCATGATTCGTTTAAGGGAACCCAAGCAACGATGCAAGGATGATTATAATCTCGTTTGATGACTTCGATCCATTCGTTTTCAATCTTTTTGACATAATCACAACTATAATTCGCAGCGTTCGCCATCTCACCCCAGACGAGAAATCCTAAACGATCAGCGTGATATAAAAATCTTGGATCTGCAACAACTTGATGTTTACGGCACCCATTAAAACCCATCTGTTTTGCCAACGTAATATCTAAAACAAAATCTTCATCATTAAGGGCTGTCAATAATCCTTTGGGATAATACCCTTGATCAAGAACTAATTTCTGATAATATGGGCGATTATTCAAATAAATGATGCCATCTTTTTGATGGATTTTTCGCATTCCAAAATAACTTTTAACCACATCAAGGATTAAATCTCCGTCTCTCAGTACCCATTTTATATTAAATAAATACGGATTTTCGGGACTCCAGACTTGTCCAAATTGATGGATATTATGTTTAAATACTTTGCGTTTGAAAATATCAATATGAAACGTTGAATGGCTATTAATCGTCATTTCCTGACGATTGATTAATTGATTATCCATGCCAGTAATGATCATTTCGAGACTTAAATCTTTTTCAACGGACACAAAAATATCCGCATGTAATATGCCTTTATCAATATCAGGTGTGAGTCTAAATTTATCAATGTGCGCTTCATGAACAAATTCAAGCCAGATGGGTTGCCAAAGCCCTGAAGTCCTTGGATACCAAATGGATTCATGTTGTTCTTTCCAGTATTGTTTACCTCTGGGAATAAATTCATCTGTTGAAGGATCATAGACATGTAATACCAAATCAACCGATGAATCATTTAAGAAATCTGTGATGTCACAATGAAAACTACTGTGTCCACCGATATGAGTCATAACTTTTTGACCATTGACATATATTTCTGTCTCATAGTCGCTCGCACCTATATGTAAAACAACTCGCTTTTTTAGTTGTTCACTTGAAAGAATAAAATGTTGGTAATACCAAATATGATCATGAAAGGAAAGATCATGAATGCCAGAAGCTTCACTTTGAAAACAAAAGGGAACTTCAATTGTTTGATTAAAATTGGGATGATCGTACCATCGCTCTTTGACGCCCACGCCTTTATCATCGAAAGCAAATTGCCAAAGCCCATTTAAACTTTGCCAACTTTCGCGTTCGAAATCAGGACGTGGATATTCAGTTCTTGATGCCATAAATGCCTCCTATTTGATTCCGGTGCGCGACACACCTTCAATAATTTTATCTTGGGTAAAAGCATACACAATCACGACAGGAATGATGGATAAAATTGCAGCTGCCATCGATAATCCATAATCATAATTATAGGTGCTGGCAATTTTAGAAAGTCCAACAGGAAGTGTTTGCATGGTTACATTTTCACTGGACATAACAATTAAGGGCCATAAGTAATCATTCCAACTACCTAAAAAGGCAAATAGTCCGGTGACTAAAAAGGCTGATTTTGCCAGTGGAAGCACAATTCTTGTGAAAATTCCAAATGCCCCTAATCCATCGATTTTGCCTGAATCAATTAATTCAGAAGGAATGCCTAAAAAGAATTGTCTTAGTAAGAACATCCCAAAAACGCCACCTAATCCAGGGATAATCAACGATAACCACGATCCAAACCAGTTAAAATCAATCATCATGGTTATAAGAGGAACTAAATTGATGACGGCTGGAATCATCGTTGTGGATAAGACCAACCAAAATAACCGTTCTTTATTTTTCCATTTTAAAACACTAAAAGCATACGCTGCCAAAGATGCGACAATCAAATACAATAAAGTATGAGACACGGCAATGATAAAACTATTAAACATCCAACGCATCACCGGCGTATCGATTTTAGTAAATAAATCACGATAACTCTCTAGTGTAAATGTCTTGGGGATTAATGAAGTTGGATTCATCGCAATATCATTATCTGTTTTTAACGATGTTGCTAATCCCCAAATCAAAGGAATAATCCATAAGAATGATACAAATGATAAAATGGCAAAACTAATTCGTTTACGAACCTTCGTTACTGATTTAATGGCCATTTTATTCACCTCGCTTTCTTAAATAGCGAGCTTGAATAACTGATAAAACAATCATAATAATTCCCATTGAAACAGCCATAGCCGTCGCAATTCCGGCTCTCGCATTAGCACCGAAAGCCAATCCTCGAATTCGCATCATTAAAACTGTTGTAGTAAAATTGGGACCGCCATTGGTCAGAAGATCGGGTTGTCCGTAAACATTGAATGATGCTAACATTGTTGTGATTCCGACAATAAACATTTGCGGGGCTAACGATGGAATTGTAATAAATCTTAAAGTTTGAAAATAATTGGCACCATCGATGGCTGCTGCTTCATAAAGTGATTTATCAACATTTTTTAATCCGGCTCCAAATATAACCATGTTCGTTCCCATGGTCCACCAAATCGTTACAATTAAAATCGAAATCCAAGCCCAAGGTTGTTGAATTAAGAACGGTATTTCAGCCATGCCTAATTTGGTTAACAGACTATTAATGAATCCACCATTATTATAGAATTGCCATTTCCATACTAAAATAACAGCTGAAATGGATAAGACCGTCGGCATAAACAAAATCGTTCGAAAAACACGGAACCCTCTCGGTTCTAAATCAATCAATATCGCTAAAAATAACGGAACTGAAATCAATAAAGGCACCGAACAAATCACAAAGATTAACGTGTTTTTTAATCCGCTCCAAAAATAGGTATAAAAAATGGATGAGGTATCAAACCAAATGCGATAATAATTATTAAAGCCTACAAAAGTGGTTTGTTCCGGATAAAAGAGATTCCAATCGAAAAAACTGATCACAATGCCATAGATGAACGGAATGATGAAAAAAATCGAAAAAATCGTCAAATAAGGAATTAAAAATACTAACGGTGTTAATCCCTTTTTCAGTTTTTGTACAAATTGAGAAGGACGTTTAGCAGGAACTGTTAATGAAGAATCATTCATAGCTTCTCCTTTTATCTTGTTTTGGCTTCAGCAATCAATTGCAACGCTTCCGTCACAGCCGCTTGAAATAATGTATCTTCATTGTAATTAGCATTTAGCAAAGCAGCTGTTACTCTTGAATAAATAGGGGAATAAGCTTCATGGTAATAAGGAGAACGTTCAGCAACTCTAAAATACTCAACATTACCAAAACCAGGATGATATTGAAGTGCAGCATATTCAGACGTGGCTCTAGCAATATTGGAAGCAGGAATTTGTCCGGCCGCGGCCCAAATATAACTATGATCTCCCAAATATTTCACAAACGTCATGATGGCTGTTTTCTTAGCATCAGAGACCGTTTTTGTCGTTTTTGGAATAACAAAAGTGTGAGAACGAGCGGCTATGTAGTTTGAATATTCAGCCCCATCCGAATTAAACATATTTGACATCGGAAAAACGCCAAAATTAACGCCGGACTCAATGATGCTATTGAGCATCCATGAACCTTGAATATGGAATAAAGCTTGTCCTGTTTGAAAATAAAATAAATCTTGGTCTACTGACAAGTTCAGGGGCGATATTTTTTCAACGTGAATTAAATTAGCAACGCTTCTTAAAGCCGTTTTTCCAGCAACACTATCATAAGCGGGATTCAGATCTTGATCTATTTCATCGCCATTGTTTTGATATAAAGCCGTTGTAAAGATCCATTCTGAGGGCCACACGGAAGAAATAGGTAATCCCCACACTGTTTTACCTTCTAATAATTCACCGGCTTGAACCGTTTTTGCGGCTGCTATTAATTGAGCTCTCGTCGTTGGAACAGCTAAAGAATATTTATTTAACAACGTTTTATTATAATAGATTCCGACGACATGAATATCTAAAGGAATCCCATATAATTTGTTTTCAAAGTAAAGTGATTCGACAACATCAGTGATGTAATCGGCGGGATTGATATCTACTTTTGATGTTTCAATGTATGCATCGATGGGAACAATAATACCAGAATTGGCATAACTTTGAACTAAGTAGGAATGCATAATAGCAACATCAGGTCCTTTTCCCATCGGAACCAGTAAATTTAAATTCGTGTAATAATCGACTTCATTGGTATAAGTTTCGGAAACTTCAATGACACCTTGATGCGCAGCGTTGAACTGCGATACTAATTGGCGCATGACGGTTCCATCTGCACCTGTTAATGGGTTCCAATAACTTAAGGTAATCTTCCCAACCGATTGTGTATCAGTTCCATCAGTTGTCGTGGTCGTTGTTCCCCCATTAAATCGATTACAAGCCGTAAAACTGAAGGACAAAATTATCATTAACGCAATAAGCAAACTTTTTTTCATTTTAATCTCTCCTAGGGAAGTGGACCGAAATGCAATCACTTCGGTCCAATCCATTATTAATTTAGGTACTAGGTGCAATTGTTAGTCGATTGGAGGGCATCGCGCCAAATACACGGGGCCATCCTGATTCATTCCAAACTAGTTTATCAATCATTAAACTTCTTCTTGGCGTGTTACCTAGATTGGCGGGTTCACTCATGTCAAAAGCATGATAAACGAGCCAATAATCGCCATTTTTATCTTGTATGATTGAATTATGACCGGGTCCTGCAAAATAAGAGGAACCGATTAATACTTGATACCCGCGGTTACCTGCAAGCATACTCCGCCCTAAATCATCATAATAAACACCGAGAGGTGTGTCTGAACGTGCCACTTTGACATTATAAGAAGAGTTATGACCGTCGCAACAAGTTCCACTCGATAAAAACAGATAATATAAACCATTTATTTTAATGAGATAAGCGGCTTCATAAGTTGATCCATTCCATTGTGTCGATGTATCATAACCTGCTAATCTAACTTTCGTATTAATGGCATTACTTCCATCTTTCAAAGCCAGACCATCCACGGTTAATTCTAATCCATAGATGCCTCGGAAACTTCCCCAAATCATGTAGACTTTCTCATCATCATCAACAAAAACACTGGGGTCAATCGAATTATTTACACCGATGGAATTTGAGTCGAATAATTTTCCATGGTCCGTCCAAGGACCGAGAGGATGCGACGCGGTGGCGACCCCAATGCCAGGATTGGGATCACCCCACGTTGAAAGCGAGTAATATAGATTGTACGTTTCTCCAATTTTGACGATGTCAGGTGCCCACAATCCTGCATTTGGTGTTCCCCATATCGGTCGTGTGGCCATGGTGAAAACACTTCCGGCATACTCCCAGTTAACGAGATCTAAAGATCTGAGAATCGGAATGTATTTTGTTGAATACGTGTCTCCCCACAATCCATAATCTTGGGTTCCAAAGACATAATAATAGCCATCTGCATCCAAAATAATTGCTGGATCAGCGAGAACCGGTTCGAACACAGGATTTAAGTATTCCAGTTGGGTTGTAAGTGATGTCGTCGTGGTGGTCGTTGTGGTTTCTGTATCGTTCACACAGGCTGCGACAGATAGCGATAAAAGCATTATTGATAGCACCGAAAATAATCGTCTCATCATTGCTTTATTCAGCGACGTTTGTTACGTCTGTAATCCGGAAATAATCTACTGTGATAATTTGAGCCAAATCTTTAGCAGCCGAATCCCCAAACATAATAACAAATTTAGCGTTGGTCGTTGCGGTTTCAGCCGTGATGGTGACAGTATAAGTCAATAATTGATACGTATCTGCTTCAAGAACAAATTCAGTATTTGCGCCCGTAGCAATACCGGCGTAACCTCTGTTGACATCTTCAATCCAAACACGAATTGTTCTTGCAATCGAACTCTTTAAATATACTTCGATTTTATAAGTATGTCCTGCAACAAGTTCAGAACCACTGGATTGATATAATTGATTGTTCCATGGATCATTTCCAACAACTTTTCCTTCAGATCCAGCAGCCACAAATGTCACAACGACTTTGCCATCAACGATTTGACCAGAGATATTATCATATTTCCATGGATCATTTGTTGTGTCAAATTCTTCATTGAAAGCATCGTATTTGTAAACTGTAAACTTGTCAACTGTAACGGTGATATTATTTTCTGTAAAGCCATCGACATTACCGAGTAACAAACCGATTTTTGCATTGGTATAATCTTTATCTGCCGTAAATTCAACCTCATAAGTCACCCAATCCGTCCCAACTGAAACGGCATCTAAAGCCGGTGCAATCGCTTTAAAGTTATCTGATGGATCAACGATTTCAACCGTTACTTTACGGGTTGCGGAAGCTTTTAGCGTAATGGTTACAACATATGTTTCGCCAGCACGGAAGGTTGAATTGGCTTGTTGTAATTGAATGTGCCATCCAGCGGTACTAACGTTTGTGACAAGGATTGAAACGGTACCATCATTATTAGCTGTAAATGTTGCTGCCCCAGTACCATTTGTTTGATTGACATCTTGTGTCCATCCGGTCAAACCATTGGTGAACAAACCATTAACCGGTTGATATTCGTGGTCTTTCGCTAAAGCGATGTTAACTTTACGGTTATAAAAAGAGAAAGAACCATCCGTTAAAGTCACCATATAAGTCACATAATAAGTACTTGGAACTTCTACTTCGCTAGGAATAACGCCCACAACAGTAATCAATGAAGTAACGTTATTAGAAGCACTATCAAGAGCAGTAACGCCAGTCAAAGGATTAAAAGTGATATCGCCGCTAAAGGCGTTAACATCTTCAACACCGCTGAAAGTCACATTTTGTGCTGCCGTAACAATTTCAACTTTTAAATCATCAATAACAACCACATGATTTCCACTAGCAATGGCATCGGTAGGTAATTGGTGTCCTAAATAAACGACCACTTTAATATTGGTATAATCCGCAGCGGCAGTATAATAAATCGTGTAAGTTTTAGTCGTTTCATCGAGTGCCATGGTTTGGAAACCAGGATTCAACATGGCATATCCACCATTGACATCTTCAAAACCAGCCGATAAAGAATGGCCTTGAGTACTGCTTGCTTTCAAAGAAAGTTTATAAGTGACACCTTCTTGGAAAATCATGTTTTGTTGATTTAATTGAATTCCCCACCAAGAGTTACCAGAATTTGTAATCGTTACTTGGGCTTTTTCGCCAACATAACTTAAAGTAGCGGCACCACCGGGTGTATCTAAATTCCAAGCAAAACCTGAAATTGCGAAATCGCCGTTGGCAACATTATGCGCAATTGTCACGGTGAAATTCTTTGTTTTTGTTGAAGTGACACCTGTTGAATTTGTAACTGAGTATGTCACAACATATCCACCAGCTAACGATGAAGTAAATCCGTCATCATCACTCACTGTAATGCTTGCAGTGATATTACCGTCGATGGAGTCCGATGCAGTTACGCCTTCCAAAAGGTTGACAACGTCGCCTCTTACGACGGTTTTATCCGCAACGCCACCCCAGGTGATGACACCCACGGGTGCTTGTGTGGTCGTCGTCGTGGTTGTCGTTGTTACTTGCGTACAACCTACAAATGCTAAAAACAAACCCATAACTAATGCAAAACTAAATATTTTTTTCATGACTTTCTCCTTTTTTTTATATATATATTTATCCTAATTATAAGGATTCAATATTCTACATTATCGTTAATGTAATTAATTTATCAGGGAACTATTATAAGTTCCCTATCTTGATGAAGAAATCGATTAAGTTGTCTCGCCGTTAATCAAAACAATATCATAATCAATAAAACGAGTTTCGTGATGTTCAACGGAAGAATCGAGGCGATGTAGCAGCATGGAAATGGTCGTATCGATAATCAAATCTTTATCTGATGCAATGGTGGTGAGTCGAACCGGTAGAATCAAATCGTTTTGCAAATCATCGAATCCAGCAAGCATGATATCTTGTGGGACATGAAGTCCTTTATCTTTTAAGATAGTGATGGCTTCTAACGCCATCATATCGTTAAAACAAAAAATAGCATCAACGTGATTATCGAGTAATATTTGCAAGTCTTCTCGAACCGAATTAGACGCAACATAACGGAAGTTTTCTACTTTTATCGACATATTATAATCTTTTAAACTTTGCTTAAGACCATTGAGTCGGCGTTTCGAACATTCAACCCCTAAAGGCGCACCGAGATAGCCGACATTTTTAGCGTTTTTAGAATGAAAGAGTTTGCCAATTTCATATCCCCCTCTAAAGTCATCGGTTGAGACTGAATCAATGGAAAGTTTCGTATTTTTTCGTCCGACTAAAACAATCGGAATCTGGTTCTTTTCAACGATATTTAAAACTTCATTTGAAGGCTCAAGAAATGTGATAATACCATCTACTTTTCTTGATACAATGGGTGCTAATGATTCAATTTCAAAACGACCATCCATTCCGGCAAATATCATGGTCGCATATCCAAGAGGATCTAGGCGTTTATGGATCTTATCAGCCATAATCATGAAATAAGGATTCATCAAATTATCAAAGATAATTGCAATCGTTCTTGAAGAACCATTGCGTAAGGATGATGCAATAGAATTAGGAATATAACCCATTTCATCGGCCGTACGTTTCACTAACATTTTTGTTTCAAAACCAATATCACTCTTATCACGTAAGGCTCTTGAGACTGTATTGACCGTTAAATCGAGACGCATAGCGATATCAATTAAGCGGACGTTTTGGTTTGAACTCATGCTTCCACTCCATTTCAAGAAAAAATTGTCATAATTATGAAAGCGTTTTATATTTTCAATACTATCAAACATTATCGTTAATGTCAACACAATTTATCATTATTTATCTAATTTTTGTATTGATGTATTTCATTTCATATTTCCTTAATTTCATTCTTGAGCGTCGTTGGGCACTTTCCTTGACTATAAAGCAAGACTATCGATATAATAAGGTCATCATTATTTTATCAATAACCATAAATATAAATAATAAAGGAGAAATAAAATATGTCAAATTCAAAATTGAAAATTGGAATTATTCTTGGAAGTACGCGTGAAGGTCGCGTGAGTCCTCAAGTCGGTCAATGGGTAAAAACAATCGCTGATCAAAGAAATGATGCGATTTATGAAATCGTTGATATCAAAGAATATCGTTTACCTTTCTTAGGTGAATCAACCGATGTATCCGGTATTACCCAATGGACTCAAAAATTAGCTTCCCTCGATGGTTTTGTTTTTATCGTATCCGAATATAATCATTCCATCTCAGCGTCTTTAAAAAATGCTTTAGATCTCGCAAAAAAAGAATGGAATAATAAAGGTGCCGGGATTGTCAGTTACGGTTCTGCTTACGGCGCTCGCGCCGCCGAACATTTAAGGGGCATCTTAAACGAATTACAAATCGCCGATGTTCGTAACCAAGTTCTACTTTCACTGTTCCTCGACTTTGAAAATTATTCTGTTTTTAAACCGATGCCAATGCATACGCAAAATCTGAACAACCTATTAGATCAAGTACTTTCTTGGAGTCAAGCACTCAAAACCATCAGATCATAAAGAAAACACGCTGTACAACGGATTCCTCCATTTCTGTGACAGCGTGTTTTTTTTTATTTTATAATGATTTCGCCTTCAATAATACGTTTTTTTAACTTCAATATTTCATTTTCAATGATTTTAGCGGTAGCGATGAATGCTTCTTCGGCTTTTCCAGATGGATCATCTAAACCCCAATCTTCACGAAATTGACAGGGAAGATATGGACATTCAACATTGCAGCCCATGGTAATGACAATATCGATGGGTGGTAAGGCATCAATCGTTTTTGAATATTGTTTTTCTTCCATATCGATTTGATATAATCGTTTGATAATTCGAACGGCATCTTGATTAATTTTCGGTTTCGTCTCGGTTCCTCCACTATAAGCCTCAAATACATCGCTTGCAAAGTGTCTTGTCAAAGCTTCAGCCATTTGACTTCGGCAACTATTATGAACACAGATAAATCCAACTTTTATTTTACGCATGGTCAATTTCTCCTTCAGAAAAATGATTTTTGGTTTTATTTGCAATTTTTACTAAAATAATCATCACCGGTACTTCGACTAAAACACCCACAATGGTCGCTAACCAAACACCTGGTTGATCTGGGAATACCGCAAAGGCCACCGCGACGGCTAATTCAAAAAAATTAGAGGCGCCTATCATACCTGCGGGAGCCGCCACATCATGAGGTAGTTTCAACCATTTAGCGCCACCATATGCCAAAAAGAAAATTAAAAAGGTTTGTAAAATCAAAGGAATGGCAATTAAGACAATATGGAAAGGATTTTGAATAATCAAATCACTTTGTAATGAGAATATTAAGATTAATGTCAGTAACAAACCGCTGATGGTCAACCCACTAAATTTAGGAATAAAATGTTGATTGAAATGATTGAGACCTTTTTGTTTGATATAAATTTTACGTGTTAATGAAGCCATTAAAAGCGGAATAACGACAAATAAGACCACCGATAAAAATAACGTATCCCAAGGAATGTTAAACCCACCAATTTTTAGTAACACCCCAACGATGGGGACATATAACACTAAAATGATCAAATCGTTGGTCGCTACTTGCAATAAGGTATATGCCGGATTTCCTTTTGTTAACGAACTCCAGACAAACACCATCGCTGTACAGGGCGCTGCCCCTAATAAAACGGCCCCAGCTAAATATTGATCTTGTAATTGAGTGGGAATAATCGCGCCAAAAATGACTCGAAAAAACAACCAAGCAATCGCAAACATCGTAAAAGGTTTTACCACCCAGTTGATAAACCAAGTTAAATATAATCCTTTCGGTTTTTTACCAACATTTTTAATCGATGTAAAATCAATTTTTAACATCATCGGATAAATCATTAACCAAATCAGAAACCCAATCGGTAAATTGACATTCGCAATCGTCAAACGATTTAAGAAATCCGGAATGATAGGGATATATATGCCGATGATGACTCCTAGTAACATACATAACAAGACAAAGAGTGTCAAATAGGTTTCAAAGAAACTTAATCTTTTTGTTTTCATGTCCATTCTCCAATAGATTGATGACTATCTATATTATATCATAGGTCATTTCTTCAAGTAAAAAGAACGAATGTAAAATCTTCTTTACAGATTATTTTGCTTTAAAATTATGTCATATATCCTAAAAAATGATATAAGTAATCCCATCATTTCCCTTTTTAAAATCCCCATCATTTTGAATTAAATGTCGGTATTGCATGATGACATCATCCAATCCCATCAATTGATGGAATGCTTCACCGGGAATGAAAGTTTTAATTTCACCCTTGGCCATTTTATGACGCAGAGTTTCATGAAGAGCTTTTTTAATCGCGCCACCTTTTCCTGAAGAACCATATCCATGGATGATTTTGATTACTTTTTCGGTTTTTCTTGTCATTTTTAGCACGTTTTCTAAAATTGACATGGCGACACTTACCATCGGCATCGACGATTTTATATCAAAAGTTTTCATCCATCATCACCCGTTCTTATTGTATCATATCGCATAATAAAAAAACATCGCTTGCCATAATTGACAAGCGATGTTGACTTTATAGATTAGAATCGATCCCTAAATTAACGATATTATCCACGGGAACCGTGAACATAAAACCCGCGGAAGGTCTACCGACTTTTTTTAGCATATTTTTAATTTCTTGCATTGTTTGTTGCAGTAATTCTTTATTATTAATAACCGTAAATAACGTTTTATTATAAGGATTTGATCCTGCAAGAATGGATTTCAATGATCCAAAAAGCGGAATGCTTTGGATGCCACCATGAACAATGGCAGATGCCATGCCTTGGCTGTCGATGATAGTTGCGCCACCCACACCCAATTGGACAAATTTAGCTAAAATATCTTCTAAATAATCTGTTTGGTTTAAAACGATAATAAGTGCGACCATTTTTATATCCTCCTTCTCCAATATACTCTATTCCACCGCTGGTTGCAATGGAATTTGTTCAGTTACGACTGTTTTTTCTTTTGCAGCTTCAATCTCAGGGAAATAAGTATCAATGCCGTCAATTTCGCCGGCTTTTTTAATCGCTATTTTTGCGAATACCGGTCCCATTGTTTCATAGATCAATACACTAAACATAATAATGGTTGTAATAGCAACAGCGTAAGTTGGTAACTCTTGACGGACGATGACGGATAACCCAATGGAGATACCGCCTTGGGGAAGCATCGCAAATCCCATATATTTTTGAACTTTCGGATCAGCTTTCATGATTCTTGCGCCCGTAAAAGTCCCTAAGAACTTTCCTGCCGCCCGTGCAAACACATAAGCGATTCCGACGATACCCACACTCGCAAGAATCGATAAATCTAAACTTGCCCCAGCAATCGTAAAAAACAATACAAAGAACGGTGTGGCAAAATCATTGACTGAGGTAAAAATTCTAAATGGGGTTTTAACAACATTCACTAAAACGGCACCCATCATAATATTTGTTAATAAGGGGGATAATCCCAACCATTTCGATACGCCAGCAGCTAAACCGATAAATGCTAAGGTAATAACTTGATTTTCATCTCGATTTCGTGCTAATTTCGATACAAAAGCCAAGACGATTCCTAAGAAGGCTCCGAGTAATAAAGATCCCCCGATTTCAACTAAAGGATTTAAAAACATTTGACCAACGGAAATAACTTCGGTAGAAATGGAAATCTTCGCAATCGATATAGCAATACCAAATGCCATGATACCGAACACATCATCGAGGGCGACGACCGGTAATACCGCCCGTGTTAAAGGTCCATTAGCACGGTATTGTCGAATGACAAGTAACGTTGCGGCCGGTGCCGTCGCAGCTGACATCGAGGCAATGACGATGGAAAAAGCAAACGGTTGATTAAAGATGAAATACATCACAATAAATACAACCGAGATTGCCCCAACCACTTCAAATAAGGTTATCCAAAAAATCTTTTTTCCGAATCGCATCATATCTTTCATGATAAATTCGGAGCCTATCG
Source organism: Caryophanales bacterium UBA5603 (assembly GCA_002424815.1). Classification (GTDB taxonomy): domain Bacteria; phylum Bacillota_I; class Bacilli_A; order Izemoplasmatales; family Hujiaoplasmataceae; genus UBA5603. Next base: position 56,198 of record DILB01000019.1, read on the forward strand.
AAAAAGCAATGATTGACAAAGCAATTTCACTTAAAATCTCCATCGCTTTGACATCTGTTTCTGTCACTAAATTAAATAGGGAAGGTCCGAGCAAGAGACCAACGATTAAATATCCAGAAACACTGGGCAATTTTAATATTCCTGCCAGTTTTCCACCGATAAACCCAACAATCAAGATAATCGCAATTTTAATTAACATTTCCATAAAGTTCTGCTCCTATTTCTATAATCATTTCATTATTTGACTTTTTAATAAAACAAAAAGCGCATACTGACTATATTAGTCGTTATACGCTTGGTTACTCCTATGAGGTTAGCTGACGGATTCGGGCATCCAAGTAGCCCTACTTGATTAAATCAAGATTCACCCCAGTGTAAATTGGGTCCCCCACCATTTGATTATTCGGAGATATCGGGCATCATTATACTCCTCTGGAAAAGCTTTGTCAAATAAAATAACATCATTTTTTTGTGTTTTACAAATTCATATTTTTTTAGTTTATTTAATCATTCCATTGCGTCTCTTGAAAGACCATTTTACCGTCAATAAAAGTCTTCAAAACTTTAATATTTTTTAATTCTTCAACTGAGCACAAGCGAGGGTCTTTATCTAAGATAATCTCATCATGGAGGGTATCTAAATAGACATATCTTAGATTTCTTTCTTGGTAACACGATAACGCGGCTTCAACCGTATATCCTTCTTGAGGTAAATAGGAGTCTAAGGTCGGATGATCAATCGATTTTCGGCTCACTGCACAATAGATATTTTCAAACGGATTCACATTTTCAATCGGTGTATCTGTGGAAAAACCCACTGGTAATCCGAGCGTATCCATCGATTTAAAAAGATAGGCTTCTTTTGATCTTTCTCCGATTCTTTGAACTACCATTTCAATATCACTGTTAAGAAAAATCGGTTGAATGATTGCGCCGATATTGTAGGCTTTCATCCGTTTGATTTGTGCCACAGTGGCTAATTGCGCATGAATTATCGCATGACAATGATCCACTCTTTTGGATTTTTCTAACGCATGGATGATGGCATCAGTAGCTAAATCAATAGCATGATCGCCAATGGCATGAATAACGACATCCATGCCGTGTTGTTCTGCCAATGCAACCATGTCATACAAATCATTATTTGCATAGGTTTGAATTCCACGATTGGTGGAATCATCACTATAAGGTTCTTTTAACAATGCTGTGCGGCCACCTAAACTGCCATCGGCGAGTAATTTTAAAGGTCCCATGCGCCATTTTCCAAAATTTTTATTCACATACCCTTTGGCGATGAATCGTTGTAACATGGCTAGAGTACGCATATTGGCTTGTTCGACCACTCGTACTTGAATGAGATCTTTTTCATAGCATTCATTGAAGAGATCAATGATGTCTTCAAAAGGAATCGGAAATATTTGAAAGTCATCGCTCGCAACGTGGGTAATTCCATTTGCTAAACAAATTTGATTGGCTTTCACAAGGTATTTAATCAAGTCTTCTTTGGTTGGGGTAGGATAGGCTTCATAAATCAAATGAATCGCATCTTCACTGAAAATACCTAATTCAAAATCGATGGCTCCAGTTCCGTGATAAACTGTTGAAGCATCAATCTTCGCCATCTCTAACATCTTGTCATTGACAACTAATACATGACCACACGTGCGAATCATGACAACAGGAATTGTTTGCGATATTTGATTTAAATCGTGTTTGTTTAACATCCGTTGTTCTTTAAAATGTTCTTGATTCCAGCCACGACCGATAATTTGAGAGGATGACGGCTTATTTTTGATGGTTTTAATCAACGCTTCAATCGAACCAAAACCCTTTAAATCATATAAATATGCGACATATCCCATGCCTAGAAAATGTAAATGCGAATCAATAAAAGCCGGTATTTTAATCATTTTGTTCTCCCTCATTCATGTATTTGATATAAATAGGCGCGATTGATTTTTCCTGTGAATTCAATAATTCCGAGGGTTTTTAAAACCATAATCATCCCTTGTGCTTCGGTTTTATTGAGTTTTGCAATTTTACGGAAAACGTCAGTTGTAAAAGTTTTAGGTAAATCCGTTGGTAAAAGGTTCATATAATCGCTTTTAGTATTCAAGTCAATCATCTGCGGAAACCCTTTGGTGAATTGTTCGATTCTTACATACGGTTTTCGAGGATGGTTTTCTGTATTGATAATTCGATATTCATCGACATCGACTAAAAAAATGAGAAAGTGGAGATTTGGATGACTTAAATGAGTTCTTATCTGTGTCATTTGTGCACCGATGGATAACGGATTTCCTTTTTTAGGTGATTTCTTCGGTTTGCCTGCGACGCCCGCATTCATTAAATAAATGGTTTTATTCCTGATAATGGGATAGACGATGGTGATTGAATAATTTGGCAACAAGCTTCTAAGTTTATGTTCCATAGCTTTAAAAGAACCGGTTTGAATTTCGATGATTTTTCCATCTTGATAAATATCGACAATAAATGATCCGATTTTAAATTCATGACACATCGAGTCGGGGCTTAAATAATGTTTGATGCTGCGATGAAGCGTTTTTTCGTTTTGGGTACCAATGCTTTCATATTGATCGGTGAGAGAATCGAGATGGCTCGACATAAACCCAATGTCTTTTATTTCATTGTCCATGGCCATCACCTCACAAAAGCTTATCCTGATTATACTATATAAAAGCATTTTCGTAAATGAACATGACTACTGTCTTCCAATAGACCAATAAAAAAAGCACAAACGGTTTCGTCTGTGCCATCCATCATTGGCAGGGCTAGAAAGATTTGAACTTTCGGTCTCGGATTCAGAGTCCGATGCCTTAACCACTTGGCCATAGCCCAATGTCTCGTGTCATTTTAACATGACATTGCCGTTATTTCAAGTCCTATAATCGTAAAATAACGGCTTTTACCTTGCCTTTAAGCATATCGCTTGGTCTGTATCTGTTTGTCACTTATAATAAAGTTGGACAAGACTAACTTTTTAGAATTGATCCGCTATATATTATATATATAACAAGGAGGACCTATGTTATTTAATCAATATGATCCACTCAAGAAAAAAGTATTTCGCATTTTGGATGCGGAAGGTCAAATCGTTGATAAAACCAACGAACCCAACCTCCCAAACGATGTCTTACTCAAAATGTATCAAACGATGGTTTTAGGTCGCACGGCTGATCTGAAAGCCGTTCAGTTTCAACGTCAAGGCAGAATGCTGACGTACGCCCCCAATCATGGTCAAGAAGCCGCTCAAATAGGGCCGATGGCAGCGATTACTAATCAAGATTGGTTAGCTATTTCTTTTCGAGAACTCAACGCCATGCTCTACCACGGTGTTACACTCGAACAACTCTTTTTATATTGGTATGGCAATGAACGGGGGAGTCATTACAATGAAGGCGTCAAAGTTTTGCCTGTGAATGTACCCATCGGTTCCCAAATTTCCCATGCGGCAGGGATTGCCTATGTAAGCAAAATTCAAAAAAAGGATGAAGTTGTTATAGCATACATTGGCGATGGGGGTACTTCCCACGGAGAATTCCATGAAGGACTCAATTTTGGTTCTGTCATGAATGTACCGATGGTTGTGATTATCCAAAATAATCATTATGCTATTTCCACACCTCGTTCCAAAGCAACGAAAGCTGAAACGTTAGCCCAAAAAGCCATCGGTTATGGTATACCTGGTATTCAAGTTGATGGCAATGATGTTTTGGCGATGTATGTGGCAACGCGCGAAGCTGTTAAACGTGCTAAAAATGGCGAAGGTCCTTCTTTGATAGAGGCAATAACATACCGAATGGGACCGCATACCACTTCTGATAATCCAAAAATTTATCGAGAGGATACGGAAGTGGCTACTTGGGAAGCGAAAGATCCATTGAAACGTTTCTCTCAATATTTATTGAATAAATCCATTTTAACCGCTGAAACGGATCAAAAATATCATGAAGAGGCGAATGAACTTGTGCTTTCAACTTTTAAAAATGTGGAAGCTTCTGGTCTTGAGTCTTTAGAAGAAATCTTTGAACACACTTATGCACAAATGCCACCACATCTAAAAGAACAATACGAAACTTTAAAAAACGTCTTTTCAAAGGAGGCACAATAATGGCAACGCTCAATTTACTAGAAGCGGTCAATAAAGCGCTCGAATCAGAAATGGAGCGCGACGAAAAAATCGTTGTGTTTGGTGAAGATGCCGGTTTTGAAGGTGGTGTATTTCGGGCAACGGCAGGTTTACAAAAACGGTTTGGCGAAGCACGCGTTTTTGATACCCCCATTGCTGAAGCAGCGATTATTGGTTCAGCCATTGGCATGGCAATCAACGGATTAAAACCGGTCGTTGAAATCCAATTTTCGGGTTTTATGTTTCCAGGATACAATCAAATCGTTACGCATATGGCAAGATACCGTAACCGTACTCGCGGTCGTTACACACTTCCCATGGTTGTGCGGATGCCCTATGGGGGCGGTGTCAAAGCTTTAGAACATCATTCTGAAAGTCTTGAAACGCTCTTTGCGCATATTCCTGGCTTAAAACTTGTGATCCCTTCGACACCTTATGATGCCATGGGTTTGCTTCGATCTGCGATGCGCGATCCTGATCCTGTCATCTTTATGGAACCTAAACGCATCTATCGTGCCTTTAAACAAGAAGTTCCTGATATTGAATTCAGTGTGCCAATTGGCAAAGCTAAAATCGTTAAAACCGGTTCAGATGTGACAGTCGTCGCATGGGGAGCGATGGTCAGGGAAGTTGAAACGGCGATGAAACTTCTCGAAAATGATGCCATCTCAGTTGAATTAATCGATTTAAGAACCATTGCCCCATTTGACCGCGAAACGATTATCGAATCCGTTAAAAAAACCAGTCGCCTTTTAGTGGTACATGAAGCCGTCCAATCCTTTGGACCCGCCGCTGAAATTATCACGGTCGTGAATGAAAAAGCGTTTTATTATTTAGCCGCGGCACCCAGACGTTTAACCGGACCAGATATCACTGTTCCTTTACCCAAAGGCGAACATTATTTTATGATTGAACCAAGTCGAATCGCTTCTGAAATCAAATTACTTGCTTTAATGAAAGCTTAAGGAGGTATGTTATGACACATTTTAAATTTGCAGATATTGGCGAAGGCATTCATGAAGGTAAATTATTGAAATGGTTTTTTGAAGTGGGTGATAGTATCCAAGAAGGTGATACGCTTTGTATCATTGAAACCGATAAAGTCAACGCCGAGATTCCCTCGCCCGTTGCTGGAAAACTCGAAAAAATCGGCGCAAAAGTCGGTGAAATCATTCGAGTCGGCGAATTGCTTGCGCTCATCAATGATGTTTCAAATGAAACCCCGAAGAACCTTGAACCGATTCAAGAAGGTGATGGACAAGAGACGGCTGGCGTTGTGGGTCAAATTGAAGTCAATAATCAAATCATTGCCTCTAGCGAAGAATTCATTGAAAAACCCTTCACTGAATCAAAAAAAATTATCGCTTCTCCGATTGCACGAAAATTAGCAAGCGATCAATCCGTTGATTTATCTAAGATAAAAGGTAGTGGTGATTTCGGTCGTATTCTCAAATCAGACATTGAAAATGTCACACGGATGAAATCAGATGTCTCAATTAAAGAAAGTACGCCTAAAACGATATCTTCAATCCCGAGTGCGAATATCCGCCGTGTTCCCATCACCAGTGTTCGAAAAGCGATTGTCAAAGCGATGACGGAATCGACTTCTATCATTCCACACACGGTTTTAATGGATGAAATCGATGTCTCGCAATTGGTCGCTTTTCGTAATGAACAAAAACTCGTTGCTGCATCCCTCGGCATCAAGTTAACCTATATGCCCTTTATTATTAAAGCCGCAACGTTAACGATTAAAGATTTTCCAATCTTCAATAGCAGTTATGATCATCAAGAAGAAGTTATTCTCTATAAAGACTTTATCAACATGGGCATTGCCACAGATACTCCGCAAGGATTGATGGTGCCAAACATTAAAAATGCAGATCAATTATCCATTTTTAATCTAGCTAAAAAACTGGAAATTTTAGTTCAATCGAGTCTTGATCGATCCATCCAACTCTCTGACATTCAAAACGGAACCTTTACGATTACTAATTACGGCGCTTTTGATGCAACGTATGGAACCCCCATTATTAAATATCCTGAAGTTGCGATTTTAGGCATCGGAAAAATTGCACAAAAACCGATTGTCAAAGACGGTGAAATCACCATAGCTTGGATGATGCCTATCTCCCTCGCTGTTGATCACCGCATCATTGATGGTGCGGATGCGGGTCGGTTTGCGATGCAATTAAAATCATATTTACAAAATCCTCTGCTTTTGTTAATGCGATAATATGAAAACCTATGATATTGTTATTTTAGGGGGTGGCCCCGGGGGATATGTCGCAGCCATCAAAGCTAGACAACTCAATGCAAGTGTGGCGTTGATTGAAAAAAATGCCATTGGTGGCGTTTGTTTAAATGAAGGGTGCATACCTACAAAAGCCTTATTGAAAAGTGCAAAAGTATATAAAACCATCAAGAGAAGCGAAGAATATGGCATCAAAGTTGATTCTTCTTCTATCATCGCTGATTGGCAATCCATGCAACTAAGAAAAACGAAGATTGTCAAACGCTTAACGGACGGAGTCAAACTTTTACTCCAAAAAAATGGTGTCGAGGTTTTTCAGGGTTATGGGGAAGTTTTATCGCCAACGACGCTGAAAATAAACCAAGAAATCATTACTGCTAAAGCCATCATTATCGCAACCGGTGCTTCACCGATTAAACCGCCCATTAAAGGGCTTGATGCGGCTATTGATCAAGGTTATGTTCACTTTAGTCAATCATTGTTATCGATTGAACAAATACCGAAGCGATTGGTGATTATCGGTGGGGGTGTCATTGGCATCGAATTTGCGACTTTATTTAATGCACTGGGGACAGAAGTTGTGGTCTTAGAAAAAATGGATACGATATTAATGCAAATCGATGATGAAATTCGTCAAAGCTATCTTAAAATATTGAAACAAGATGGCATTAAAATCATTCATAATGCTTCTGTTACTGAGATTAATCAAGATATGATTACTTATCAAATCGATGGAAATAACCAGACAATTCAAGCCGATAAAATCTTGTTAAGTGTTGGGATGCGTCCCAACACTGAAGCATTCAAACATCTCAATCTTAAGATGGAGAACCACGCCATTGTCGTCGATGCAACCATGAAAACTTCCATCGACTCCATTTATGCCATTGGTGATGTGACTGGTAAAACCATGCTTGCACATGCCGCTTCTGCGGCTGGTATTGTAGCTGTATTAAACTTATTAGGTCAAAAAGCAGAATTTGATCCTTCAAAAGTTCCTTCTGCAATCTATGGTTTTCCTGAGATTGCGATGGTAGGACTAACAGAGAAAGAAGCAAGAGCGAAAAATATTCCTTATAAAATATCTAAATTCCCTTTATCTGCAAACGGCAGAGCTTTAACTGAAGGTGAATCGATGGGATTGATTAAACTCCTTGTCGATCCAACCTACGGGGAAATCCTTGGCACTCATATTTTCGCTTATAATGCTTCTGAACTTTTGGGTGAAACGATGCTGGCGATGAATTCGGAAGCGACCGTTTCTGAAATTGCCGATTCGATTCATCTCCACCCTTCTGTTTCAGAAACGGTGATGGAGGCAGCGATGGGTGCCTTCATGAAACCGATTCACATCTTATAATGAAAAAAGAATCTTCCCGTTTTTAGGGCAAGATTCTTTATTTTTTTAATAAGCCTTTGATGGTTTCTGCATCGGTTGGACGGTAATAAAAATACCCTTGTACCTTATGACATTCGGTTTTTCTTAAAGTGTCAATTTGATCTTGGCGTTCAAGGCCTTCAGCGATGATATCAAACCCTAAAAGTTTTGATAATTTGACAATGGTATTAAAAATCGGCAATCCTATCTCATCTAAATAAAGATCAGAAAATCCTTTATCTAGTTTGACCATACTGACTTGATATTTTGTCATGTAATTGAGTCCGGCTTGACCTGATCCAAAATCATCTAAGGCGGTTTGAATGCCTAATTCACGAAAAGCTTTAAGTGTAGCCAACGTTCGATGCTCATTCTTAATTAATGTACTTTCAGTCAGTTCAATTCCTAAAAACGAATAATTCACTTGGTTTTCAGACATTAAATCTTTAATGTAATCAAGAATGGTTTCATCTTCGATTTGATCACTGGAAAAATTAACAAAGATAGGAACAATCGGTAATTGTTCGTTTTGCCAAACGGATAGTTGTGTGATGACAGTTTTTAAGACGATTCGACCAATGATACGAATTAAGCCAACCTTTTCTGCGATCGGTATAAAAATAGCCGGGGATAAATTTTCGTTTTTAAGGCGAAGTAAAGCCTCAAGACTGATGATTTGATTGGAATTAATATCCATTTGTGGTTGATACAGTACCGTAAATCCATCGTTTTTAATCGCATATTTTAATTTTTCAACGATTTCTGTCTCATGGATTAAATCTTGATCCATAGAATGCTCAAAGCGCATGACTTGGTTTTTACCATGTTTTTTAGAAACATACATCGCCACATCGGCTTTGCGAATCAATTCATCGGGATTATGTCCATCCATTGGAAATACACTGATACCAAAACTAGCGTCTAAATAATGCATTTGGTTATCAATTATCATCGGCATTTCAAAATCCTCACGAACCGATGCGATAATCTTTTGAAGTTCTAATTCTTCCTCAAAATGAGCAATAAGCAAAAATTCGTCACCACCGAAGCGTGCAAAATAAGCTGGTTCGGTTAATCGATCTCTGATTCGTTTTGTAAATGCAATCAACAACTGATCGCCAAAACTGTGACCTTTTGTGTCATTGATGGTTTTAAATCCATCTAAGTCAAAATATATGATCGCAAATTGATTGCCTTTTTCTATTTCTTGATTTAAGGTTTCAATAAAAGCGATACGATTCGGAATTTTTGTTAAAAAGTCGCTATAAGCAAGGGCGGATATCTCTTGATTTAAATGCAAATTATTCCGATTTTCAGAACTGATTTTCCAAGCTAATTTTTGTAATGCCTCATACATGCCAATAAAAACGCCTTTGCCTTTAGGTAATTCGTGATCTTCAAGACTATTCACATCTAATCGATCAATGGTGTTGCTCAATTGGATGATGGGGGACACGATTTGTTTTAATTGCATGAGGATATATCCCGTAATAAGAATTATCGCAAAACCCGCAATAATGACAATTAAATTCGTTTGAATTCGGTTAAAGTAGTCTAACGAATACCCTAATGCAAGAATTCCGACGATTTGATTATCGATATAAATGGGCACTGAGGTCTCTCTGATGACTTTACCCACTTTGGGATAGAACCATAGATCATTGATGCTTTCACCTTGAAGAACTCTTGGATAGATGGGATCATCATCATAGACAATGCCGATATCTTCTGAATCAGTATCATAAATCGCTGTAAAGGTTTTGTCAATGATTAATCCATATAAGATGTCTTCATTGTCATCGATGATGTCATGAAGGATTGTTCCATAATCGAAACTTTCAATTTTTGCTTGAATATAATCGGCACTCACACCCACTTGAACAAAAAAATGATCTGGTGTTCTTAAATAGACAAATTTAAAATACGCATCTTCAGTGGTCGATTTGCGAATCGGTTCAACAAAAACATCGTCATCACCCATCATAAATTGATAAATCGGATGATCAATATCGACTTGCCAGCCGATATAGATGCCACTCGCATCATAAAGAATAGTGCCGGAAGGGTTGTACCAATAAATATATTGGATATCCGTGTTTTTGACTAAAGTTTCAAGATATTCGTTACTAATTTCACTTTGATTTTCTAAAACGAGGCGCCCCACTGACAACATCGCATCATCAATACTACTGATTAAAAGATTAGCATATTCTTGATTGATGGTGAGTTTTTCAGACATCAATGTCGCATTTTTTAATGCCATCTCATTTTGATTGGTACGGAATGCGTTTAAAGTAGCTGAATAGATTAAACCACCGACAAAGATGATTAGAAAGGCAAAAGCGATGAGAGGATAAAAAAATAAAATATCGAGATTGATAGTTTTTGAGTACTTCTTCATCTATTTATTCCCTTCTAGACGGTTTTTGCGTACTATTTTCAATTATATGATGAATTCGTTTAAAATTCTATGATTATTTTGTGTTTCGTTAAATAATTATCATGGATTTATTTTTAAAGTGACATCCCTTATCATCCATCACGATAAAAAAATGAACTTCTCATGAAGTCCATTTATTCAGTATGTAATAAGATGTTTTCAAGAAACGCTCTCAGCGGTTTTTGAATGATTTCTGGTGTTCGCTTTAATATTTCTTCAACCGCATCCATTTCAAAACGACAACCTTTAAATTCTTCTAAACTGAGCGTGTCTTGGGGTTTGATCCACTCCAACACCTCAATGACGCCTTCATCGACACGGAGTCGAATTTTGGCTTGATTCAATCCCCCAATTTTTTCAAAAGCCGGAGACTCACCGTAATTCCATTCCCACGTACGATATTTTTCATACATCAACTGCCTGATCATCTCATGGTCACGTTCAGTCACCCGCATGATTCTTCCTTCAATATGGTCTGTTTTTAACCAATGTTTCAATAAATAATCTTTAAACTGATGAATGCTCAAAGGCGATTTCAAATGGGAGGACACATTTGTCACAGCACTTCGATTTGATTTCACACCAATCGAATCAATCGATGCATCACTTTTTCTCAACACATGATTTAATTCATCCAGTGATGCATCAAACAAAATCGTACCATGATGCAACATACGATTTTGATAATAACTTTGTGCATTTCCGGATATTTTCTGATCACCGATATAGACATCACTTTTACCATGGAATGAGGCTTTGATACCTAAATCATTTAAAGCCGAAATTAAAGGTTCAGTGAATTTTTTATAATTGCTGATGGAATCTTTATAATCATTGGTAATAATGGTGAAATTCAAGTTTCCTAAGTCATGATAAACCGTTCCACCGCCAGAAATTCGTCTGATAATTGGGATTTGATGGTTTTTAACATATTCCACTAAAACTTCTTCCCAAACATTTTGATTTCTTCCAATAATGACTGAAGGCGCGTTTTGCCACAGTAAAAGAATATCTTCTTGACAAGGTATTTGTTTAAAAATATATTCTTCCCAAGCTAAATTGTAAAAAGGATCGGTACAATCATTCAAGATGGTTCGCATTCAAATCACCTCGATTCAGTAAAAACATTAAAATATCTGTTTTTATAAAGATAAAACGACTTGATAAAGTAAACGACCAAAATCATTGGAAATTAAATTCGCTGCTGCTAATACTTCTTGATGTGATAGCTTCTGAGGTAAAATTCCTGAAGCCATATTCGTTAAACACGATAGTCCTAAAACTTGCATTCCCATTTGCGAAGCGACTAAAGCCTCAGGGACCGTCGACATTCCAACGGCATCTGCCCCTAAAAATCGAATCATGCGAATTTCAGCGGGTGTTTCGTAACTGGGACCACTCCACCATGCATAAACCCCTTCTTGAATTTGAATGCTTAAGGTTTTGGCAATATTTTTGGTTAACTCACGCAATTTTAAGGAATAAATCTCACTGGCATCTGGGAATCTCGGTCCTAAACGTTCATCGTTTTTTCCAATCAAAGGATTATTTCCTGTTAAATTTAGATGGTCTGTGATAAGCATCATCGTTCCTACTTGAAAGTTTTGATTGACCGCTCCACAAGCATTCGATAAGATAAGCGTTTCAACGCCGAGCGCTTTCATCACACGAATCGGAAAAGTGATTTCTGCTAAAGTGTGACCTTCATAATAATGAAAACGACCTTTCATAACCATGATTATTTGATGACCCAAACGACCCAACCATATTTTCCCTACATGTCCTTGTGTCAGATTTTGGATGAAATGCGGTAACTCGGAAAAGGTGAAAGTCACAACATCTTGCATTTTATCGGTCAATCCATCCAACCCCGAACCTAAAATAACGCCTAATGACGGGATTAAGTTTGTTTTTGCGCGAATATATGCTTTGGTTTCAAGAATTTTATCATAAAGATCCATATGACCCCTCGCTTTCAATTTTATTATATCATTATCGTGTTAATTTCGTTTTTCAGATACGCAAAAATGTCATATTTTTTATCATAAGGATTGAGATGGTGCAATGTAACGTCTGATATATGATTAAAGTTTCAGTTTCAATTCTGACAAAAAATCTTCATAATCCCATTTTTACCTCTTCTGTCTAGTTAAGAAAGCGGGTATTTATTATATGCATCGCAACATCGTTTTTGTATTCTTATCAAACAAACATTTCATATGGCCTCACACGATTTTTAATAAATTAAACGTGGAAAAGCATCAGCCATCCACGTTTTTTCTATTAATTCTTTTTTGCTTCCTTATCCACATACATGCGATCTTCTGCGATTCGGTAAACCTCATCGAAGGCCACCATTTCGTTTTTAATTGCATGTCCAAGTGCAAAGGATAATCCTTGATTTTTGGCGGCTTCATCGAGTTTTTTAAGTTTTTGTAGTACGACTTTTTCATTTGTTTTTGGGACGAAAATTAAAAATTCATCGCCACCGATACGAACCGTCAAATCGCTTTGATCAAGTGTACTGGTAATTAAAACTGCGGTTTGCTTGATTAACGCATCCCCAGCTAAATGACCATGAGAATCATTGGTTGATTTGAGATTATTCATATCAATATAAATTATGCCAATCGGATAATCATCTACCGATAATTTTTTCATATACTCTTCAAGAAAATGCCTGTTATAAAGTCCCGTTAATTGATCATGAATACTTAAATATTCAACCCTAACTTGATTGATTTTCAGTTCTTCGATTGTCTTATAATTTTCAGAAATATTGATGAACGTAAAGATTGAACCGTTACTATTTCCTAAACGATCGTACAAACGACTTAAATGCGTTTGATAATAATTACCTTCAAATTCATAGGCATCAAAATGTCCGACACCGATAACATCAATGAGTTTTGGATATCGCTTAACGATATCATTGAGGGGTTTGTTAATGTAATCTTTCAAGATTGGAAAATGTTCAAAAGTATAAGGATTACATTCCAAAAGAATGTTATTATGATCAAAAACCAAGATGCCTTGATTAGCTACTAAAAAGAATTCTTCTTTGGCAATCGGACGCAAAGTTAATAAATAGCGATCAAAAATGATAAAACTGAACATAATGACAGATAGGGGTGTAAATAAAGAAGCTAAGATAATCCCTTCAATCGGAAAAGGAATGAGCGAAAGCAACAAGCCGATGGAAGGCCATAATGTGGCTAATAATAACATTTTTACAACTTTTTTAATCCCTGGAGTGCAGGTTTTTAAATATCGCAGATATAAAAATCCTGCATAAAGAATCATGAGTCCGCCATAAGACATTTGGACAAAATACCAAGGACCTTTAGAAAGATTGAGATACATAAAATACGGTCCCACAGTCGTGGTTATGGAAGTGTAGTATAATGAATTCCACTCAGCCGTTTGAACGAAGAAAAATGTGATCAAAGGAATAATGAGAATTAGCCACCAAAATCCCTTAAACTTCGAATTGTGGTTGGTAAAAATCAAAGCAATCATCAGCCAAACAGAAGGTAGAAAAGGAATAGCAAAGTATTGAATTCGGTTCCAAAAAATCATATTCTCTAAAGTGGTCGAATGAATTTCAAAGAGATATCCAAAAATCGTTATACTCATCAAAATACCGATAATCACAATAAAGATAGACATTTTAGTTCCCCGGTTTAAGAAGGCATAAGCCACAAAAATGACCGCCATCAACCCGGTAATAAAGAAATATAAACTGAGAATTGTAAGGACTGTATTCATCATTCTATCTCCTATAAATCATGATGTAATCGGGATTTACATCCCCCAAAGTTTAATTAATTCTGATTTTAATTGGTAATATCGATTTAACACTTTTTCCATGACTAGACGATATTCTTCAATCGATGAAGCTTTAAATACTGACTCAATTAAATCAAGATCGGGTTTCGGAAAATCACGATAAGCATATCGTAATTGAAAATCAACTTTTTCAGGACGATGTTTGAGATTTAAGAGAATTCCTAAATTCCGCACTGTGAAACTATATAGTTGATGATAGGCTTCTGTTAAGATGCCGCGTTCAATATTTTTACGAAGTTCGATTTCCATCAGCCAATCCGTTTGCGTCGCTAAACGATAGTATTTCTGACAACGCGCTTCAAGCGTTGCTTGGGATTGAATGGTAGGATGATAAATTCCTTTTTTATCAAACCAAATATGAGCAACACCATGGCGGTCACTTTCAGTAAATTTATCAGGCAATGTTTCCCTGATAATACAAACATCCAAATATAACCACGGAGACACTTGTTTAATTTGATAAAACGCTTGTGAAAACCCGTGCCAAGTAGGCTCAGGCATTCTAAAACGGTTTAGAATCCCATAGGTATGATCAAGAAATGTCTCAAGACATTTAAACGTTTCTTCTTCATATCCCTCTTTAACAATAATGGATAAATCAAGATCAGAAAAAGCATCCATAAATCCTGTCGCAACGGATCCGCCTTCCCAGACGGCTTGAATATACTCTTTGTCTATTAAAAGTTGATTAAGATCCTGTTTTAGTTCTTCACGAGAAATCATTTTCCACCCATCCTAATAAAATCTAAGTGATGATATTATATCATAGATTCCTACGAAAAATTCAAGCATAATTGTGGGTATCATTCATAAAATATGATATTTATATCGTAATTATGCCTTTGTTTCGTATTCATCTTATGAATAGATTGTAAAAATGAAGATCTTATGCTATAAATTAAGGTAAATAACGCACATGTCATTGGTTATTATCGGAGGATCTCTATGGACAATAAAACCCTTCTCATTGCGACATTGCTTTTAGCACTATCCTATTCATCGCTGTTCGTATATCTAGGACTTAGAAGAAAAAAAGCATATTTTATCATCTTTTCTTTGGCATATTTATTCGGTGGTTTTACCGCCTTGTTCACTTATTATCAAGGTATATGGTTGCCTATCTATTCGATTATCGGTCTTAATATATGTTTCTTTTGGTTATTATATTTTATGACTTCTGGTTTTCGTTTTTATTTCAATAAACCCATCTTACCTTATCGTATATTGCTTTATTTTTTAGTTTTTCTCACGCTTATCATCGTCTTTACCTATCTTATTCCACACTTTAGTATTCGTATCATCATTAATTCTTTCTTTAGTAGTCTCATTATTATTGACGCGTTTAGAACCATTCGCGAATCGACTAAATTAGCTGGTAAAAGTTTCTATATTACGGCACAATCGTTGTTTGTTTTATATATGATTGTCAATTTTTTACGGATTTTTCATGCTACCTTGAATTTTAATCAAATCGGAAATCTGACAGATTCAAACTTCTTCTCTCATTTTAGTAACCTCTTTAGTTTCATCAGTTTAAGTTTTTGGGCAATCATGATTTTAGCCGCGGATTATAGTACATTATTAAAACACTTACGCCATACAAACGAAGAACTATCTTCAATGGCTTTAAAAGATTCCCTGACCGGACTTTTTAATCGTCATTACCTTGATAATCAATTGCCTAATTTTATTGCATATGCTGAAGAATATAAACAACCGCTCAGTTTTATCCTCTTTGATCTCGACAATTTTAAACTCATCAATGATATTTACGGACATGATCATGGTGACGTCGTTTTAAAAATGACTGCCCAATCCGCTCTCAAATCCATACGCAAAACAGACATTGCATACCGATGGGGTGGCGAAGAATTTTTGGTTATTTTACCGAACACATCTATGGAAGTTGCTACTGAAGTAGCAGAGATCATTCGTAAAACCGTTAAAGACGATTTTGGCGGGCCTTCCGGTCAGGTGAGCGTGAGTTTAGGGGTATCAGAGTATTCAATTGGTGATTCGCCTAATTTTTGGTTTCGCCGCATCGATTATGCTTTAGGTAAAGCGAAAAGAACTGGAAAAGATAAAGTTGTCGCTTGGAGTGCTCAAACGCCATTACCACTGGCATTTGCAAAAATAATATGGCAATCATCGTGGGAATCAGGGGAACCAACGATTGATCGGCAACATCAAGAATTGATTGAACTATCCAACGTCGTTGCGATGATTGGTATCACCAATGATAATGACTTGAGTATCATTAAAAAATTTGTGACCATTATTGATCACGCTAAAAAACATTTTGTGTATGAAGAATCTGTTTTAGAGAGAATCGGCTACCCTGATATTGAAGCACACCGGCATGAACATGCTGCACTCATCGAAAAATTTACCTACTTGATAGAGAGGGCTAAAAACAAAGAAATCACGATTAAGGATTGTTTTGATCAATTTGCGGGCACGTTGATTATCGGCCACTTACTTCATTATGATCGCCTGTTTTTCCCTTTAATTAATCATCCTGAATAAATGAATAAAAGTCGCCAGAGATGGCGACTTTCACATTTTATATTGTTTGTACAACTGCCGGCTCTTTTGCGAGGTTTTTAACCCAATGTCCTTTGCGATACCTTGACATACCAAAGAGGGCTTTGGGAATATCAAGACATTGAACTAATAAAAACATGATCGTCACCGGCCAATCGGTAAACCTTGACATGACATAGGCAATTGGTACAGAGATGACCCACATATATCCTGAATCCATTAACAGTGTCGACTTTGTATCCCCACCAGAACGAAGCGTAAAATAGATGGCCACATTGAATGAATAAACCGGGATGAAGAGGGCGTTGACCCGAATATTAAAGATGGCTGTGGCTCGGGTTTCAACTGATACTTTGTAGATATCCAAAATATAGAAACTCAATCCGAATAACAATAAACCCATGACCATCGCAAAAAGAACGGCGAAGGCAATCAGTTTTCTTGCATTATCTTTGGCAATTTGTAATTCATTTCGCCCTAAAGTATTTCCAACCATCACCGCAATTCCGGTTGCGACGCCACCGAAGGTCACAAATACTAACTGTGATATTGCCCCTGTGATTGTTAAAGCGGCTAAAGCATTTTCTCCCCTTAATGAATAGGCTTGCATGAACATTGTTTGACCTGTTGACCAAAGCAATTCATTAATCATCAATGGAAATGCCATTTTTAAGATTGATTTTAATACAACAGAATCAATCTTTAAGAGTTGTGTTAATTTTGTATCAAATAACTTTCCACGTTTTTTTAATAAAATGAATATTAATAAAAATTCAATAAAACGGGCCACGACCGTCGCATAAGCCGCCCCCACGATTCCTAACTGTGGAAATCCGAATTTACCAAAGATTAACAAGTAATTTAAACCCGTGTTCGTCATGATGGCCACAATCGAAATATACATTAAAGGTTTGGTAATGCCCATATCGCGGAAAGTATTTGCCATCGCAACCGTCAATACCCAAGGCAATATGCCCCAACGAATAATCGATAGATAACTCATACCGTTTTCAATTGAAACGGGATTATCGGTAAACAAACCAATCAGTGTTTCCCCAAAAACGGTGAAGACGACTAATGAGATAAAAAACACTAATAACGCAGTGATAACTTTGAACCGAAACGTTTGTTTTAATTTATCAAAATCTTTCGATCCGAAATATTGCGCTGTATAAATACCAGCGCCACCAATCGCGCCAAAAGTGATTAGCATCATAATGAAATATAATTGGTTAACGACTGAAACAGAAACAATCGCCGATTCTTCTAAACTTCCCACCATCACATTGTCCACAAGTTGTACCGAAGAGGTAATCAGTTGTTGCGCAATGATTGGCAGTGATATCGCAAAAAGATTTTTATAAAATTTTCTATCTCCAATCAAATTTTTAAACATGATCCCTCACAAAAAAATACAGAATGCATCTCAAAAGATGCGGTATTTCACAAGGACTATTTTACACGAAAATATGATAATAGACAATCTAAATATTTAAGAAGATGAGGAATGAAATCGGATTATCCGTATTCTTTTTATATGCAAGATAGCAGTAATTAAATGAAGATGATATAATGGATGGAAATAAATCAATTCTTAATAAAGGAGTTACTATGTTTGAATCTCATTGGAATCATTATCCTTATCCTTCTTCACGCTCAGTGGTTCATGCGACACAAGGAATGGTCGCAACTTCAACACC
Organism: Caryophanales bacterium UBA5603; assembly: GCA_002424815.1. Lineage (GTDB taxonomy): Bacteria > Bacillota_I > Bacilli_A > Izemoplasmatales > Hujiaoplasmataceae > UBA5603. Next base: position 74,513 of record DILB01000019.1, read on the forward strand.
TTTAGCAGCGCAAGCTGGACTAGATATGTTAAAAAAAGGAGGCAATGCCATCGATGCGGCCATTGCGACAGCGGCTTGTTTAACGGTTGTGGAACCTACTTCAAATGGCATCGGCGGCGATGCCTTTGCCTTGGTCTGGTTTAATAATCAGTTACATGGTTTAAACTCCAGCGGCTTTGCCCCTGAAAAAATGACGATTGAAGCCATTCATCAATTAGGACATACTAAAATGCCGCATTCAGGATTCATTCCTGTGACGGTTCCAGGGGTTCCAGCCGCATGGGTTGCCTTAAATCGCCGGTTTGGAAACCTCTCTTTAATGGATTGTTTACGCCCTGCCATTCTCTATGCAAAAAAAGGATATCCCGTTTCTGATCATGTCGCTAAACACTGGCAAAATGCTGAACGGATTTACCGTAAAAATTATCAAGGTGATGAATTCATCCCATGGTTTGATACTTTTACTTTCAATGGATCTGCGCCTAAATCAGGTAAAATTGTGACTTTAAAAGACCACGCTAAAACGTTAGAGAAAATCGGTAAAACTGATGCGCAAAGTTTTTATCATGGTGAACTAGCCGATGAGATCGATGCGTTTTCACAAAAGCATCATGGCTTTCTTCGTAAAACGGACTTAATGAAATATCAACCGACTTGGGTCGATCCGATACATGTTCACTATAAAGGTTATGACGTTTGGGAGATTCCCCCCAACGGTCAAGGCATCATCGCTTTACAAGCATTAAATATTATCAAGGGGTTCTCCGATTCTATGAAAGAATCATCCCTTCATTATCATTATCAAATCGAAGCCATGAAACTTGCCTTCTCAGATGGATTGGCTTATCTCACAGACCCTGCTTATATGCCAATATCCTATGATTATTTGTTAAGTGAAGCTTATGCTATCAAGCGCCGTCAATTAATCACGGATGAAGTACTCACACCCTATCCTGGCAAACCTAACGAATCAGGGACCGTATATTTATGTAGTGCTGACAAAGATGGCAATATGGTTTCATACATTCAAAGCAATTACATGGGCTTTGGTTCAGGCATCGTCATTCCGAATACAGGCATTGCCTTACAAAATCGTGGTCATAATTTTAGCCTTGATCCAAAACATCCCAATGCATTGTTACCGTTTAAACGTCCTTATCATACAATCATCCCTGGTTTCTTAACACAAGGTAACCAAGCCATCGGTCCTTTTGGGGTGATGGGTGGCTTCATGCAACCACAAGGTCACTTACAAGTCATTATGAATACGATTGATTTTCAAATGAATCCCCAAAGTGCCTTAGATGCCCCCCGGTGGCAATGGTTGGAAAATAAAACCGTTGCTTTAGAACCTTCATTCGATCCGCAAGTGATTGAAGATTTGAAAAAACGTGGTCATCATATCATCATTGAACCAGAATTATCGCATTTTGGTCGCGGACAGATTATCTGGAGAAACCCTGAAACTGGCGTTTTAACAGGTGGAACGGAATCACGCTGTGATGGTCAAATCGCGGCTTGGTAATATAAAACATGTTCACTCCTTTGAGCGAACATGTTTTTTTATAGGGTCTTAACTTTTGTAAAGAAGTACCAATATTTTACGAGATCAATCAAGACCAATGCAATGGTCACATAAAGATTATTAACAATGATGATTGAAGAGATGATAACCAAGTCGACAAAAATCATCAGCGACCATTTTTGTCTTTTTGTCATTGATCGTGTTTCCACAAAATTCTTCAAATGTTTTTCATAAAGGCGTGTTTGAATAAACCACGCATGAAATTTGGGGGAACTTTTCGCAAAAAAATACGTTGTCATCAATAAGAAAGGTGTGGTCGGTAACACCGGCATAAAAACGCCGACGATGCCAATCCCTAAAAAAATAAAACCAAGAGCGATAAAAAAGTAGCGCATTAGGATTTTGACACCAAGCGTTTTTCGCCTTCTAGTGAAGTGATGGGTTTAATATCTTGTGTTACCTCTAAAGTTCCAAGATAGGTTCCATCTTTGTCTCTAACGGCGAAATAACGAATATAAATAAATTGATCTTTCATACGAATCCAAAAATCTTCATGATCTTTTTCGCCACTTTCAAAGCTATGAATGATGTCTTCGACCACATGCACACTGGCCGGTGGATGACACATCGAGACGTGCCTACCTAAAATGGTAATGGTCCGATCAAAGATACGTTCTTTACCTTGGGTGAAGTAACGCACATGACCATCCTTATCCACAAACGTCAAATCCAATGGTAAAGCATTAAGCATTGCATTAACTTCATTAAATGAAAGACGACCCGCATCAAAAGGAACGGACCCTGATACCGTCTTCAAGGGCTGATTTGTGTCTTCTTCTTTTGGTGTTTCTTTTTTCCATGAATGCTTGGGTTTTTCTAAGAAATACCCAATTTCTTCGGTTGCACCATCCACCAATATCCAATCAAAGAATGATAAGGTGTCGATTAATAACGGAATTAAAATATTATTTTCTTTTGAGATCATGTCGCGAACTTTCTGAATGTTGGCGACTATTTTTTTTAAGGTGTCTTCAAACGGTATCTTGACATTCCCTAAATCCGCTTGGATAGCTTTTATTTCAGCCCGAATTTCATCATCAACAGCCCACATGACTTTTGGGGGAGCGGTGATGCCATTCTTTTCTAAGTTGGGGAAAAACAAGTATTCTTTTCTAGCATAATGTTTGTGAATTTCAATGAAACGGTCATAAGCGACGCGAAGCATCAAAATCGGTGTTGGACCGACTTGGTTCAAATAAGGTTCGATTTCTTCAACGATCAATTGCTCAATACGATCGTTTTCTGCTTTGAATACTTGGACGGGATGACCCAATATTTTTGTATGGTCTTTAGAAGGGTGAATATCAGAAATCGAGCCTTCAAATACAGCCGCATGGACATCACACAGATTCTGTACTTCTTCAATGGCCATACCTTCTTTTATTAAGCTTTGTTCCATCTGTGATATCTCTTCGGTGGATACTTCGCTAAAATGGGCTTTAAATTCAGCTTTTGCTGTTTCTAAATCGGCCCCTTGATGTAAACTCCGGATAATTTTTTTAAGCAACGCTTGCCGTTGTTCCGAATTATTGATAAATTCGCTCATATTATTCCTCCTCTTTCAATTCAAAACCGTGTTCCATTAAACCACGTTTGAGTCCTTCCATATCGATATTACGCAATGAACACCCTTGTTTTAAGTTCATGAAACGTCCCACGGTTGATAGCATCGCTGGTTTTGAAATCTCGGTAAAACCGAGAGATGCTAAAATATCTTTTAATTCTGGATATTGATTGACCCAATAAAATAGGGTCGCTTTTGTATCGATTATTTTAATAAACCATCACTCCTTTAATGCAGATTTATTATATCAAATATCATCGTAGATACCTAATAAAGTGATAATTTTTTAACTCCATTAAAAAAACCTGTCACTTCCACCATCGGAAAAACAGGTTTTTTCGTTCATATAATTATTCAGAAGCGATGTTTTCTCGCCAATCAGGTGCTTTTTCATCTTGTGCGAAATACTCTGTCAAATTCACAATCAAACCATTTTCGAACCGAAAAAAAGCGACAGCTCGAAAACTTTTGGGAAGTATCTCATCTTTACTCGTGATTAATACAATTGAAATGATGTTTCTTTCTGTCATTTGAACATCTTCTAGTCTCAATTGCCATAATCCTGGGTACATCCGATTGATGCGAATATATTCATCAACGCTGAATATTTCATCGGTATTTGGCCATGCAATCTTGGCGTTTTGGTGAAAGAACCCTCTTAAAGTTTCCCAATCATGGTTATCCATACTATTCCAAAATTCGGTGACGGCTTTTTTGTAATTAAACGTCATTTTATACCCTCCATCATTATTTGTTTTTAATGTTGTGATAAGGCTGTTTTGGTCGATTGTATTGTTTTTGTGCTTCGCGATTTTTTTGTAATTGTGCTAATTGTTGGGTCGAGGGTTGTGGTTTTTGAGTAACCGTTTTGCCCGCAGCCCTTGCATCTTTTTTCGCAAAAATACCATGATAAGGATGATCAATGATCACCGGTATTTTGATGCCAATATGTCTTTCAATATCTTTTAACAAACCTTCTTCTTCCTCACCACAAAAAGAGATGGAATCGCCAGCCAAACCGGCTCTTCCTGTACGGCCAATTCGGTGGATGTATGTTTCAGGCACTTCTGGCAAATCATAATTGATGACATGCGATAGTTTTTCAATATCGAGACCTCTCGCCGCAATATCGGTAGCGACGAGAACTCGCAATTCGCGGTTTTTAAATTTCGCTAATGCTTGGGTTCTTGCGCCTTGAGATTTATTTCCATGGATCGCTTCAGCGTAAATTCCTGATAATCCTAAATCTTTGACAATTTTATTGGCCCCATGTTTGGTTCTTGAAAAAACCAAAACCGATTCAATTTTAGGATTTTTTAACAAATGAATCAGAAGATTGGTTTTATTCTTCTTTAAAACAAAATACATTTTTTGATTGATGGCCTCAACCGTTGTTTCAACCGGATCAATGGCGATACGAACTGGATCAATTAGGATTGAATTCGCTAAATCCGCGATTGCTTTGGGCATCGTCGCTGAAAAAAGCATCGTTTGTCTTTGGGTTGGGATGGCTTGAATGATTTTTTTGACATCGTGGATGAAACCCATGTCTAGCATCCGGTCTGCTTCATCTAAAACAAAATATTCAATGCTTTTTAAATCAATGAACCCTTGATTCATTAAGTCAAGCAACCGTCCAGGTGTCGCAATCAAAACGTCCAATCCAGCTTTAATGGCATCGGTTTGTGATTTTTGGGGAACGCCGCCAAAGATCACAACCGTTTTAATCCCTAAGTTTTGTCCATAGTTGATGAAACTTTCCTTAATTTGAGCCGCTAATTCTCTTGTGGGGGTCAAAATTAAGGCTTTGATGGAACGGTGTCGACGTGGCGATGCGGTTGGAGTATAGAGTTTTTGTAGAATGGGAATAGCGAACGCCGCTGTTTTTCCTGTTCCCGTCTGGGCGCTTCCAAGCAAATCTTTACCTGCAAGCAACACCGGAATTGCGGCTGTTTGAATGGGGGTCGGGGTTAAATAACCTTCACTTTTTAAAGCTTCTGTGATGGGTTTAATAATATGAAGTGATTCAAATGTCATCATGTAGGCTCCTTTCAATGCTTATTGCCAATGATTCGTATCAATCGTTACATGCAATCCTTCATCGCTAAGTTGACGAATGAAAAATCGTTCAAGATCAGTTTCGCGGTAGGGACGATTAAAAATAATTTTTGTTTTGCCATGATAAGTATTCACTGCGACACCTGGCTTATGACCGCTGGCTAAATTAAATTCAAAACCCTTTACATAAGGAACCATAGTTTTTGGAAGTTCTATTGGTCCAAAGTTCGTCAAAGAAATGGTTGAAGGACGATGGCCGATGATGACATACCCAATTTTAAACAATAATTTTTTTACTGCCAAAGGCAATATCTTGATGAAAAAGTTTTTCTCAAAAGCTACATTAACATTTAAACGATCTTGTAATCGTTCCTGCGTCAATTCTTTTTCAAATTGAGCTTTGATAGATTTTAGCACTTCATCAAAGGACATATCTTGATGCGTCGCATATAACGTCGTGTTAAAAAACAAGGAGAAATTACGTAGACTTTGAGAATAAAGGAATCGCCGCATGTTGACAGGGACACTCGATCGGATGGGATGTTTCGCTAACTTTTTAAAATCTCCCGTTTTTACGATGGCATAATTGAGAAGCGCGACTAAATATTGTGAAATCGTCACATCATATTTTTTTGCTAATGCGCGTAAATCCGTCGTGTTAACTGTCGCATGAATTAAACCGATGCCTCCGGGCGCACGAAATTTTGTCCCTTTCATTCGATAAGCTCTGATATTTGAAAACTTTGAGGCTTTTTTCTTTGTATACAGTGCATTATAGCTGTCTTCTAATTCTTCTTTTGTGGGGCGATCTTCTAACTGAAGCAATGACCCGTCATTGAGGATATTTATCCCACTTAGTTCTAAATAACGAGCAATGACGGCTTTTAATAAAACAAATGCCCCCGTCCCATCGGAAAGACTATGAAATACTTCTAAGGCAATCCGATTTTCATAATAAAAGAAATTAAATAAATAGCCATTATTTTGATGGGTATTCATTTTATCACAAATATAAGGACGCTCTTTTTGTATGAGCGGTGGCAATTCATTCGGTTCATAATAGAACCAAAATAATCCTTCACGCAGTTTCACATAAAAAGAAGGAAATCGTTCTTTACAGTCCATGACAGCATGGGTCAACAGGATTGGATCAACGCTCGAATCCATGATGGCTGCAACACGAAAAACACCGCTGTTTTTTTCAGTGGCAACGACAGGATATATTTTTCCAGCATTATCGAGACGTAACCATCTGGAATCATAAGACAAGGTTGATTTCATTCAAAAACCTTTCTTTCTAACTCTGAGTATTGATTCACACATTGTATCATATTATTGTGATGATTGATACTAGAATTATCTTCAAGTTTTGTGTTAACATTCTTCTAATGTTCAATACTTGAATATGTATTAAAAAAGATCTAACAAAGAAATTGAAAGATCGTTTTTATCGAATTCAAGTAATTTTATTACCAAGGCAATGCATAAGCGACGCCCAGCAAGAGGGAATATAGTGTTGCTAAATAGAATACCCATCCCCGTTTATAATGGCGTATTAGTCCTAAAATAAGGATGACCATCACCGCTAAGAGAATACTTACTAGGATTAAATGGGTGTAAAAACTGAGAATGAGAGTGATAACAAGGGTTGTGAGCGGACCAACGAAAATCATCGCTTTCATCGTTTGCGACGCATGACTTCTGAGGATAAATAAATAGGATAATATGAAAAGTACAGCACAAACAATGCGAATATAGTCTGCTGGAACCGCCTGAGGATTCGTTGGATAAAATAATGCTTCCAACGATAAATAGATTCCTAGATAAATCATCCAAGCTATTGCGACGATGAAAATTCCGCCAAGCAAAATGCAAATGGTAGGGATAAAGATTGTTTTAAACCAAGTCTTCATGTTCTTGCTCCTTCAATAGATTATTTTTATAAATATCTTTTCAGAAAGGCAATGCGTTGATTAAAACTTTCTTTAACAATCGATGAAGTCTGTACGATATCGTAGCCATGAACCGTACCTTTTGTTTGATTTAATGTCACTTCAATTCCATTTTCTTTTAACAATTGATGAAATTGAAGACCATCATCTAAGAGGCAATCAAATTCAGCTGTTTCAAGATATACCGGTGGCAGTTCATACGGCTTTCCATGGAATAACGGAAAAGCATATTTTTCTAAATCTCCTGTTCCATTTTTATAAAACACTTTTTCAATTAAAGGAAACATGCTGGCATTAAACATTGGAACATCGATATAATGCTTCCTTGTATAGGAGTTTTGACCTTTATCAAGCCCTGGATAGACTAAAAATAAAGCTGAAACATCTTTTTTTAAATGATCTTGATTATATAAAGCGATTCCACAAGCTAAATTACCACCCGCTGAATCACCGCATAAAGCTAAACGTTTCGGATCAATCTGTAATTCGCTCGCGTGATTAACCACATAATCCCAGGCATCAATTGCATCATAAAAGGCGGTTGGAAAAGGATATTTCGGTGCTAATCGATAATGCACGATAATCCCCACGGAATGGGTTAAGCGAACCATATTCATGAGATTTTTTTTATGAAAATGCGAGGCACTCATAATAAACCCACCGCCCGGGTAATACATCAGGACCGGTAATACATTATTTGAAGTTTTGGGACGATAAACATCGATTTTGATGATACCTCCATCTCTTGAAGTCACATTAATCCGTTGATGAATGATATCTTTCGGTGTTTTCATGGCGTGATATAAGACACTAACAACGAAATTTTCCACCTTAAGCAATTGAAGATTCTTTGTCATATGGAAATATTGAAGATGCTTAAAATCACGATGAACCTGATATTTCATGGGCACAGCCTCCTTAGTAATAATAAATCATCATTAATTATTACTACCATTGTACTAAAAGTACAACAAAATTAATAGGATTTTTCCGCATTTTGATTTTATAATTACATAAATCTCTTTTAAATCAAAAAAAGCAACATCCGCAGATGTCGCTTTTATTAAATTATTTCCATATTCGTGAGTTTTAAATATTTCGGTCCTTGATAGTTCGATAACGCGGTTAATTCTTTTGACAATCGCAACGAAGATAAAGATTGATCGATATTACCTGAGAATGAGAAACCACTCACCGGTCGATAATGCTTTCCATCAAAATAAACGGCTAGACGAACTTCTCCCCCAATATATCCTGAATAAATATCAATTTGAATGCCTGACAGTGCAATAATTTCTAAATGCGGTTTCTTCTGCATTGTTGAAAAAGCGGTTTTTCCTTTCGGAACGCGAATCATATCCATGATGCCAGAAGGTTCAAAGTTTAAATACTGAGCATATTGATTGGAACCATAATAATTTTTAATAATTCCATTTTCAACAACTTCAATGGGTTTTAGAATAACACCATCACGATCAAATCGATCTGCTTTCGAAGTGGGGATTAAACCAATGGATAACCATTCGCCTAAGACATCTTTTTGTATAGCATCACCGATAACTTTATCGGTTGCTTGACGGTACACTTGATCATAAGAATAATCGCTAATTAAGTTCTCAAAGAATTCTGCGACTTCTTGATCACGTAAAATGACATCCACACGAAAACGTTTTTCGATTCGGTTCGCAAGATAACGAACTTCAACGTCTTTTAATGCCGTTTTGGCGTCGTTTTGGATGATTACAAGATCCAAATGCTTATAATGGTAAAACTTCGATAGTTCGACTTTTTGTGTCTCTCCATCATAAGATGGAATCGCTTCAACCATGATTTTATAAGTGGTTTTTGTTAAATCAACCTTGCGAGAATTAACCGTATGGGTGGTCGTTTGCGTATGAAAGACTTCTAAAGCGTTGAAGCGAATGGTATCACTGGATTGGGCAAAGAAAGTGGAGGCAATCGCATCAATGGCTTCAAATGGATGATCGGTGATGGGTTTTTCCTTCCAAGATTGTTTTTTCTGTCCTTGAACTAATTCAAAAGTTTTATTCTTAATTAATGAAGCGGCATAGATGGCTTCTTCAATTTTTAATGCCAGTTCAAGCTTCGAATATTTGCGGCTAATCGCAAAAGACGCTGAACCAAGATAATCCATTTGATCAAGATTAAACCGATGATAAACTGTCACATGATATTCATTGGTTTCGACTAAACGTTTCGTTTCGAGTTTCTGCATAACAAAAAAGGCTTGGTGACTGATGGTTTTCACTTCATTAATCAAATAATCGTGGACCATCGGATTGGCTTGAAGCGCTTTTTTTAATTGATTTATCATCCGATTTTCACCTTTGCTTTCAAATAAGGACCGCCATCACTAACGCGAACCCATTCTTTGTAACCTTTACCACAAGAACCACTGCCAATGACTTCAAAATCTTTGGAAACAGCGGTAATCGATTGAAGCAAATCGATAACGTAGCCACTCATGACCACCGGACTGACAATTTTTCCGGTGAATTGACCGTTTTTAATTTCTTTCCCATAGTGGGCGGTACATTGAATGCCCCAGTTTTTTGGATCTTCCATGCCATTATTCGTATCGACTAACAAGAAACCGTCGTCAATACTCTGAATCATATCATCAAGATTGTCATTTCCAGCTTCAAAAAAAGTGTTAGTCATCCGTGTATAAGCCTTGCGTTTATAAGACTCACGGCGTCCATTTCCGGTGGGTTTCGTTTTTAATTGTAAAGCACTCAAAGCATCAGAAATACCTTTTCTTAAAATACCTTTATCGATGATGACCGTATCAGAAGCTAAGATGCCGTCATCATCAAAGAAATAAGAGGCAACGCTATGGATGGCACTTGCACCATCATGCATCGTAATTAAAGGTGAAGCCACGGGTTGGTTCATAAATTCTTTTGCTAAAGCGCGGTCTTTCACAAACATATCCATTTCGACGCCATGACCAAAGGCTTCATGAGCAATGAGCCCGGTGATGGAAGGATCGGTGATGACATCGTAAAATCCAGGTGTTGGTGGCGTTGAGTCAAGCAATTGAAGGGCGGTTTGAGCCGTTTCGATGATGGATTTTTTCAGTTGATTTAAAGCTTGTTCGATGGAATTCATCCCAAAACCATCATAAGCATACTTGGTATTTTCGCCCTTTCGTGCAATAACATAAGCCCGGGGATTACTCCAAGTGTAATATTGTTCTAATTCTTTATGGGTGGAAATAAACATTTTGGAAATTTCCGTATTTTCGATACTGACCCTCGCATTCACGATTTGTTCAGAAACTGCAATACCTGAAGCAACCATCGCTTTAAACAGGGTAATGATTTGATCGGGTGTATAATCAGCGCCGATATTTTTGCGTATAAACCGTTTTTTTAACGGTTCTTCCTTTAAAACATCGACCGTAACATTTTTGATCGAGCTCTGTTCATTCACAAGTTTTTCAATATCAAATTTAATTTTTTCATAGTTTTTCTCACTTATTTCGTTGATAGAGTATTCATGATAGACGAACCCATTAAAGACTTTGATGACGAACCCCGATTCAGTGAGTTGACTGGGGATTACTTGCGTTGATTTTTTATCGACGGCGATGGTGATTCCATTCACATCCGTCCCTAAGACACTGACATAAGGAAAAATGAAAGAAAGTTCGGTCACTAATCTTTTAATAAGGGGTTTTTTCTTGGTTAAATAACGTGAAAATTGATTTGTCATAGGTCATACCTCCGATGTCTTTATTTTAACATATGATCAAAAAATACATACTTTTAAAACATATAAAAAGCTTGTGAATGGCTAATATTATATAAATAACGCATTATTTAATCATTCAAGGATGACGGGTTCTTGGATAATGATTGGATTTTCTGGTAATCCTAATAAACGATTTTTAGAAATATCCATTAAGAAAGCTCCGAGTGGAGCGGTAATTAAGATGGCTAATACAGCCACGGTTAACATCGTATTACCGTTAGATATGCCTAAGGCTAATGGAATCGATCCTATTGAAGCTTGAACCGTCGCTTTGGGTATATAGGCTTCCACAACATAAATTCTTTCTTTCCAATTGAGCGATCGATGCGATGTCGCAATAAGAACCCCCACACTTCGAAAGACCAGTGCCCCAAAAATCAAGACAATAGACCATAAAAAAACGTAAGGTATCATGGTAATGTCGACAGCCGCTCCCACTAAAACAAATAATAACATTTCAGCAAATACCCAGATTTTTTCATATTTTTTAACTAATCGATCCGCAAGAATCTGATATTTTGATAAAATCATGATTCCCATGGCTAAAATCGATAATAAGCCAGAATAAGGAATGATATGGCCGAATTCGTGTTCGATGGTGACGAAGAATAAAGAAAAGCTGAGCAATAACAACACTTTTGTTGTGTCCCGCATGTGAAACCTTTTAAAAAACATCACAAAGAGAAATCCAAATGCCAACCCAACCCCAATTCCTAAAAGGATAGCTAAGGGTAGGCGAATCAATGCATCATAAGTAAAACGACCTTCTTGTGCCATTTTAATAAAGGAAGTAAAAAGCACAATGACATAGATATCATCAACAGATGCGCCTGCCATAATCATTTGGGGAATACTCTTTTTCGTTCCTTGTTTCATTTCCATTAATTTTAACATTCTTGGTACGACAATGGCCGGTGATACTGCAGCGAGGATTGAACCTAAAATAGCCGATTCAAGCAATGTCAATCCTAGAAGGATTTGACCAAAGATGATCACGCCAATGATTTCAAAAGATGCGGGTAAAAAAGATAAAAGAATGGCTGGTCTTCCAACTTTCTTTAAATCATTTAAGTCCAGAGAAAGTCCTGCTCTTAATAATATTATGACTAAAGCGATTTGTCTTAAATCTAAAGAAATGGTTAAGACTTCTGGCGCAATTAAGTTGAAAACATAGGGACCTAAAAGAATGCCGGCAAAAATCATTCCGGCAACTCTGGGTAACCTTAAACGATGAAATATTTCAGATAACGCAAAGCCAATCACAATCATCAAAGATAGCGTTAAAAACATCATGCATACCCCCTATAAAACTCGCAAATATTATATCTATGATTCTATAGAACGTAAATTTATAATGTTTCTAAAAAATAAGTTTTGAAGTTTTCAATTTGTTCATCCGTTAAACCTAAAAACTCACTGATATAGTTTTTTAAATTGCCAAAGCGAGATTTTATGGCATTCAAAAATGTTTGAAGATATAAGGGTTGTACAGTATTCAGCGGTTCAAGCTGAGCAATGACACATTCTGAAAACCCTTGATTTCTGAGACTTGTTATGGTACTGCTCAATAGTTCTTGATCAAGTAAAACATATTCTTCAATTAATTGTTCTTCATTGAAATCTAGGATTGCCATGATAATACTCGCAACAATTCCCGTGCGATCTTTTCCAGCAGCACAGTGAAACAAAAAAGGGTGTCGCTCTTGAATGATTTGTTGCATCAAAGGTTTGAGTATGGGAGAAAAAGGCAAGTAATCTCGGTAAAGTGAAATCATAAAATCCAACGATGAAGGGGCAGTCTTTTTAAAAAAAGCTTGATCCATCGGTGTGTTTGTTTTTGAGTTAGTCACATCAAAATTGATGATATCAAAATGATTTAAAATATCGCTATTTTGTCTTTCTGTTGCCGAACGCAAATCATAGATATGCTTAATCTTAAAACTGATTAAATTATGAATCTCTTGTGGGGTAATATGACTCAATTCACCACTTCGAAAAATCATGTTTTGTTTTATTGATTTGCATTGATTATTCATCATTTTATCAGCTAGTGTTCGAAAATTCTTAACTTGATTCATGCTTTTCTCCCAATGTCAAAATTTAAATCCATTATACCTAGATTTGAAGCAAAACTCAACTTAATAAAAATTTAATCAACGATTTTTTAATTATTTGATGTTCATTCTACATCATATTTTATTATTAAAATGATAATTTTGATGCCTATAGATTAAAGTTGAATACCTTTTAATACTATAAAAATATCCAACCATAAACGTTTATGATTGGATAAATGATTAATTTTATTTTCTTCAACTCCATTACTTTGTCGACTCAAAATCGATCATTATCAACGGATGTATTTTCATAAATGTTTCGACGATTGTAGGATCAAATTGCGTTCCACTACAACGTTTTAATTCTTCAATTGCCTGTTCGGGTGACAGTGGGTCTTTATAGGTTCTAAAAGAGACCATTGCATCGTATGAATCAGCAACAGAAATAATTCTTGCACGAAGTGGAATATCTTCACCTTTCATACCTCTTGGATATCCTGTTCCATCATAACGTTCATGATGCGACAAGATATCAAGCGCAATTTCTGAATATTCATGAGAAGTAGAAAGAATTCTAAAGCCAATCTCTGGATGTTTTTTAATCTCTTCCCATTCACGGGCATTGAGTTTTCCAGGTTTGTTTAGAATGCTTTCATCAATAGCGATTTTTCCAATGTCATGAAGATGACTAATTGTTTTTAATAGATTCAGTTCATCTGAATTCATATGCAGTTTTTTTCCGATTTCTTGGCAAATAATAGAAACTCGGTTTGAATGCATTTCTTCTCTTGGATTCTTTTCATGCAAAGTTTTTAAGATCGTTTTAATGGTGTCACTTCGATGCGATGTCATTTCATAGAGTTTGCGTGAATACATGTTATCTTCAGCAATTTTGATAATTTCTAATAGAGACTTATTGGATTCATTGCATGCAGTTCCAAAAGAAATCGAATAATTGACTCCTGAAATGTTCTCGGTTTCAATGATATTTTTAACATTATTGGCGTGTCTATCTGCTTCTTCTAAGGATGTATGTAGCAATAAAACAACAAATTCATCGCCACCGATTCTTGAGACATACCCCAACTTATCAAAATAATGAGATAAAATGTTCGATACGCCCTTCAGCATCTCATCACCGATAGCGTGACCAAAAGCGTCATTCACCAGTTTTAACCCATTTAGATCTCCCATTATTATTGAGATAGGGTAGTTTTCTACTTTGTCTAAGTCTTCGAGTAATTGATCGAAATAACGACGATTAAAGAGGTGAGTTAAATGATCGTGGGTATTTAAGTAGACAATCTGTTCCTCTTTAGCTTTACGTTCAGAGATGTCAATATCACTCCCTTTATATAAGATAATCGCTCCTAAAGAATTTCTTTGTGCGGAAATGAAAGAATCAACCCAGATTAAATTCCCTGATTTTGATAATAAAGGCCTTTCGATATGAATATTACTCTCGCCACGGTCAATAAATTGATTCATAATGGATGAATATTCGCTTTTAAATTCACATGGAAATAAATCGCTAAAGTGTTTTATGAATATAACCTCTTCTTGTTTATATTCCAACACGGATTCGACGACAGGCGAAATGTAAGTAAACAAACCTGATAAATCAATTTCCCATAGAACCGTTCTGCTTTTTTCAGCTAATAAATGATAACGCAATTCACTTTCTCTAATCTCTTCTTCAAGATCTTTTAAGCCCGTGATATCATCAACGATTCCAGCAACTCGATTGGGTTGTGGTGAATAAAAAGAGATTGAATAATATTTTTTAAGTTCGTTTGAGTAGTTAATGACCCTTTTGGGTTTGCGCGTCAAAGATACCTCTGCGAAAGCATCCCACCAGTATTTTTCAGTTAATGGAAGGACTTCAGAAACTCTTTTGCCAATGATGTTTTCGCTTTTTAATCCCGTCATCTCTTCATAGAAATTATTGACGCGAATATATCTATAATCGACTGGTTTCCCTGATTCATCCCAGATGATATCATGCAAAGCAATTCCTTGATTCATCGCTTCATAAAGCAGTCGATGCTCTTCTTCACTAATTTCGAGCTTTTTCTCCGCTTAGATTCTTGCGGTGATATCTCTTGCATAAGCTGTCGCACCCACTATTTCATGGAATTCATTGTAAAGTGGGCTATAAAATGATTCAAAAGTGCTGATTGTATCGACTCCATATTCCTCAATCGTCGAATGAGAAATTCCATTTAATGCCTTATCATAATTTTTCTTCGCTTTTTCACGATCTGCTTCGCTAGTAATAGCATCCAGCAAATTTGACCCCACGTGAACTTCTGATTGATAATAAATATACATCGATTTAAGATGAGTTTCATTAAAATAATAATAATTATAATTTTTATCAATCGCAAGAATAATCATGTCTTTTGGACTATTTAAGCTCGCATCAAGTAACATATTCGTGTTTTTTATTCTTTTATCAAACTCATCTGATTGATTCTTTAAATTCTTCTGTAATTTTTCTTCGACATCAAGCAAAAATAATTGTCGTTTTTGTCGATCTTCAAGATATAGAACATAAATTCCAACGAGATTCGCGATAAGAAATAACATCAACGAATAGATGAAAGTCGAAGAAAATCCATCTAATATTAAGGTGCCAGTGATATATATAAATATAAAAATAGACGCAGTTATTGTCGCTAATTTGATATGAATGTTTAATAAACGATAAGCAAGAACAAAAAATAAAATTAGCATTCCATAGTAATGAACATCTTCTGGAAATGCCAATAATAGCAATAAATAATTGAAAGATGGAAAAACAAAACTTAATAATAAGAATATATTTTTATATTTTCTTATTTTTTTAGATTGGATAAATAAACCCGTAAAAAATAAAAATAAAACAATTAATATCGTTTTAAAGATAAAGAGTGAATTTCGCAAATCAGGATTAACAAAGTAATCATGAATTCCGCCAAGCATAACAATGCCCGCAAAAGCAAAAAGAACTCGTTTTAAGAATCCGATTGTTGTATATTCAAAAGATTTATTAAAATTTTTCTCTTCATTTGAATTAAAACGATGAAGTAATTTCAAAAAATCACCTCTTGGGAAAAAATTTAAGAAAAATCTCATTTTTTATGTATAAAAAAAATTATTGTTTTCTTAATCTTATCATAATTGTTAAGAAAAATCAGCATTTCTGAGTATTTTAGGATTTTATATATGAATTTATGTCACTCAAATCGAATTTCACAACTATGAAAAAAACTAAACAAACTGAATATAAAAAGTTATTATCAATAAAAATTAAAAAACAGTTGACATACTAACGGTCGTTAGTTTATAATAATATTAGACTAACGATTGTTAGTTTGGAGGTACATATGAACACAAATTTCTTTAGTCTCATTAATATTGTAACACTACTTCTTTCAGTATTATTTATTGTTTTTGGAATTTACTCCATCAAGAAGAATAAAGGCTATTTCGGTAGAAAAGTCGTAATTTCTTTATTGTTAGGCTTTGTTATCTGCATAACTGCAACTATACGTGATGGTTATGGTTTTTCGAATGATTCAATCATATCATTTGATGGAAATATATCAGCATTATTCTCTATTCTTGGCGGTATTATTGTTCTCATATCCGTTTCTTTAATCTTTAATAATAATATTCAATACAGAAAATTAATTTTTGTAATTGTAAATATTATTTTTGTGATTAAATTAATTTTAATGGAACTTATTAGACTATCAGTCTTATTGTGAGGAGAAAAAAATGAATATTGTTTTGATTAATGGTTCAATGCGTAAAGGCAGCACCTATCATTATGCTCAGATGGTAATTGACAACATTAAAAAGGAATCTCCCGTTGATTTGTTTGAATTCTTTCTTCCAAAAGATTTACCTAATTTCTGCATGGGTTGTTATTCATGTATCTTTAAGAGTGAAGATAAATGTCCGCATGTAAATCAAACATCTATCATTCAAAAAGCAATCGATGAATCTGATTTAGTTATTTTAACATCTCCTTGCTACGTATTTGATGTCAGTGGTCAAATGAAATCATTTTTAGATCACTTTGGTTATCAATGGATGTCACACAGACCTAATCCAAAAATGTTTCATAAAATCGGTTTAGGCATTGTTACCGCAGCTGGAGCGGGTATGAAACCTGCATTAAAAACAATCACAAGAAGTTTGTTTTGGTGGGGAATTGGAAAAACTTACGGATTATCTCAAGCTGTTATGGCTGCTTCTTATTCCGAAATCCCAGAAAAAATAAAATTAAAAATGGAATCAAAAGCTTTAAAAACGGCGAAATCAATCGCAAAGAATTTCTCAAAAATCAAAAAAATGAAACCCGGATTCCTAACAAGATTTCTTTTTAATATTATGAAATTAGGAAAATCAGGTCATCCTGAATGGAATCAAGTCGACTATGATTTTTGGAAAAAGAACGGTTATTTTGATGGATTTAAACCTTGGAACGCTTAATTCATGATACAATACATCCGATGAAAGGTTGTGTTTGTTATGACCACAAAAGAAAAAATATTGTTTGAAGCACTTTCTCAATTTTCTGTTAAAGGATATTCGTCAGTATCGATAAGAGATATTGCTTATGCTGTGGGAATTAAAGAAAGTTCAATTTATAATCATTATGTTAATAAACAAGCTATTTTTGATGAAATCATTCTTTTTTGTCAAAACCGTGCCAGTCAACAATATGAATTACTCAATCTTCAAGAAACCTTCAAAGGTAACTTTGATGTTTATGAACACATTCCTCCTCAAGTATTACTAACAATTTCAAAAACAATGTTCAATTTCTATGTTTCTGATGAGTATTTACGCAAGTTTAGACAAATGTTAACCATAGAACAATATAATAATGCTCATATTGCTGTTATCTACAAAGATACTTTCATCGATCAACCAATTCAGTTTCAAACATTGTTATTTCAACATTTAATTCTGACAGGATCACTTCATAATGCTAATCCCAAGGCATTAGCATTAGAGTTCTATGCTCCTATTTTTTTGTTGCTATGTCGATATGACTCCTTAGAAGATGCATCAGAACTTCTAAACATCCATATTAATCATTTTATTCAGAAAAACTCAAAAATATAAGTATATTGATTATATTTTTCTATTAATTTGCTTTAAAAACTTTTAATTGATATGAAAATCAAAATCGAATTTTATATAATAAAACGACTTTATCACTTTTGTAATAGAGTCGTTTTTTTTCATCGTTTTTTTTAAAAACAGCCTTTAAATCCTTCATCTATCAATATTAGCAAATTGAAATTGTTTCTCTTTAAATAATTTAATACAAGCGTCAACCACCTTAGAATCGTACCTTGTTGATCGAAATGCAAGGATTTCATTTAATGCAATATCAATGCCTAAGGCCGGTCGATAAGGACGATGTGAACTCATAGCTTCCACCACATCAGCAACGGCTAATATTCTTGCCTCCATGATGATTTGATCTCCGATTAAATGTTGAGGATAACCTGTACCATCCAAACGTTCATGATGCTGATGTACCATCTCAATAACCGTCGCTGAAAAATCAATATCCTTCACAATGTCATATCCGTGTTCAACATGAGTCTGAATAATTTGAAATCAAAATTACTTAATTTACTAGGTTTATTTAATATATCTGAAGCTATGTAAATTTTTCCAATGTCATGAATGAGAGCCCCATACGAAATGTTGCTGATGACTTCTTCTGATAACCCCATTTCCTGCGCAATTGCACATGCCAGTTTCGCCACTCTCTTTTGATGTCCGGCGGTATAAACGTCCCTCAATTCACCAATTTTTGAGATTGCATTCATGGTTTGATCTAGTCTTTTCGATAATTTTTGAATACTCAATTCTAATTCGTTTTTGTAACGAGATTCATTAGTAATATCGATAAAAGTTTCTAACAATAGTTGTTCTCCACTTAATTCTATTTCTGTCACGGTTTTCAGGATGGGAATTTGTTTACCATCCTTCCGATTTAATTGACGTTCACTATGATCAATTCTCTGTTTGTTATCAATAATTGGGCAGTTGTTAATTTTGGCTGGGCAAAAATGCTCGTAGCATTTTTTCCCTACTAGTTCATCAAGACTGTTCGCCCCTATCATATCGATTGCTGCAGGATTTGCCCATCTGATTTCTTTGTTTAGACTGACTGTAATCACTCCAAAAAGAGAGCTATTAAGTAGTTTCATTAAATTCATATTAGATTCTTGTAATGCTCTTTCAGCACGCTTGCGTTCTGTGATATCCCAAACAATGCATTGAATATATAATTTACCTTCAATTTTCATGCATTTCAGACTCACTTCAGCATCAAAAAGACTTCCATCTGCACGGCAATGCAACCATTCGAAAAATTGCGGCCCTTGTGAATAAGCAAGATTAATTTTTTTGATAGCTTCTTCACTTGAAATTCGACCATCGGGTTGCTTATATGGTGAGAATCGGATGGGATGTTCCCCAACGATTTGTTCTCGCGTACAACCAAATACAACGAGCGTTGTTTCATTACATTCGACCCAGCGACCCTCTGAAAATAATAAAATAGCGCTGCGTGCTGATTCGTATAAAGTTCGATATTTTAGCTCGTTTCCTCTAAGTTTTTCTTCTGCAAGCTTGCGCTCGCTGATATCTTCAAAAGAACTATGAAGGTGAACTTGTCCATCATGTGGGTGACTTATGGTGGCATTTAACGAGATAAGTATTTTTTCTCCATTTTTCCGTTTGAATTCACATTCATATCCTTTCACATAACCTTGATTTTCAATCATCTGCTTGAAGACAGCATATTCTGAAGAATTAACCCAAAGTTGATTCGGAAGATCAGTCAGCGATTGGAGGACATCTGCTTCAGAATCATAGCCTAACATTTTCACAAAAGCCGGATTTGCCGCAAATACTCTGCCTTCCAACGTCGATTCAAAAATACATTCTATCGCATTTTCAAAAATAATACGATAATGATTTTCATCCGTCTGAAGTTTATCAGCATTCTGTTTTCTAGACATTTCATCCACAATATTTCCCCCAAAAATGATGTATTGATTTTAATAAAATTGACTTGTAAACGGCGTATCCATCGTTGATGAAGATGAATAAAGAATGATACTTGAAAATAGTTATGTCTATTTTCTTCGTTATAATGATAATAAAGATTTTTATTCAGAAAAACTAAATTTATTCTCTTTAAATAATGCAACACAAACATCCACGACATCAGCATCATAGCGGGTACCTTTATGTAACAATATTTCATCGAGTGCTAATTCGATTCCTAAAGCTTCCCGATAAGGTCGGTTAGACATCATTGCTTCAACAACATCTGCTACTGCCAATATTCTACTTTCCATGATAATCTGATTCCCTGATAATCCTTGTGGGTATCCTGATCCGTCAAGTCTTTCGTGGTGTTGATAAATCATATCGATGATTAATTTGGGGAATTCGATTTGTTTGATGATGTTATATCCCTGCTCCACATGTGTTTGCAATATTTGATATTCAAGATTGGTGATTTTTCCCGGCTTATTCAATATATCAGAAGGTATGTTAATCTTTCCAATATCATGAATCTGTGCTCCATAAGAAAGGCACATAATTTGAAATTCGGAAAGTTTCATTTGACGAGCAATTGAGCAAGATAATTGTTGCACTCGCTTTTGATGTCCTGCTGTGTATAAATCACGCATTTCTCCAATACGGGATATTAATCCAATGGCGTTTTGTATCATTTTCTGGAGTTCATCGACTTTCCGTTTATTACGATTGGCGTAATATAAACTGATTAAAATAATCGAACCAATGATTAAAAAACCATATCCGAAGAACGCAAACGTTGAAAGCCACCATGGCGGTGAAACACGAATAGGAATAGAAACTCCCTCCTCATTCCATACCCCATCAGAATTGGTGCCGATGATTCGAAGGACATAATTACCGCTTGGCAGATTGGTAAAATTGATGGTTCGTTGAGAATCGAGATAAATCCAATCATCATTGAAACCTTCCAACTTATAGGCATATTGGAGGCGCAAAACATTGGTATAATCCAATGATGCAAATTTAAGCCAAAGATTTTTTTCTCGATAAGATAGAAGGATTTTTCCTTCTTCGTGTATCATATTCAGATAATCAACTTCATCATCCATAATTCGAAAACCTGTAATGACCAATCCTGGTTTGTATGAACTTTTAACAACCATATCTGGATCAATCAAGTTGAGACCGTTGGTACCACCAAATAAGAGTTTTCCATCGATAGTTTTCAAACTTACATTGGCGTTGAAACTGTTGCCTTGTAAACCATCAAAAACATCAAAGTTTGAAAATCGGTTTTCAATCGGATTATATGAAGAAATTCCACGATTTGTACTAATCCATAACAACCCATTATCATCTTGGCGAATCGCACGGATATTGTTGTTGGGCAACCCTTGTTCAGTTGTAAAGATTGTAAACGTTTCACTGTCGCGATTAAAACGATTGAGTCCGTATTGAGTACCTATCCATAAATTGCGTGCATTATCTTCAAAAAGTGTGTAGACGAGATTGTCGCTTAGACTCGATGGATTACTGTTATCAAAGACATATCTGACAAAAGTTTCAGTCTCTGGAATATAGCGATGCAAACCTCCAGATGTACCAATCCAAAGCTGATTGTACGAGTCCTCATAAAGACAGTTAATACTATTGGAATTCAATTGGTCACTTTGATTACTGTTAGCCAAATAACGGATAAAACGGTCGTTTGCGGCATCGTATCGATTTAATCCTCCTAAAGTACCGACCCATAAAGTTCCCGAATGATCCTTGATAAGCGATAATATGGTATTGTGACTAATTGAAAATGCATTGTCTGAGTAGTGTATATAAGTCGCCATCGTGCCAGATGTTTTATCTAATCGATTCAATCCACCTAAACTGCCAATCCAAAGAGACGTTGCATCTTCCTCAATTGAATAGAGGTGACGGTTTTTCTCCTGGGTAATGTCGGTCATTAAATATTGTTGAGTTTTATTGACCCAGTCAAACCGATTTAATCCGCCATCGTTAGTACCGACCCATATAATTCCTTGCGAATCTTGAAAAATCGAGTTGATATTTGAGTTACTTAAAGTCATTAAATTATTTTGCGACATATTGAAGAGTTCGAATTTACGTGGCTTAATATTCAGTTTGTTAATACCGCCACCCCGAGTACCGATCCAAAGATTGCCCGAACGGTCTTCGAAAATAACACGAACATCGTTATTGCTTAAACTGTCTACATTGTTTTCATCAGCGATATACAGTGAAAACTGGCCGGTGATTCGGTCGAATGTGTTGATTCCATATGAACTTCCAACCCATAGACGACCATAACTATCCTCACATATGCTTGTGATAACATCGGCAAGTGCAATTTCATTTACATGTAAAAAATATAAGGCATTTCCTGTTTCGGGATCAAAACGACACAATCCGTTTTGTGTTCCCAACCATAATGTTCCATATTGATCCCACAACATGGTTCTCACACGACCCGTCACTTGAGTGTAATGGGTTATTGATTCATTTTCGGGATCAAATCGGTCTAGACCGGCATTTGTGGCGATTAAAAGCGATCCGTCTTGATTTTCGCTAATCCACCAAACTCGGTTATTGCTAAGGCTATTGGGATTGTCGTTATCGTGCTTATATGAAACGAACGTCGAGGTCTCAGCATCAAAACGGTTCAGACCTCCCGTATAGGTTCCTAGCCATATGGTTCCACGGCTGTCTTGAAAAATATGATGAATGTTATTGTCACTGATAGTGTTTGGGTCAAGTGGATCATTCGAATAAGTGCGTACGGATTTATCTTCTAGATTCAGTACTTCTAAACCTCCGCCCCACGATGCAATCCAAATCGAATTCGAATCGTCAATATACAGATAGGCGCAATTGGCATTTCCGATTGAATTTGCAACTCTTCCTCCGCGCAAAATTTCAACATCGTAGCCATCGAAACGGTTGAGTCCGTCTTCGGTCCCAAACCAAAGAAACCCCTCCTGATCTTGCGCGATGGAGTAAACGGTATCATGAGATAATCCTTCTGCTGAAGTGATATGTTCAAATTGGGGTTGATCTCCGATTTTATATGCTTCTACAGATGAAACCTTCAACATAACCCAAAAAGATATCATCACAGTTAACAAAAAGATCATGAAAACAGATCGACAGAACCTGAAAATTAATTGCATTTTAATACTTTTTTTGTGTGTTTTATTATGAAATAATAAGGTAGTATATAAATCTGATGTTTTTAAAGTCATTCTTCCACCTCAATTTTTAATGTATCAGTTGATGAACAATCATAAAAAGATGGTTCAAAAACATAACAGACATTTATGGAATAGCACTCTGAAATGATACTTTGAACTATTCATGATCGAAAAATTGTATATTTCATAATAATTCTTTCTTAGATAAATAATAACACCATTAAACTAATAATAAAAGTCGGTTTACGAATAAATAAAAATTGTCGGTTTAAAATTATAAATCCCCAGTATAATGTGATTAAGTGATTATAAAACTTTAAATATAATAAAAACAATTGCATTTCTGCAACTGTCAAAATGAATGTTATAAATACCATTATTAATCTATTATGGAGCATCGTAAAAACTAACTAGGTTATATTATTGTTGTGCAATCAATACGAAATCCATAAATCCCTAAAACGCCTGTAAATAACACAGCACTATAAGTACTGAAACGTTCAACTAAGCCAAAAATGGATGGATCCACTAGATTGGACAGAATCGCCCCACTCATCATTAACAATAATGCAACCACCGCAATATAAGACAATGATTGAAATTTCCTCTTTTCTTTAAAACCGCCAATAATAATCAGAATTAAAGAAGCTATTGATAATAATACCACAAGCATTGTAACTACATAGAGATGCATAATATCTTGAAATGAGCCTGCATAACCACTTGTGGATAAAGGAAATAAGGAATATCCGATGTTGCTAATGAGGTTCATTAATGCAAATAAATAAATACCTGTTTTTAAGGTTTTGTTCACATGATTTTTTACTAACAAAACAATCGCCATTGAGGATATGATGCTAAAAGTTCCATAAACACTTGATAAGCCACCTGCAACAGCTCTTGATGGTGCATCAATAGCTGTTAAGTCACTGACAGCTTGACTTAAGAAGTCATATCCCGGATAAAATTGTGCACCAATGACATCGTGTAAAAAATAAAAACCAACCGCAAGAATACCTGCAAGTGAAAAATAGTTCAGTAGTGTTCTATTTTTAATAAAATATCCCATAATTAGGTCTCCTTACACCTTTGATTATTAAGTTATTACCATTATTATTAGTAAATCAAACATGTTTTTACTTAATATTAGCACAACCATTTTTAATTGACAAGATTATCTTATTTTATAATGTTTATTAGACTTTCATATAAATTAGTATCATTGTGCTATTCATTAATGCAGAAAAAAAGATAGCCCTAAAAATTTCTATTTTTGATTGTTAGAATGCTCACGGAAATTTCAAGGAATGAAACTCTTACTGCATTAAAAAAGGTCTGATACCTTTGTATCAAACCTGTGCTTCTTATATG
>DILB01000025.1:0-50588 GCA_002424815.1 Caryophanales bacterium UBA5603
GGATTCAACCATTGTTCAACCGAAGTCTGATTTAAAATCACGGGCATCCGCTCATGAATCTCTGCCATCGGACCGCAAGCAGCGGTGGTGATGATGGCGGAGGTATAAAGTTTTGATCCATCAGCTAAGGCATAAGAACTCCATAGTCCTGCCATTGCGAACAAAGCAGCGTTTTTTGATTTTATATGATAAGCTTGTTTTCCTTTAATTTCGATTTTCCACTCATAAAAACCATCGGCGATAATCACACATCGGCGATTTTTTAAAGAGGGAACAAAAGCGGGTTTTTCATTGATTGTTTCGCTTTTTGCATTTATCATTGAGTATCCAATGCTTTCATTTTTCGCAAACGAAGGAACGAATCCCCAGCGGATTAGCCCGACCCGATATTGCACACCATCATGAATGACGGAAACGATGTTTTGGCCAGGCGCAATATTATAACGAGGCAATTGAAGCGATAAGTTGAGATTATTAATATTGTATTCACGATTTAAAAAGGCGTCCAAAGATGCTTTATCAACGGCTAATGAAAATCTCCCACACATAATTTCACCTCTCCCTTATTATATCATGATAAAAAAAGCCTTAAAGAATTAATCTCTCTAAGGCTGATCGTTATTCAATATTTTCTTGATAAAGTGCATATAATTCATTCAATGACATCTTCGTTAGTATTTGAAAGGCTAATGGTGAGTCAAAATCATTGTCAAGATTAAATATCGTAATCACTAATTGTAATTTTCCGATGGTGATGCCATGGTATTTTGCAATGGCTTTCAAATCATCTTCAGATAAAGCGACGTAAGCATTAGGTCCAATAATAGGGAAACTCTCGCTTTGAATGGCATCATAAAAACTTTCATATGAACCTTCTTGAGAAGATGATGACGTAACGCGAAACGTCGAATCAAATAGATAGAGACCCGAGCTGGTTTTTACAAAAAACTGATTGGCTTCAGGAAATGAAAAAACGGACTCTAAAGCAATTTTTTCGGCAGACATCATCAAAGTAATTAAAGATAAAGAGGATGCTTTATCAATGATTTTTTGTAATAAAACTTGTGAAGCGTCATCATTTTTTGACATCGTAATTAATAGAATGTTTTCAGATGATATCATCCCCGCATCAAACGATACATCATAAATGTTTTCAATGACAACTTCTGGAGATTTCAACCAATATTTGATTTTATCGCTGATAATTAAAGCATCATCGCCAATCGGTTTAATGCCAATGACGCGATCAAAACGATTAAGGGTGATTTCAAAGCCAGGATTTAAATCAATGGACATTGAATAAGTGGGGGTTAGTTCAAGAATTGCACCTGTGATTAATAACGTTAATATCAACATCATTGATAAGATGGAAGTCATGAAGCGAACTGTGAAAAAACGCCATTTAGATTTTGTCATGGGTTCATAGTTGTCCATAACCTGTGGGAAAAAAGCCAATGAAGGTTTAGAAGAAAGATGAGCATGTTCGATTAAGATTTTTTTAAAGTCCCGATATTTCATCTTACCCCTCCTTGAGTGTGGCTTTCATTTTCTTCACTGCTTTGGCATACAACCAAGTGATGGTTCCTAAAGGCTTTTCCGTAACTGTGGCGATTTCTTTATGCGATAATCCGCCAATCGTATGCATGATGACAACATTTCTTTCCGTTTCGTCTAATACCTTTAAAGCATTTTCAATAATATCTCGGTGTTCTAAATCAATTTCAATATGGCTTTGTAAAGAGAAATGACTCAGAAAATCCAAATCAATATCACTATACGTCGTGCGCTTGCGTGAGGTGTATTCATTAAAGGCAAGATTTTTAGCCATTGTGACGAGATAACCAATGAAATTGTTCTCTTCATAGCGTGAAATATTCTTTAATAGTCGCATATAAGTATCTTGGGTAATGTCCTCAGCCAAACTGCGATCTTTTAAAATCGACAACACGCTGAAATAGACGACATTATATGTTTTTTGATATAATTCATCAAAGGCCGCAATATCCCCATACTTCAGGGCTTTTGCCAGCTTGTTTACATCATCCATTTCGATCACCTGCCTCATCCTATTTTATCATTGGTAGGGATCGATTGTTCATCATTTTATTCTATGACATCATATAAACAATCGATTCCTCGGTTTTATTGTAAAAAAAGTAGTTTTCGTAAGAAAAAGATGTTATTCTTCCTCTTCGGCTTCAATAACATCTTTAAAGGGGGCTGCTTTACGAATTCTTCCATCTTTACGATGAACGACAACCGCCGAATTCGTTGATAAGGCTTTAATGGTTGCGACACTGACAGCTTCACGGTGAGTTTCTAAGACCCTTAGTATGGTGTTGCTACCTTCTCGCTTCACATACCATTTCTCATCCGCTGCACGGAATAAGACGTGATATTTGGGCGGCGTTTTTTTCTTGGCCTTTGGTTTAGGCTCTGTTGGTTCAGAGGTTTTAGCCACTAGTTTTTTCTTGGGAGCGGCTTTGATTTTTGGCGCTATCTCCGGTTCAATTTGCGGTAATGGGGCATAGACCGTTTCTGGATCAACCTTCATCGCCGCAAAGATATTCGCAACCATATCTTTTTTTGAAATGCTGGGAGGCAAATCGTTGATTTCTTCAACGATGGGTACCTTCGCTACCGTTTCTTCGGTTGCTTTTTTATCAACCTCGGTCGAAGGTTCCTTCGTTTCTGTCAAATGTTCAGTTTTTTTCTCTTGTTCAGCTAAATTTGGGGCTTCTTTCACTGCTTCAACCGATGAGACATTTTCAGAATCGGTTATTTTTGTAAATTCTGGATCAATGATTACTTCGGAATCTTCTTCGATGGTCTCATCGAGGGATTCATTTGTTGTTCCGCTTGCAGCGTAGACGACCTCAGGGCGAGAACGGATAATCGCATTATAGATGATATATGTGAGCGTCATCAAAAATACAGTGCCAATGACAATCACAAAAAAGAGCCAATATTCAAGTAAATAAGCCAGTATGGCCTCCATAAGATCCCTCCTCTTTCGTCAGTAAGATTTACTTTAAAATAGTTTCATTTGAACCGATGTTACCGGTCGTATCGTTTTAATGATATCATTCATACCATATTTTAATTTTTGTTTTTTGCATTCGATGACAAAAGCCTTTTTAAGCTTTGCTGCATGTAATGATTGGCAAGAGCGCTTGCTACCATAAGTATCCATATAAATATTTTTCAGACCAGGGAATTCATGATCAATCATTTTATGGAATTGTTGTCCATCTGTTTCGGTTAAATTAATGCCAAAAGATGGATAGATAAACTCTGCGCCCATTTCTTTTGAACGCCGAATAATCTGTGTCACATTTTCTTCTGTATCGGTGATAAATGGAATGATAGGCATCATTAAGACACCGGTTTTAATTTTTTCATTGGCCAGTTTGTGCAAAGTTTTGAAACGAGTCGATGAAAGTGGCGCATGAGGTTCTATTTTTTTAGTCAGTTCATCATTCATGGAAGTAATAATCAAAACCACCACGACAAAAGCATCTTCAGCGATCTTTTTAAGAAGATCAAGATCTTGAAGAATGCCTTCTCCTTTGGTAAAAAGGATGACGCCTTGATGATTTGAATGAATAATTTCCAAGGCGGAACGGGTCAAACGCGATTGTTCTTCCGAAGGATTATAGGGATCAACCATGGTCCCAAAACCAATCAATGAAGGCGTCGGTTTTCCCGTTAAATCTTTCATTAATAGTTCAATACTATTGGCAATCGGGATTCCTGCATCAAAATCTTCATAGCCACCTTTTTCAGTCACAGCGGCAAGCGGATGACTTGGGAGATACATCGATACCTCATAATCCATCCCAAACCAACGTCGCGCATTTTTCGCAGGATAGAGGATCTGATTGGTATTCACCATTTTTGAACGGTCCATAAGTTCCTCCTAATAACGCCAGATTTTGGCAAGAATAATAAATGTCATCAAAAACACACCATACCAAAGGGCAAAAGGATATGAAAATTGCTTTTTTATGCTTTCTTCGACGGCTTTATAAAATGGTTTTAAATTCGCAGGTCGAATGCTTTGAAGTTTTATCAAGAAATAGGTTTTTGCTTGATAGACATACTGTGATGGATCAATTCCATTATCTTGGGAGGCTTTATCAATTAAAGCCTTCATGTCTAAATACTTTGTTTTTTTAACATTAAAAACCCAAAAATAATAATATCCGTAATAAGCGAATAGCCCCTTTAAAACGATATAGAGAAGGGAGGCACTTCCAAAGACCACGGCAAATCCGAGATAGGATTGGGTGGGAGCATAAGCCAATAAAATAATACTCAAAATAATGATAAAAAAGCCATCAATCCAGTTGAGAAGATTATGATGCTTTAATACTGGAATCATCAGTGCATAGACGATGAATACCGTCGCAAGGCCTTTTAAAATCATTTCAAACCAATTGAGCATTTTTTCACCTCCAAACGTAATCATTATAGCATATCAAACTCGACTTAAGTGTCCTATTTTAAATATAGGGTTGAACGATCGCAATCAATTCATCAATAGAATGAACTGATTCAATTTTAATGACTTGACAAGGTATTTGTTTCATCCATTCAAGATGCTGTTTTTTGCTTCGTGTCGATTCGTCACCATACTCATAAGTTTTAACCCATTCGAGAAAATCAAGATGTTGCTGATAAAGATCGCCCCCATATAGCACCCGATTGCCGAAGCGTTTTATTTCTCGATGCATGATTCTTTCCAAACGAATTTCAACGGGCAGATGCAAATAAACAACCAAATTAAGGCGGCTGATAAATTGATCGCCCCATCCAACAAAAGCGCCACTCATGACGACTTTTTCGTGTTTATTAAGAATTGCCTCAATCATTTGAATGCGTTTCTCAACATCTCGTTTTACCGTAAACGGTGGATCAGTCGGTTCCCAAAATATGTCATCGATATCGATCATATAATAACCGAAACGTTCACAAATGGCTCTTGCCAAGGTCGTCGTTCCGGAACCGGAAGAACCAAAAATATGAATGATTTTCATAGCGATACCCCCTATTTAGCAAACATGATGCGTTCGCTTTTGAACATTCGATTCAGCAAAAAGACCAACCCAAGCGTATAGATGATATTCGATGTCACTGTAATTAATATATATAGAACAGTATTTTGATCAAACATCAATACTGCCGTTAAGGATTGAACCGTATTATAAAGCGGAATCAAATACCAGTAGAATTGCGAATTTGCTCCTTCACCAAACATCGAAGAGACGCCCACAAGAATGGTTAATATATAGATGGGAGTAATCAGTGTATTGGCTTCTTTTAAACTTTTAGCATAGGCAGAAATCACTGAGATGACACCCACGATGACAAAAACCGTCGAGAATAACACCACCAGAATCATCGCATAATCTTTAAAATGATATATATTGATATCGACTTCTCCCAGTTGCAACATTTTTGGAAGTGAGGAAATAATACCAATAAACGATGATACAGCCGATATTAAAGATAATACGCCTAAACTAAGGATTTTACCAAAAGCAATTTCACTTCTTTTTACAGGGGTTATTAAGAGTGTTGCCATTGTGCCGCGTTCTTTTTCACCAGCAATGGACTCAGGACCAATCGACATTGCCCCTGCAAATAGAAACATCACCACTAGCATCGGCAAAAGCATCGACATCATCTCACCAATGGCCTCATTGGTATTAATTGGGGTTGAATTAGCGGCCACATCAAAAACGGTCGTATCGCCAAATTTTTCCGCAATTAAAGCGTTTTTATAGACATCAAGGTAAGTGTTAAAACGATTTAATGCAAGTGAAGATTGACTTTCGTTAGGATTGTAATAGAGTTCAATCTCTGGAATCGTCGTGGCCAAAATCGATTCAAAATCGTCTGGGAAAATGATTAATAAATCCCACTCACGCTCATCAATTAAATTTTTATACTGTTCTATTTCTGAAGCTAGAATGGTGATAACCTGTGATGTTTGAGCGGTTTCAACGGACGTATAAATCGCAGTGAAATCACCCACCGGATGGATAATTGCGACTTTCGCGGTTTCTTCTTGCGCGAAATTGTTGAGGGCAGTTCCCATGAATGAATAAATCAAAAAAATCATCAACCCAGGTAAGAGCATGACTGAAAAAACAAGCCGTTTATCTTTGATAACTCGGTCCCATTCTTTTTTAAAAATCGTCCATACATTCCGCATTTATACGACCTCGCTTTCAGTCTTAACGAGGTTAAAAAATAAGGTCTCAAGGTCTGCTTCTGTCGAAGCAATCGATTGAAGCGGTTCATTGAGTAATAATTTTCCATTGATGATGATGCCAACCCGATCACATAATCGTTCCACAAGACTAAAAATATGCGTTGATACAATAATGGTTTTACCTGCATCACGAAGTTCTTTTAAATAATCCATCACCACTTTAGCCGTCAAAACGTCTAAACCATTGGTCGGCTCATCGAAAATAATCACTTCGGGATCATGAACTAAGGCGACCGTAATCTGAACTTTTTGTCGCATACCTGTGGATAATTCACCAACTTTGACTTCCGCAAATTGGTCAATTCCAAATTTTTCAAAAAGCATTTTTTTTCTTTTTGCCGCAACTGAAGCATCAATTGAATGTAATTTTGAAAAATAATCATATAAATAATTAGGAGTGAAGAATTCTTCTAGTTTTAAATCACTGGTCAAAAAACCAAGTTTTTTCCGGACCGCATCTTCTTCTTTAATGACGCTATGACCATCAATTAATATATCGCCAGAATCCGGTTTTATTAGCGTTGAAATACACCGAAGTGCTGTCGTTTTTCCAGCCCCATTAGGCCCTAATAATCCATATATTTCACCCTGATAAGCTTGGAAAGAAAGGTTATTAACGGCTATCTTCAAATTTGAAGAGGTTCGTTCAATTTTCTGTTGTTTTTTTGAGAGTCGAAATGTTTTAGAGATATTTTCAACCGATAGAACCACATTCATAGATAGATCACCCTCGAATCGTCATTTTAACAATTCTATATTATCAAATTTTTCTAGTTATTACAATGAAAAACGAAGGCATTCGCCTTCGCTTGATGGTCTTTATTCCGGCAATTGCATATACCATCTTCCATTTTGGTGAAAGAAGATGATTGTCATCGTCATTGAATAGGGTTCTTCATTAATCGTATAAACAAAACTAATTTCCGCAATTCGATTCACTAGTTCATCGACCGCATATTCTTGATTGTAAACAAACGAAATCGTTCTTGCATCTTTAATTAAATTAATCTCGTATATGACGCCTTCATTACGTAATAAAGCATCGTATTCATCCGTACCTGGCTTGAAAAAGGCTTTTGCATACCCAGCAATGTCATCATCATTGATGGCATCTAAATAAGATTCCCACGTTTTTTCGGGTGTGGCATAAGAACGAGCCGATACAATCAGAGAAGTCAAAGCAACGATGACTCCTGCAAAGATCACTAATCCGATGATTAACAAAGGTGCATTTTGATAAATATTAAAAGGACGTTTTATGGTTTTTTTCATATGAGAACCTCTTTTTTTACATTGTACCTAATTGATTTTGTTTCGTCAAGCAAGGTATTAGAAAAAAAAGTCTAATAATAGACTTTAATTTATTCAGCTTTAGCTAAAGCTTTTTTGGCTTGTTCGCAAATTGAAGCGAATCCCTTAGGATCGTTAATCGCGATGTCAGAAAGAATTTTGCGATTGACTTCAATTTTAGCCAATGATAGACCATTGATAAGTCTTGAGTAGCTTAAATCATTTTGACGTGCTGCAGCATTAATACGTGTAATCCATAATTTACGGAAATCGCGTTTTTTTCTGCGACGATCACGGTAGGCATAAGCCAGTGAGTTCATCACTTGTTCTTTAGCAGTTCTAAATAACAAGTGTTTTGCGCCATAGTAACCTTTGGCTAATTTAAGTATTTTTTTACGTCTTTGACGGGTGACGATTCCACCTTTAACTCTCGGCATGGTGAGCCTCCTCTTACAAGTACGGAACTTGGTGCTTAATTCTCTTTAAGTCCGAGTTCCCCACTGTTTCTTTTCTTCTTTGTTGACGGTTTTGTTTTGGTGATTTATGGCTCATCAAATGGCCGCCGAAGGTACTTGATCTCACAAGTT
Source organism: Caryophanales bacterium UBA5603 (assembly GCA_002424815.1). Classification (GTDB taxonomy): domain Bacteria; phylum Bacillota_I; class Bacilli_A; order Izemoplasmatales; family Hujiaoplasmataceae; genus UBA5603. The sequence continues at coordinate 8,158 of DILB01000025.1, forward strand.
TGCCTGTGGCTGTTCTTTTTAAACGTTTTTTAGTTCCCGAATGGGACTTCATTTTTGGCATAATAGCTATCCTCCATTATTTTTTCTTCGGTGTTAGAATCTGTGAAAGGTATCTTCCTTCATGGAGGATGGCTTTCTCAGGGTCGCCAACTAAAGCGCATTTGTTAGCGAAATTTATTAATACTTCTTTGCCTTGCTGAACCAGAATTGCAGGGGCACGGTTTGGAAGGCGAACAGAGATTTTAAGTTTATCGCCGTGTTCCAAAAATTTAATGCCGTTACGAACTTTTGTTTCAAAGTCATGCGTATCGATGACAGCCGTCAGACGGATTTCTTTGAGTTCAACAATTTTTTGATTCTTCTTGGCTTCGCGGGCTTTCCGTTGCATTTCATAGCGATATTTGCTATAATCAAGAATTTTGCAGACGGGCGGCGTCGCATTCGGTGCGATTAAAACCAAGTCGAGGTTTTCTTTTGACGCAATAAACAAGGCCTCGCGAATGGGTTTTAAACCATATTGCGTGCCATCAGCGCCGATGACCAATACTTCTTTAAGACGAATATTTTCATTAATGAGTAACTCGTCTTTTTTGATCGGTTTGTTGTTATAGATGTTCAACACCTCCATGGGAAATTAAAAAAGTGAATATCCGAGGATACCCACTTTAAACGATTTCAGAAAAGAAAAAGTTTCGCGTAGCGATGACCTATTGATCGAGCAATCAGGTGAGAAGTGGGTACTTCTGCTTTCTACATTTTTAACTTACTATATTATATTATATCAATGAACCTTTGTCAACAAAAAGTCTTCAAGGAATTTTTATTTAGGTTCTTCCCCATTTTTAGGTTTCCCTTTGATATAATTCTCTTTATTAATTTGAAAAGCTCGCGCAATAGCTAGTGCGCCTTTAGGGACATTCATGTTCAAAGTTGATCCAGCAGCGATAGTCGCTTTATCTTCAATTTTGATGGGGGCAATCAAATTGACGTTACAACCGATGAAAACATCATCCCCAATCGTCGTTTGGTATTTATGAACGCCATCATAGTTGACGGTAACAGCACCACAACCAAAATTAACATTCGATCCACATGTTGTATCACCGATGTAAGCCAAATGCGACATTTTCGTGTTTTCTCCTGTCGAAGATTTTTTAATTTCCACGAAATTGCCCACACGATTTTTCGGACCCACATTCGCACCATCACGAAGATGTGCGAACGGTCCAACCGTCGTATCTTCATGAATCATTGAATTGTAAACAAGCGAATGTTTACAAACCACGCGTTCGCCAATGAAACTCTCATGGATTTCTGTGTTAGGACCAATTTGAGCGCCTTTTTTTATCACAGTGTTTCCAGTGATATAAGTATTCGGATGGATAATGACGTTTTCTTCTATCACAACGTTATGTCCGATAATAATAGATTCAGGATTAATCATCGCCACGCCGTTAATCATATGCTGCTTATTGATTTTAGTCTGTAAATATTGTTCAGCGATGGATAAAGCATAAAGATCATTGACGCCCATGGCTTTATACGATTCTTTAAGTAAAAAAGTTCCAATCATTGATCCATCATTTTTCGCGATTTTAACGATGTCAGTCAAATAATACTCGTTTTTTGTGTTATGATTGGTGACTTTCTTTAACGATGAAAAAAGTGTTTTGGCTTTAATGACATATATACCGGTGTTGATTTCATCAATTTGTTTTTGAGCCACTGAAGCCTCTCGCTCTTCAACAATTTCATCTAAATATCCAGCTTCATCGCGAACAATCCTACCATATCCGTGAGGTTCTTCAACGCGTGTCGTTACTACGGTCATATCGTTTCTGCGGTTGACATGTTCTTTTAAGGCTTTTTCAATCAAACAACCATCGACGAGGGGCATATCGCCTGGTAAAATCATGATATCACTATCAAGATCTTCAATCAGCGGTTCCGTCACCATGACCGCATGACCTGTCCCTTGCTGAATTTCTTGAAAGGCATAAAGGACACCATGGTTAAGGATATCCATAATGACTTCCTTTTTGTGACCGACGACGACGATAATTTCATCAATCATCGCTGTGTTTTTAAGATTTTCGACAATGTAAGCAATCATCGGTTTTTTGATTAATGGATAAGCACATTTGGGCATTTCGGTCTTCATTCGCGTGCCTTTACCGGCAGCGAGGACGATGGCATATCTTTTCATAAATATTATCCCCCTTGAAAATCAATTATTGATTCGATTTTTCAGCTTCTCGAATAGCTTCTACCAATGTTTCAATCGCCTGGTTGACGATGGCGAGTGTGGGTGCTTGAACGGAAACGCGAATCAAAGGTTCCGTCCCTGATGCTCTGACTAAAACTGTGCCTTCATTTCCTAATTCGGATTTGACTTTCTCCACGGCAGCTGTGACAAGATGATTTTTTACGAGTGATTTATCGATATTAGTAAGATTAACTAACCGATCAGCATACATATGTATATCAGAAGTCAGTTCGCTCAATGTTTTTCTTTTTGTCTTTAATATTTTAGTAATCATCACGGCATTTAAAACACCATCACCCGTATTCAGTAAATAACGATTGATGACATGCCCAGAATTTTCTCCACCCAGTGTTAAATCGTTTGTTTCCAGTGCTTCAAGGACATATTTATCGCCCACATCAGCTTGCAAGGTATGAATCCCAGCTCGCTCAAGAGCTTTAATAATGCCTAAATTGCTCATTTTTGTTAAAACAACGGTATTATTTTTCAATAATTGTTTTTCTTTGAGATAACAGGCAATAATATAAATTAATTGGTCTCCATCATAGATGGTACCGTGTTGGTCAACGGCCATTAATCGATCTCCATCGCCGTCAAAAGCAAAACCAATATCAATTTTATGGGTTTTAACAAGATCAATTAAGGATTCAAGATGTGTTGAGCCCACACCTAAATTGATATTTTTACCATCGGGATGATCTCCGATGACGAATAAATAAGGTGTTATTTTAGAAAAGATGCGTTTCCCGATGGCGTAAGTCGCTCCATTTGCCAAATCAATAGCGATTTTCATCGACGTTTTTAAATGCATATGGTGATACAATTTCTCATATAAACGAAAAGCATCTACGGAAGCCAGTAAGCGTCCGCTTTGATGCTGGATGACAGGTGATTCCTCGCCATTAAGGATTCGTTCTAACCATTGTTCCTCTGAGGCATATAGTTTCTTGCCTGCTTTAAATACTTTAATGCCATTATCCATAAAAGGATTATGAGAAGCGGTAATCATGACACCGATATAACCTAATTTACCACTAATGTATGAGAGCATCGGTGTTGAAACAACACCAATATCAAGGATGTTTAAACCCACCGTCTTTGCACCCTCGATGATGCCTTCAACCAGCATCGGACCTGATTCACGCGTATCTCTTCCCACCACAACATTAGGCAATTTTAACGCACACAAACTATTTCCAACGCGAAAAGCAAGTTCATACGTCAAAAATTCATTGGCAACACCACGAATGCCATCCGTTCCAAAATATTTCATCGTTAAACCTACTCAACAGTGACTGATTTAGCCAAATTTCTTGGTTTATCAATGTCTTTATGAAGATCAAACGCTGAATAAAAAGCGATTAATTGTGTAGGAACAACAGTGACTAAAGGTGTGAGCATCTCATGAACGTCCATTAAAATGATTTCATCCGTCACATCACTGACATTATTAAGCGAAATAACCATCTTATTAGCGCCACGCGCCGTTACTTCACGAATATTAGCGCGCGTATTGTTGTTAATGGATGGCTGTGAAATGATGGCAATCACAGGGACACCCTCTTCGATTAAAGCGATGGTTCCGTGTTTTAATTCGCCAGCTGCGAAACCTTCTGTCTGAATATAAGATATTTCTTTTAATTTTAAAGCCGCTTCTAAACAAGTGAAATAATCAATGCCACGGCCAATGTAAAAACAATTTCTTTTAGTTATTTTCTCTTTGACTAATTCGTGGATATATTCGCGTTTATCAATGATAGCTTCCATCGATACAGCAACTTTCGAAAGTTCCATCTGTAAATCAAAGGGTTTTCTCGGAGAAAGCAAATAAGCGAGAATGGTTAAAATAACAATTTGACCAACATAAGCTTTTGTGGATGCAACTGCAATTTCTGGTCCAGCAAAAATCTCCAAAAATTGATCCGCTTCACGAGCTAAAGTTGAGGTAGCTACATTGGTAATGGTCAATGTTTTATATCCTTTTTTCTTAACATTGACCAAACATGCTCTAAGATCAGCCGTTTCGCCTGATTGAGAAATAAAAATAAACAAAGGTTTATCGACTAACAAAGGCGAGTTATAAGCGAACTCGCTGGCAATAAAAACTTCACAAGGAATTTTAGATAAGTGTTCAAAGAGATATTTTCCAACAAAACCTGCATGCATTGAAGTTCCGGCCGCTATGATATAAATGCGTTCGATCGATTGAAACATGTTTAAAATGACCGGATTAATTGTAAAAGTGTCATTTTCCATATATTTTGACATAATCTTGCGAACGACAGACGGTTGTTCGCAAATTTCTTTTAACATGAAATGCGAATAACCCGCTTTGCCAATTTCATCTAATACCATATCCATTTTAAGAAAATGGGTCACAACAGGCTTGCCTATAATATCGACCATGTCATAAGAATAAGTTCCTTCTGGCGTTCTTAAAACTGAAGTGAAGGTTTTGTCTTCAATAGGAAAATAAGAATCAGCGTGACCGACAAGCGCCATCACATCGGAGGCTACGGTGATACCTTTTTCGCTAATGCCGATAAGTAAAGGCGATTTATTTTTTGCTGCATAAAGACGATTGGGCGTCAAGGTGTCAATCACAAGTAAAGCGTAAGAGCCTTCAATTAAAGAAAGAGTTTTGCGGATTGCTTCTTCAACAGATAAATTTAAAGTAAAATGTTCGATTAAATTCGCGATTATTTCGGTATCAGTTTCACTGATTAAAGGCGTATTAGGCAAAAACTTTGCTGTTAATTCTTTATAGTTTTCGATGACCCCGTTATGGACAATGGAAAATCTTTCTGAAAGCGAAAAATGTGGATGTGAATTAATTTGATTCGGCTTCCCATGGGTTGCCCATCGGGTGTGACCGATGCCCAAATGATTTTGCATTGTATAATTAAAATCTTCGATGAGATGTTTCACGCGACCTTTATCTTTATAGGTTATAAATTGATTTGAATTCGCATTGAAAAAAGCGACACCACAGGAATCATACCCACGGTATTCAAGTTTTTCTAATCCAGATAAGATGACATCTGTTGCTTTTTTTTCACCGAGATAACCGACAATGCCACACATATTATTTTTCCTCCAAGCAATATTTAAATAATAAACGCAAAGAAATTATATCATTTTATAAATCGAGATTCAATGAAATAAGACGATAAGTCGAACGATTGGTCAAGAACGATTTACTTTTTCGTTTGTCTTTCAAATAATTCGAGTGTTTTTTGAATCGAAAGACTTGTTTCAGCTTTTAAGATACTACGGATTAAATCGTTATGAAAAACAAAATTCTCACTTGATAAGTCTTGATATAGGTGAAGTTTATTCATTGAAGGTGAAAATACCTTGATTCCTAAAAGTGAAAACAATTGAATGGTAATCGGATGGTTCGCCGCATCACCACAGAGGTATAAATCCATCTTGAAAGCCTCACAGTGACGAATCACTAAAAAAGCAGCTCTGACCATGTCTGGATGAAGATAAGATTCTAAGATGAAATGATGATTATCTCGCTTTATTTTGGCATATGTCGAGGCTAAATCATTGGTTCCTAGCATCATGAAACCAAGTTTTTCAAAACTTTCGATATTCGCAATCGCTTCAAAGCGTTCAATCATAATTCCGATTTGATAGTCATAATTTAAATCAATTCCCATCGATGCCTTCACTGAATCAATGATTTGCAGAATTATTTCGACATCATCTTGATGTCTCACCATTGGAATAATGATTCCTATGGGTGTCGATAGCGATAATTCCAATAAGGCTTTTAACTGAGTTTTGACGATTTTTTGGTTTTGAAGCAAAAAATCAATGCCATAAATCTTTTTGGTATACGAAGGGAGCGGTTTATCAATTTCAACATCTATCAAGCGAAAATTGACTCTTTTACGGGAAAAACGATCGGTTATTTTTCGGTAATTGAGATACTGTTCAATCTCATCAGGAAGCCGATGACTGTTAAAAAATAAAAACTCCGTTCGATAAAGACCAATGCCATGCAAAAAATCGGGGATCTTTTCAGGAAGTTCCATCATGACATTCATTGCGGGCATCAATTTTATTTGATTCGAAATCGTTTTTGGTGTCTTCAAAATCGCTTCATTCTTCAAATCAGAGATGTTATCTGCAGCTTCTACTCGCATGACCGAATTATTTTCAAAATCAATTTCAACAAAGGTTCCTTCTTCAATGCTTTGATCGGGTGTCATAATACCATAGGGGATTTTAAGCGATTCTAAAATGATAGCCGCATGCGAATGAAGGCTACCTTGATGACTGATGACGCCACTTACAAAACTCAGATTCATGCTCGCAAGTTGATAAGGATAGATGGAATCGAAAAAAAGAATCGTCGGTCGATCGAAAGGTTTTAAAGAGGTTTGCGAGACCCCTGAAGGGTTCAGTAATTTCGCAATTAATCGATTTTTTATGTCTTCAATATCATCTTTTCGCGCCTTAAAATAGTCGTTTTTTTGTTCTATTTGCGCTATAAAATCATCGAAGTAAGTTCTAATTGCCGCTTCAGCCGTCAGTTTAGCATGAGAAATCCAATCATCGATGGCTTCAATCATATAAGAATCATTCAGGACGGTTACATAAAAGGTTAATATTTCTGTCAATGGAATTGGAAGAGAATTAAGATTATTTAAGAGGGATTCAATCTCTTGCTTTAAATCATTGATGGCCGAATGAAAAAGAGCGATTTCAGTTTCAAAATCGCGGTGGAGGGTGCTGTCGTTTGTTTTTTGATCAATTTTCATGATGGTAAGATAACCATATGCCTTATGAACGATGGGCAATATAATCACATCCATTCGTCATTATTATAGCATAATTTCAAGTTTTAAGGTCTTTGATGCAAAAAACAACCATATTGATGATTATCAAAACGATAATCCAAAGCACATACTGACTATGAGCAAAAAAAACAATCCATTGTCCATTTTCGTATAATGGCACTGGAATGCCCATATGAAGTATTTTTAACCAAGGTTTCTCATGAATTAATTGATAATCTAAATTGACTTCCATCATCCAATAGAGCGCTAAGGGGAGTATGCCAGTAAATATCGAATCAAAACATTGCATCAAGAGTGCCTCGAGTAAACCATAAATGACGATTTGAACCGCAACCAACATCAATGCAATCATAAAATCCTTATCATAACGAAAAAAAGGTGTCAAATACCATCCAACACCATGAATGATGATTATTGCATGAATAATTATTCCCAATTCAAGCGTTATCAAGGCTAAGAGTTTACTCCAGATGAGCGTGTTTTTGCCTTTATTTCCTGAAAGAAAAAAAACGTGATATCGATTAAACTGTGAATAAAAACCTTGAATTCCCAAAAATATGGCAATAAGAATGCCTGCCATTTTGGTTAAATTGAGAGTCTCTTTCCTATAAAACCACAATCTTAACTCGCGTTCAACGTCAAGAGACCCTCTTATTTCCAATAGACCACTCGCTTCGATGATTCCAACCGTCAATAGTGCTAATAACACGACAATGAACCATCGAGATACGCGGTTCAGTAAGTATGCGTAATGTAATTTAAGCCTGTTCAATGAATAGTCTCCCATCAATCATTTGATAAACACGTTTATTTCTTGTCTTAAAGTGTTCAGGATAATGCGTCGATACAATGATCAAACAATCTTTCAGACGACTTTTAACTAATTTTAACACTTTTTTTTGCGATTCTTCATCCAAACCATGCAAGGGTTCATCCAATAATATGGTCTTAGGTCGATTTAAAAAGGCTTGTATTAAATTAACTTTTTGACGCATTCCATTTGACAAAGCTCCAAACGATCGATGCTCATAAGATTTCATATCGAAAAAATTTAAATGATCATCGATTTCTTGTTTCAATCGTTTCGATTCAACATCTCTGATTTTGCCAATACTTTCTAAAAAATCACGAACCGACATATAATAAGGCATGACATAATCTTCAGGAGCATAACCAATCGCTGTTTTTTTACGGATGATTTCACCTTGAAAACGTAAAGTTCCCATAATGCATTTGATTAAAGTGGATTTTCCTGATCCATTTTTCCCAATCAAAAGATTTAAGGTACCCATCGAAAATGACGTTGATACATCGCTGATAGCTTGTTTTCCGAGATAACATTTGGTGACATTTACAATATCAATAGTTGTAGATGATTCGATGGATGACATCTTTGTCCTCCCAAAACAATATCGGCGTCGATTTAAACATAAAATCATCAATTACAATCAGTTTTCTGGCTTCATCAATCGAATAATCGATGATGAGAGGAAAACGCCACAAATCGACAATTTTAGTCGTATATCGAATCGGATAAGTATAAACTTGTGATACATTAGGCTGAAACAAAAAGGATTCTTCAAGATTTGCTTCACATAACAAGTCTTCTTCACTTAATATAGGTTTTAAGCCAACAGTTTGTGGTGATTCTATCCTGATAAAATCACTGCCAATACTGATTGAATGAATCGTCATCCGTGATGATTCAAATTGATCAAGTCCTAAAGTGATTGATTCCATAATCGGGTATTGACCGAAATTGATATAATTCGCACTCAGTTTATAAAAATCAAAATCAGGATTTTCCTCAATAGAAAAATAACAAAGAACAACCTCCCCAATCAACGCTTCCAAGATGTAATCATTGGTGTAGGTAATCATCAATTTGGCTTCACGAAAATGGATTTTAAGTCCGGAATCGATATAATCACCCACAGCTAGTTTTAATGCATAGAGCGAATATTGCTCGTTTAAATACCGAATATTTGTATCCATGTCTTCAATCATTACAATCTCTACGGACATTTCCGTATCCTGATCGATGATCCGAAGATCGGTCATTTGTTCTTTCGTTGTTAAAAACGAGTCTTTTTCACTCAAATAAAAAATAATATCTAAAGTTTCGCTTTTTCGCGTGATATTTTGAGCATAAAATCGTTCCACCACTAACACACTCACTGACTGATTCGTCGTTGGATGGAATATAATCATGACAATCGCAATCAGAAGATAAAGCGTTACGCAAATCATCAACCCTTTTTTCATCGTAATCGCTCCTTGATAATCTCAAAATATTCTGTCATTACGACGAACGTTTCCCAGCCACCTTGTTTGGTTTGAATCCAAAACAAATAATGTTTAGCCACCCCATTGCTTACTTCTCCCGTACCTTTCGTCACAATGGTCACATAAGTTCCAGGATCGACGATGATGACAAATTCATAAGATTCACTCGAATTGGTGGTTTTAGAATACGAAATCGTGCTTTTGATATCGGCATCAATCGTTCCTTTAAATTTTTTGACATCTCCCGTCGCTTTAATCCCAATTTCCCCTGAAGCACTGACTTGAAATTTCGTTTCTTCTTTGGTTGAAAGCGAAATGGTATGTTTAATCGTTGAAAAACCGTTGTTATAAATTTTAAGTTTTGTTTCAGAGACAAAATCAATCGGTTCATTCTTCGTGATCGTCAATATTTTCCAGCCCATAAAGTATTTTTTTACATAATTGCTATAATATGAGGCATAATCGCTTCTTGTAAAATCCTTCAGAAGTTTATGGCCTTCCTCGACAAAAACGATTTCTTGATAACTCGCATAATCATCGGCTTGAACCTGGGTGATATTGGTAAATAAAATGATGAGAAGGACTAAAATCATCGTGAACCATTTTTTCATAAAAAAAACCCCCTTTGCGAACATGATACGCTAAGGGGGCTCATTCTCTTTTATGTTATTATTTGAGACTATTTTTTTCAAAAAAGTTACAAGCATCTTGATAGCCTAAGTTGTAACAAATCTCTGAATGAGCGGGATCAAAATTAAGCATACCGCCTAAAATACCTCGATGTTTAATTTCAATGATGTTAATGCCAGGATATTTACTTTTATCAATAAAATCTAATAGTTGTAAATGAATAACAATAATCGTATCACAACCACTTTCAATCAAAGGGTAGACTGGAGTATTATCATAAACCCCGCCATCATAATACTGTTTGTTTTTAATCTTGACAGAAGGAAAGATAATCGGAATGGAACACGATGCTAAGATGAGATTAACAATATCTTCTTTTGTATGGTTTTTTAAAAGACTATAAACTGCTTGAGTATCATTTTTGACATAATGCCTGTAACCACTTTTAAATAACCCAAAGAGCGATTCATCAACCATCCCCGCTTCGCTGAGTGTCACATAGACTTCTTTTTTTAATATTTCTTGATAATCTATTTCTTCCCAAAGAAGATTCCTTAATGCTTCAATCGAATATAAACCTTTATCAAGGATATGTATTTTTTCTTGCATTAATCGTTTAAAGATATTTTCTGTACTTTTGATTTCATCTGGTGAAATAGCTTTCCATAATTGATATGTTTTGTCAACCGGTTGTGTGGCCAACATGGCCGCATTAACAGCGCCAATTGAGGTTCCAGCAAAAGCTTGAACTTGAGCTAAAACGCCCAATTCTTCAAGTCGTTTGGCAACCCCTATTTGATAAGCGCCTCGTGCACCGCCTCCAGATAGACATAGTCCTAATTTATTCATCTTTTAACCTCTTTAGTAGTTGCGTTTGATTTCATCCATGAATACTTGGTCGATGGTACCGCCCCCTAAGCACACATCATCTTGATAAAACACCGCTGCTTGTCCTGGGGTGATGGCTAAAACGGGTTCTTGACATCGGACTTCAATGGATTGTTCATTTAACCAACGTAACTGAACGGGGATATCTTTTTGTCGGTAACGAAATTTTGCAAAGCAGGATAAAACCCCCGTGAAACGATTCTTTGGAATCCAGTTAATGGCTTCCACGGTGCAACGATTGGCTAAAAGCAAAGGATGACGATAACCTTGTCCGACCATCAAGGTATTTGTCTCAAGATTTTTTCCGATGACAAACCAAGGATCGTTGCCTAAAGTCTTATTGCCACCAATGCCTAAACCTTTTCGTTGGCCGATGGTGTAATACATTAATCCTTGATGTTCGCCGATGACGACGGATTGATCAGTGATAACTTTCCCCGGTTTTGCCGGAAGGTAATTACTTAAAAAATCCGCAAAATGCCGCTCACCGATAAAACAGATTCCCGTTGAATCTTTTTTAGTAGCGGTTGCGAGATGATGTTCATCGGCGATTTTTCGAACTTCTGGTTTAGTTAATTCACCGATGGGAAAAATGACATATTTTAATTGTTCTTGTGTCAGTTGACATAGAAAATAAGATTGATCTTTATTTTCATCCAATGCTTTTAGTAATTGATATTCGCCTTGATGTTCTCTAACCCGCGCATAGTGACCCATGGCGATTTTATCAGCGCCCATCGTTAAAGCTACATCAAGAAACGCTTTAAATTTGATGTATTTATTGCATAAAATATCTGGATTAGGTGTCCTGCCTTTACGATATTCGGAAAGAAAGTACTGGAACACATCTTCCCAGTACTCTTTGATAAAATCATGGCGATGCAACGGAATGCCAATTTGATTGGCAACCAAGATTGCATCTTGAAAATCCGTTTCTTGGGGGCAAATCGGATCATTTAAATCTGGATTGCCGGAAATGTCGTTGTTCAGTGCGCTATCCCAGTTTCGCATGAATAAAGCTTCTGTCTGATAACCTTGTTGTTTGAGAAGCCATGCGGAGACACTCGAATCAACACCACCGGAGAGACCAATGATGACTTTCGTCATAAAATATCACCTATCTTTTTACATCGGAGGGCATACGAAAATCACTTCGCGGCGATAAACCATAATCAAGGACTTTGGGTCCATCTGGACTGGCCTGTCGTTTGAATTGCTGCGAGAAAAATCGTTTAAAGAAATGATCAGTCGTTGCTGTCGCTTCGGCTTCACTCATCTGGAAGGTTTTTGATAGTAAAAATACAATTCTTTTTGGTTCATCACCACAGACTAAGAAGCGATACAACACAAAATCATTGACTTCATATTTGCCGATCACTGCTTCGGTGGATTGCTCTTTTTTTAGTTCGGGAGAAATCGGTGTTGCCAGAATATCTTTCAGACTTTGTTCGACATCTTCATTAAATACATGGCGTGCATAACTTTCAATCATGAAACGAACCAACGTTTTTGGAATTCCTGCATTGACATTATACATCGACATTTGGTCACCATTATAAGTGGACCAACCCAAAGCGATTTCAGAGAGATCACCCGTCCCTAAAACAATCCCGTTATATTGATTGGCCATATTCATGAGAATCATGGTCCGTGAGCGTGCTTGTGCATTTTCATAGGTGATGTCTTCGGTTGTTTGATCATGTCCGAGCAATGCTAGATGATCACCAACATGTTCTTTAATGTCAATTTGTTTCGCAGTGACGCCCAGACCTTTCATCAGTCGGAGCGCATTTTTCTCAGTTCTAGACGAGGTCCCCATTGCAGGCATCGTCACAGCGATGATGCCTTTGCGATCCAATCCTAAGCGATCAAAAGCTCGACAAGCGCTGACTAAGGCTAACGAAGAATCTAGTCCCCCAGAAATTCCGATTAAAACATGATGGATTTCCATATGTTTTAAGCGTTTTACTAACGCATATTCTTGAATGGATGCTATTTTTTCGAATGCGACAATGTCATCTTTTTTAGGAACAAAAGGGGTTGGATCGGTTAATTGATCAAAATCATAGTCAGAAGCTTCGGGTAAATTAAATTTGATTAATTGATATTCTTGCGGATATTTATAGATGGAATCTCGGAACGAAGCATTGCTTCGACGATCATAAGCAATTTTGTCAAAATCTAAATCTACACAAAGCATTTCAGTTTCAAGACTGAATTTATTTTGTTCAGCGAGTAATACCCCATTCGACGCGACAATATTATGTCCCCCATAGACTGTTTCAGACGTCGATTCGCCCAAACCAGCGCATACATAGGCATAAAGACCACAATTTTTTCGTGAATGTTCTAATACGGAACTACGGCGAATGATATCTTTTCCTAGCGTTTCATTCGACGCTGAAATGTTAATGATTAAATTTGCGCCATTCACCGACATAAAATTGCCAGGCGTTATGGTTGCCCACATATCTTCACAGATTTCAATACCAAATTTGACTTTATCTGCAGTAAAAATGAGATTTCCAAAGGCAACTTTCTGCCCTAACAATTCAATTTTTTTAACATGTTTGACGACATCAAAACCCGATTTAAACCATCGACGATCATAAAATTCTTTCGTATTCGGCAAATAGAATTTGGGGACGACGCCAAGAATCTTTTTACCCTGAAGAACAACGGCGGTATTTAAAACCATTTCTTCAATTTCTAAAGGGATACCACAAACAACGACGCCTTTATAAGGATTATTATCAAGCAGTTTTTGTAAGGCTTTCAAAGCATCGCTAAAAAGTGCTTTTTGAAAAAAGAGATCTCCACACGTGTAGGCTGTGATGCCGAGTTCAGGAAAAGCGACGATTGAAGCAGTATTACCTTTTAAGGCTTCTAGCATCGCATCAACATTATACTCTGGGTTACCAACAGCGAGTCTGGGTGAGACTAAACAGATTTTCATAAAACCGTTTTTATACATGATTAACCTCGGTATAATTGATGTGTTTGGATGTAATCGTACACCTTATCGCACACCAATGCTTTATCAAAATTTTCTCGAAAAGAAGTTGAAGATATTTTAATATCAAAATCAGGTAATATAATGAAGGAATCTATATGATTCGTCAGCATCGGATGATCCTTGATGGCTTTTTCGATATCCATATGATTACGATTGATGACGATGAATCGAAAATCATTCAGTAAAGCTTCAGCATTAATCCACTTATCTAATTTGGCTAAATTGTCAGCCCCTATGACAAACACAACTTCTTCTGAAGGATGTGATTCTTGAATTCTAATTAAACTTTGATAAGTTCCCAGATAATCAGAATCATCAAATTCCATCGTCGAAATGCGGACATTTGATAGATCTTCAGTCATCAATTCAAGCATTTTATGTCGATGATGATCAGAAGCTAGGGAGCGTTTGGTGTAAAGGTTTGAAACGGGCAAAAAGATAAATTTTTTACAAGGAAGATGTTTCACTACGTGATGGTAAATTTCTTTGTGTGCGATGGTTGGGGGGTTAAAAGCACCGCCAAAGACGATAATCATGCAATCAGCTCCTAGCTGCCGCGATTTCTAAGCGGCTATACCTCTTATATTTTATCATAGATAGATTAGTAATTAAAGAGAATATCGTGCAATCCTTGTTTCTATGCTATAATTATAGAGGGTGATGTCTATTATGAAAAACACAATGGAATATGTCGTTGATTTTGCACAAAAAGTACTCGCAATTCCCTCGCCTTCAGGCTATACAGAACAAGTTATTAACTTCTGTCAAATGGAAGCCGAACGGTTAGGGTATCGAAGTGAACGAACCAAAAAAGGGAATTTAATCATTACTATTCCCGGTAAAACCAACAAAAAATTAGGCCTTTCAGGACATGTCGATACTTTAGGAGCCATGGTGCGGAGCATCACATCCTCAGGCGATCTCAAATTTACGCCTATCGGAGGCCCAATTTGGCCAACATTAGATGGAGAATATTGTACAATTCGCACGCGAGAAGGTCATGATTATACCGGAACATTCTTATCTCAATCCCCATCTTCGCACATTAATCGCGATGCTTTAACGATGGAAAGAACCCCTGAAAAAATGATTGTACGGCTCGATGAAATTGTTTCATCGAAAGTTGATACCTTAGCCTTAGGAATCGCAGCGGGTGATTTTATCTTTTTTGACCCCAAAACGACGGTAACCGCATCTGGATTTATCAAAAGTCGTTTTTTGGATGACAAAATTAGTGTTTCAATTCTTTTTGGATTATTATATCATTTAGGAAAAACCAAAACCATTCCTTATCAAAATGTTAAAATCATCATTTCGACTTATGAAGAAGTCGGTCATGGTGCTTCATTTGTCCCTGATCTCGATGAATTAATTGCCGTTGACATGGGTTGTATCGGCGAAGATTTATCTTGTACTGAAATGATGGTTTCAATCTGCGCAAAGGATTCAGGCGGTCCATATGATTATTCAATCGTCTCAAAACTCGCAAAACTTGCTAAAGAAAATGAACTTAATTTTGCCACAGATATTTATCCATTTTATGGATCAGATGTTACCGCCGCCCTACATGGAGGCAATGATTTGCGGGGTGGTTTAATCGGACCGGGTGTTCATGCCTCACACGGAATGGAACGCACGCATAAAAATGCTTTAGAAAACACTTTGAAGCTTTTGCTTCTATATCTTCAAGGTGAATGATGACCCTACACATACGGCCAATGTCGATTAACGACGGCATTTTATTTACTGCTTTTATGGATCGTGTTGATTTTTCGCACCAACCCAATTGGCAAGGATGCTACTGCCGATTTTATCATAGTGGTTGCACTTATGATCAATGGATGAAGTTGCCTAAAGCCAATAAACGTGATGAAGCTTTAACGATGATTGCGGATGGTTTCATGCATGGATACCTTGCTTTCGATAACGAACAAATGATTGGGTGGCTGAATGCAGGTCATTGGGAAAATTACTTGCGCCTAGCAAAAGAATTATCAAAGCATGCCGATTTAGATACTGCAGTTTTGATTTGCTTTCTAATCGATGAAAAATATCGGAATCAAGGCATTGCAAAAAAACTATTAGCCTATGCTTTGGAGGATCTTTCGCTCTTAGGATTTAAACGCTTCATCGCAATTCCGCATGCAACGAAAGAAGTTTCTGAATTAAATTATCGCGGAACAATGCATATGTATGAAGAACATGGCTTTAAATCTGTTGAAGAATTATCTGGTCAAGTGATTATGGTTCTTGACCAATCATAAATTAAAATAATAATCAATGTAAAACCCCACAAACGGCCATGTTCGCGTTTGTGGGGTTTCTTTATTATTATAAATTATAGCACTCTTTTTAAGAAGTTTTTCGTGCGCTCTTCTTTGGGCATTGTAAATATTTCATCAGGTGTACCACTTTCTAAAATGACACCGCCATCCATAAATACGACCCGATTAGCTACTTCTTTTGCAAAACCCATTTCATGTGTTACAACCACCATCGTCATCCCTGATTTAGCAAGTTTTTTCATTACCTCTAAAACTTCACCGACCATTTCTGGATCGAGTGCACTGGTGGGTTCATCGAAAAGAAGAATTTTAGGTTTCATGGCCAAAGCTCTTGCAATGGCAACTCGTTGTTTTTGTCCGCCTGATAATTGATTGGGATTTTGATAAGCAAAATCCTTCATTCCGACTTGATCAAGCATCGACAACGCAAACGCTTCTGCTGCTTTTTTATCAATCTTTAAAACTTTGATGGGCGCTAAGGTACAATTATCTAAGACGTTTTTATTGTTAAACAAATTAAACGATTGAAATACCATGCCCATGTGTGTACGTAGCAAGTTGATATCGGTTTCTTTGGCTAAGAGATCAACATCTTCGAAAAGTATCGATCCGCCGTTAGGCTCTTCAAGCAAATTAAGACAGCGAAGCAATGTAGACTTCCCAGATCCAGATGAACCGATGATACATTGTACTTCACCCGGATAAATATCAAGGTTAATTTGCTTTAATACTTCATTATTTCCAAACGATTTCTTTAAATCGATGATTCGTATAATTGGATTCATAATAGCTCCTAATTTGAACTTGGCAATTCACGAATCTCGATATCAAATCGTTTCTCAATTCGTTGTAAGATTTTGGTAACAGTGTAGGTTAAAAACAAATAAATCAGGGCTACAACGAGATAAGCTTCCAATTGCCGATAATGAATTCCCGCCACTTTTGTGGTTTGATTGAACAATTCAAAAATACCAATGACTGATAAAACAGCAGTATCTTTAATATTGATGACAAATTCATTGCCGATGGCAGGCATAGAATTTTTCACGGATTGCGGGAAAATCACCGAAATCATCGTTTGAATACTGTTCATCCCTAAACTGCGGGACGCTTCTGTTTGACCTTTGTCGATGGCGCCAATGGAACCTCTTAATATTTCGGCGATGTAGGCCGCAGTATTGACAGATACGACGAATAAGCCGCATAATAATGCATCCCCGAACAAACCCAGTCCATACCAAAAGAAACTAGCTTGAACAATCATCGGTGTCCCGCGAAACACCGTAATATACACTTTGGCAAAGCCCGAACCGAATTTTTTTAAGAAGGCCACACTCTTTTGATCTCGAGAATTGGGTTTCAATAATCGTAAAGCGACTAAAATTAAGGCGATGATAAATCCGATAATTGTTCCAGTTAACGAAAGACCGAGCGTTGTTGCGACACCTTCAGCGAACAAAGAAATATAACGGATGAAGGTATAAACGAATCCTCCCCAAAAATCCGAAGGCATCTGGGCGACAACTGCACCTTCATAAGTCTTGATTAAAGTGGCATCTCCTAATGCGAAAACAGCAGTGAGAGTAAAAGGTTTTGAACCTTCAAAGACATTCGGCCTTTCTGAAACAATCCCTTTATATACCTCAATTTGTATGAGTCCATTGGGTGAAGCCACGCTGATTGTTGAAGTCGTTGCTTCAATCATGATGGCGGTTGAGGAAGAACTCCAAGTAATCACCACTTCACCGAAAGCAGCTGGTAAAGCAATGTCGGAAGTGACTTGTTTCAAACGATTGGGGGTAAGCGATTGTTTATTGCCGAAATGATAAGGATTAACACTATTCGCTGCTAAAGTTAATTGTTCCATCGCTTCGCCTGAAGCATCACTGATAAAAGTGGTTTGATGATTATCTGCTTCACTTGAAGTGAGTAAATGAGGGGCGAGTGCGTAGATAAATCCCACGATGAGAGCGAACACGATTAACTTTTTAAAAAGGGGTATGAATTTTTTAATCATGTTCGTCTCCTAAGGAAATCATTGTTATTCGGGTTGACGGTTAATGGCATTTAACATCCATGTTTCGCGGGTTGTTTCACTAATCGTCGCTAAAATTGCATTGATTTGTGCGAGAAGTGAAACATCACTTTGACGAACCGCAATTGCAACCGCTGAATCTTCATAGGCAACATTAAAACCATTGCCAGAAGCAAACTCAATATAAGTCAATTCCGGATTCGCAGCGGTGATGGCGACGGCGACGGGTAATTCAAGAATGGTAGCGTCGTATGTTCCAGATTTAATACCCGTGACGATGGTTGGAACGTCGCCTAAGGGATTTAAATGATTTGCGCCGATGAGTTGGTCAACCAATTCATCATAAAATGTATTCATTTGACCAACTACTTTCGCACCGGTGAAATCAGCGATGGAGGTGGCATTGGCATAAAGTGAATCACTTCTTAAGACGACGACATGCGTTGAATGATAATATTCATTGGAAAACGCGACAGTTTGAGCCCGTTCTGCGGTCGGACTCATGCCAGCGATAATCATGTCGATTTGACCATTAATCGCAAGTGAGGGAATTAATCCATCCCAGTCAACTGCGAGAACTCGGAGTTCAACCCCTAAAGCATCAGCGATTGTCTGGGCAATTTGGACATCATATCCATCGCAGAAAGCTCTTGAACCCACTTGTTGAACGGCGAGTTCAGAAGCAGCACTTCTTTCTACTGACCAGTTGAAAGGTGCGTAGTTGCACTCTAAACCAACGACGATATAGCCGCGATCTAAAATGGCTTGAAGATTGTCAGAATTGACTGGCATGGGTGAAATATTGGCGCAGCCAAGGATGGTGAAACTTGTGAGTAAGACAAAGATTGCTAAGAAAACTTTTTTCATGATTTTGTTTCTCCTTTAGATTTTTTTCAATAAAAAAAGCGTCTCAATCGACGCTTCCTAAAATCACAAAAAATAAAAAGGATTTTAAAAGGATGTTAGCGCCTCTGCTTTAGAAACTAAAGTAGGAGTGTTGTAAGTATTTCTTACAACCCCATGTGTCAAGCATGTCTGCTTGCTCATTCGGCGATGGTTGCCTTTCACTTGGGTCATAACCTACCGGTTCGCCAAGGTACTCATCTGCATCGCTACCTCTAATCATTGATGGACTTTTTTTGTTGATGGTTCAATTATACTGAATTTAAAAATAATGTCAAACAAATCAATACAATTTTTTTTATGAAAACGCTTTATCTCATTTTTGAAGGTAAAATTCGAGTTGTGAAGTGACTGAAGCATTTTTTTCAGTAAAATACCATTCTATATTACGGAGTCCAAACACTTGGTTCCCTAAATGGTTTTCATTAACTAAGACAGATTGATATAGATTTTTAGCCATCATATATTCTGATAAAAAAATTTCATAATCAAAAATATTTTGGACAAAGTCATCTAAATAGTTGAGATATTGCTCACGATAGAGATCGCTTTGAAATATCTGATTGACTAAGACAGCCATTTCATTGATGCCAATCAACGGGTATTGAACGCCAAAATCACCACTGACGTCTTGATGTTTACCAAAACCCAAGACATTGTCCAAGTCAAAAGGAATATAATAGGCTCGTTTCGTGTAGACTTCAAAATATAAATAGTAGTTGTTAAAATTATGCCGGTAATCATCGGTATTCCCAATTAAAAAACCCATCGCAATGGCACGAATAAAAGCATCGATGTCGATGATTCGATTGGCATTTCGTAAAAAATAATCGGTATCGTTAATATTGTCGATAAAATTCGTTAAAATTGAAAAATCCGTTCTTAATCCATTTTGGCGATGATTCTTTAAGGTGTAGCTGTAACGCTCATTCGTCGCATTGATATTTATGCCGATGAGACCTTCATGATGGATGGATAAATCGGCTGGACCGATAATATCGGTACATTTGAATAAGTCGCCATAATCGCCAATGACATTAGCGTCAAAATGTTTCGATAAAAAATTATTGTCAATCGGTTCAATAAAGTTATAAAAACCGTAATTAACTAAGGTGTCACCGATTTTTAGATAAACGATTCCGTAAGATACATTTGAAACAACGACACCTGCTTTTTGATAAAGATGATAACTGAATGCCTCTGAAATCATCGCGACATCCGGTTGTGCATCGATTTGTTTGGAATACTCAAAATTGAGTTGATCCAAGTTAAACACTTCGCGCGATTTTAATACGCCATATTCATTCGATCTTTGATCGTAATCGAAGGTTTCATTGAATTGGAGTTGAAATGAGGTTTGGTAATATACTTCTCTTCCGCGCCAGTCAAGAACGCGAGGTAAATTCCTTGAAGTGTTACTTTTCGTTCGAAAGCCCACTTCATGAACCGTGAAGGTGTTACCTTGACCATCTTGATAGATTATGTCAACTTTATGCAAGGTGTTATCTTGATAGGTGCCATATTGTGCAAAATATGTTTCCATCGAAGTAATCAAGTCTGAAAAGACTTCTTCTTCAAAAACAATGGTGATTGATTTATACAAGGTGTTATCGAATAAGTTTTTGTAATCCGTTTTTTGTTTCCGATTATTCGCTAATCGCGTTAAACCTTCATAGCCGTTATTTGCACTTAAATAGTTGAAATAGCTCAAACCAAAAACGCTCGTCACTAAGACGAATGCAATGAGGATTCGTTTGATAAGAAGCCATTTCACAAAGACCACTCCTTATTGATTTTGATAATAATTCGCTCTTTCACGCGCTCTTGCGATTTTCTGAGTAAAGTAATCTCTTGCGGTCATTGATCTTGAATTGAGCGAAAAAGTTTTAACCCCCAAATGATTATACCGAAGGATTTCTGTTTGATAAAGCGTACTAGCAATCACAAATTCTTGATAAAACAAATCGTAATTAAACAAGCCATTTTGAGGATCAGTGTAAGCTAAGAGATATTGTTCGTAAATCAATCGATATTCAGGAAATGCTAAAACGTTATTGACAAGTACCAAATCATTTTGGTTGATCCATTGTTGAGCGGGGGGAATGTTATAAATATCATGCGAAAGTCCATAGTCCCCGTAAGGATTCCACCCGTAACCTAAGGATTGATCATTGTCAAAGGGAATATAGACAGCTTGACCTTCATAAAAATATAAATAATAATTGTTCGCATCACTACGGTAATCGTCTGGATTACCAACTAAATATCCCATCGCAAGCGTTTTTAACCAGGTATCAACGTCGAGAATGCTCTCGAGTTTATTTTTATAGTTAATGACGCTCGTATTATTTAGATCATTCACAAAAGTAATGAATTGTGAAAAGTTACTCGTTGATTTATTCGTCTTTAATTGATAATTTTTGCGATATCCATCGTTATAATCCGAGATGCCTAAAGCATTAGGATCATAACCGGTTTTGAGGGTTCCAGGGCCGAAATTCTGCCAGACACATTTATAAAGATCACCGATGGATCCATCTTGATTTCTTCCAAAATATCTTTTAACAAAGACATCATCAATGGGTTCGGTCACCGTAAATAAGCCATAAGGAATCAATGCTTCTTCGCCTTCAATATCAAAATAAATCACAGCGAGCGACGTATTTGGCGCAATGACACCAGCGGCGCGATATAAATCATATGCAATCATCTCTGTGACAATCCCCGTATCGCCTGAACGAATCATCTTAAAATTTAATTGTTCTAAATCAAACATGCGGCGATCTTTTAACGCTTTATATTGCGTTGATGCATCAGGGTATAAAAAGGTTTCATTGAATTCCAATTGGAAAGATACTTGCTGATAACCAATGACATTACCTTGTTGATCGAGTATAACCGGTAATACTCGTGAAAAAATATTACCTTTCGTACGAAAACCCACTTCATTTAACGTCACTTTATTGCCATACCCATCTTCGTAGTAAATATCGACCTCTTGAATGGTATTGTCTCTGTAAGTGCCAAATTCATCAAAATAATTTTGCATGTCATTGACGAGTTTATCAAAATTAGCTTTTGAAAAAGAGACAATGAATTTATGATAGTTTGTATTATCAAACAACGTTTCATAACTAACAGGGTTTTCGATATTAGTAACGGTTTCTCCCGAAGTCGTGGTTAAAGTGCTGTAGCTGAGGGTGGTTGTGGAAGTGGTCAAAAAACTACATCCCACTAAAAAAGTCACTAAAAAGGCCGTCAAAATGACGGCTAATCGACGAAACATTACAAACCTCCTCGACTTGCTAAATATTGTTTTAAGTCATTTGGAAGTTCACGAATGACATCGATATCTTTTCCGTTGATGGGATGTTTAAAGGCGATATGGTGCATATACAACATCAAATGTTCGCCCGTTTTATATTTAGGGTTATAAATATGATCGCCTACCAAAGGAAAACCAAAATGAGCAAAATGGACTCTTATCTGATGTGTTTTACCAGTTTCATTGAGAATTTGAACTAAACTTTGGACTTTAAATTCTTTGATAACGGTAAATTCAGTAATCGCTTCTTCACCATCTGCGGTAACTTCTCTTTTGGGAGAATCATCTTGTTGCTTACCGATTGGAAGATCAATAGAGAGCGTTTTATTAGGAACAATCCCATCAATAATCGCAAAATATTCGCGTTTAATCGGAATCTCGCTTAATAAAAATTTGATAAATCGATTTTTAGCAACTAAAACTAAACCGGAGGCATCGATATCCAGTCGGTTAACTAAATGAATTTTACTTTGAATCTTGTTTTCCATGTAGTAATGCGTTAAAGCATTTGCTAATGTATGCGATTCATTGTTTTTTGTTACCATTAAAGGCATACCATGCGGTTTATCAACGATGAGGACGTAATCGTCTTCATAGACAATATTTAAAGGAATGGCTTCAGGGGCGATTGCGTCATCGTAATCTTCATCGGGAATCCAGATTCTTAATGTATCGCCTTTTCTTACTGAATCATTGCGTGTTTTTCGATCGTTGTTCACAACAATTTTTTGTTCGTTATTTTCAACCACGATGAGTTTTAAAGGAATCTTATTGGCATGGCAGAAGTCTTTAATATTCTCTGGTTTTTTGATTTTGTAGGTCAGTTCCATGATATCACATCCATTTCTTTTATATTATAACATAAAGAGAAGATTAATGTCGCCATTAATCTTCCCGTTTTTATCTTCGTTTTCGGTTTTATTGTAGGTTTTCGGGATTGAGTCCTAACAATTCTTCAATCACGAAGCGGCCATCTTTACGAATTAGAACATCATCAAAATAGATTTCCCCACCACCAAATTCAGGTGTTTGGATGAGCACAAGATCCCAATGGACGGCAGAATCATTGCCATTGGGTGCTTCTGCATAGCAACGACCGGGTGTGAAGTGAATGGAACCAGCAATTTTCTCATCAAATAAGATGTCACCCATCGGACGTGTGACGAGTGGGTTAACGCCAATAGCGAATTCACCTACATATCGGGCACCTTCATCGGTATTGAAGATGGATTCTAATAAATCAAGTTCTTGATCGGCACTGGCTTTTATGATTTTCCCATTCTCAAAAGTGAGAGTTACTCCGGTAAATACCGTCCCGCGTTGTGGTGAAGGGGTATTGTATGTGATTGTTCCATTGACAGAATCACGAATGGGAGCTGTGAATATTTCACCGTCAGGAATATTGTAATTTCCTGCACAAGGAATCACTGGAATTCCTTTAATAGAAAATGCAAGGTCGGTTCCTTTTGCGACAATACGAACTTTATCAGTGCGTTCCATTAGATTCTTTAATGGAATAAATGCCGCATCCATTTTCGAATAATCGACACTCGAAACGTTAATGATAAAATCAGAATAAGCTTCAAAGCTCATTTTTGCTTTATGGGCAGCTCCTTCGGTTGGAAAATTTAAAAGCACCCATTTTTTCCCTAATCGTTTCGCTGTTAAGGGATTCATTTTCTTAGAAATGCGCATTTTGATGTCCATCGGAACATCTTGCGAAGTATAATCGGATTCAGAAGCACGGATATGGATAATACAATCGATATCATCTAACTTACGATCTAACCAACGGTAGCTGCGGTCCATTGATTTTTCGGTTGTTGCGAGTTGTAATTCACGATCAATTTCCGCATCGTAAAGTTCAACCACCGGATTGCCACCTTTAGCACGAATTTCTTTTAATAAAGTAAGAATCAGTGGTTTTGACTTGAGTGTGGCATTAATTAAGACGGTTTCATCTTTTTGCATATTGACCGAATAATTAATTAAGGTTGAAGCTAGTTTTTCTAAACGCGGGTCTTTTAACATGTTATTTTATCTCCTTCAGATTTAAATATTTTTGGTACCAAGTCAGGATATGTTCAGAATCAAAAGGCGTTGATTGTGAATTCACCATATTTTCGAGAATTTTAAATTCATTTTCCAGAATTGCACATAATTCCTTTGGGTAATGCATTTGCATCTTGTGACGTCGATACTCATTTTGATCCAAAAGATGATACGAGAAATCGGGCAATACTTTAATATCGAGATCATAATCAATGTATTTAAGCGCTTCTTCATCATAAAGAATCGGACTTGATAAATTACAATAAAATGACACGCCATTGGCTTTGATAATGCCGATGACATTAAACCAACGTTTTTTGTAGAAATAGGTCACAGAAGGTTCTTTTGTGTGCCAAAAACGACCATTGGCTTCAACCACTTTTGTTTTTTTGTTCGCAACGATGATATACTCCTCAGTTTCATCCATGACGGTGGCTTCTTGCCAAATTCGATGTAAGGAATTGTCATGTTTATAACTTTGGACCGTCATTCGTTGTCCAACTTGCAATGTCATCTTGCCACCCCCTCATGTTTTATAAAGATTATAACAGATTTTCTTAAAGTCAAAAACGGATTATCAATATTTTATTCTTCGATGAGCCAATTGGGACCTTTCAATGATTCTGGTTCTGTCTGAAATAAGCCTTCATAGTTTCTTTGTCGTAAAGCTTCATAGATTCCTAAACATACGGTATTCGCTAGATTTAAACTCCGAATATGATCATTCATCGGGAAACGCGTACATTGATCCAAATGTTGAGCGAGGATGGCTTTTGGAATACCGGTTGATTCGCGACCAAATACCAAATAATAGGCTTTATCTTTATCCGTGAAATCAAATTGATGCGGTGCTTTTTTGCCATAGCGAGTAAAAAAAACATATTCGCCTGGGTTCAGTGAATAGAAGGTTTCCCAATCTGGGTAAACTTTGAACTCTGCGTGCTCTAAGTAATTGACGCCACTGCGTTTTAAGCTTTTTTCATCCACCTTAAAACCCAGCGGTTCAATTAAATGTAAAGTCGTGTTTGTCCCGGCACAGGTCCGCATGATGTTTCCGGTGTTTTGCGGTATTTCAGGTTGAAATAAGACAACATTTAATCCCATTATGACAATCCGCCTTTTTGGTCTCGAATGATATCGAGGAGTAAAGGATTAAACTGTCTGTTTTTTAACATTTCAATTTCATAACGATAAGGCGGATAACTAATATCAGGATTTAAAGCATCCTCCACATAGGGGGTTTCGAGAATTTTAGGAATTGTCTCAAGCAACGGATGGTGGACGATTTTATCAATCACATCAAATCCGATATACCCAAAGCCTAAATTAGCATGACGATCTTTATGGGCATCCCGATCGTTTTTAGAATCATTGATATGAATCACTTTTAAAAATTTAAGACCTACAATGTCATCGAATGCTTTTAAAACGCCTTCAAAATCGTTGATAATGTCATAACCTGCATCATGCGTATGACAAGTATCAAAACAAATGCCAATTCGCGACTGATCTTCGATTTTATCAATCATCGCTCTTAATTCATTAAAATTACGTCCAACTTCTGTGCCTTTTCCTGCCATACCTTCTAAAGCGATGATGACTTTAGATCCTTCGGAAGCTTTTATAATCGCATTCACGCCTTTTGCAATTCTTTCGATGCCTAAAATAGCCCCATCGCCCATGTGGGCGCCTGGGTGAAGAACCATGACATGCGATCCTAAAGCTTCGGTTCTTAACACTTCGGTGGTTAAAAATTCAACGGCGAAATTTTGTTTTTCGGGATCAGGATTAGCTAAGTTGACGATATATGGCGCATGAACAATGACATGTTCTGAAAGGATATTAGCAGAGTTCATCAATTGTTTTGCTGGTTCAATGAACATCGTTTCTAAAGGCATCCGTTTTGTGTTTTGAGGCGCACCTGTATATACCATGAATGCATTGGCCCCATAGCTTAACGCTTCTTTGACGCTTCCTAAGAACTGCTCTTTTCCGCCTAAAGAAACGTGAGATCCGATGATGAACATATTATCAACCTCGTTTCTTGAATTGTTTCTTGGTAGCTTCTACTTCCGCTTGATATTTTTTCTTGTATCCGGGTTTGACGGTTGTAGGTTTTTTTATTCGCAATTGCGCCTTCAATTGTGCACTACCCGGTTTCCATTCTTTGTTTTGACGCGTATTTCGGCTCTTAACTTCGACTAGTAAATCGCCTTTAATATCCATTGATTGACAATGTATACCTTTTGAATCTAAGCGATCAAGATAAGTGTTGTCTTCAAAATCATAAAGAGATAAAACCATACCATCTTTATCCATTCTGCCAGTTCGACCACTCCGGTGAACATAGAACTCAACATCTTCAGGCAATTCATAATTGATGATATGACTGATGCCATGAATATCGATGCCGCGGCTAACGATATCGGTAGCGACCACGTATTGATATTTAAGACTTCGGATATCCGCCACAATCAATTTACGCTTTCTCGCTTCAAGCCCGCCATGGATTAAAGCGACATTATAATGTTCAGATTTCATCGATTCATATAATTTGTCTGCGGATTCTTTAGTGTTACAAAAAATAATTGCCAAGTACGGATTCAGAACTTTAAGCAAATTTTTCAGAATAAACAAACGATCACGTTCGCGGGTTTTAATCAACGTGTGAACAACATTTTGATTCACACCAGGACCCGCATTCAGCGCAATCATCTCGGGGTTTTTAAGATATTTTTTTAAGAAAGGTTGAATCGACTCAGGAATGGTTGCGGAAAATACCAGCATTTGTAATTTGGGTGACATGGTTGAAGCCACCATATCAACATCGGTCAAAAACCCTTCATCAAGGGTCATATCTGCTTCATCAACAATAAAAATCTTTGCTTGGTATGCCTTTAAAACATTGGTCTTGACGACCAAATCTTTTAATTTTCCCGGTGTTCCAATAACGATTTGCGGTTGACTTTTTTTGAGGCGATCAATCTCATCGTTACGATTCGATCCGCCCGTATAAAGTCGGATATCAATCGCTTGCGATGCATGATCGCGAATCTGTTTGGCAAAGGCAAAAATTTGCGTTGCCAATTCTCTTGTAGGAGCACTGATGACGACTTGGCATTCCTTCAAATCACAATCAAGTTTTTCAAAGATAGGAATTAAATAACTGTGGGTTTTACCCGTTCCTGTGGCACTTTGAACAATCAGGTCTTGACCCTTCATTATTTTCGGTATGACAGTATTTTGGACATCGGTTAATTGCGTAAAACCAAGGTCTTTTAAAGCGGTATTAATAAACGGTTTATAGGGAAACATAAGACACCATGCTTTCTTTTTGTAAAAATACACTAATTATTATATAATATTAATAGGTTAAAGTAAAACTAAAAGGTGTGATATCGTGCAAGTCATCCCCATCACTCCCCGCGGCTATTGCCCCGGTGTTGTTAAAGCCATTCATATTGTCAATGAGGCAATCGCCAATCCCTTGCTTCCGCGGCCGATTTATATCTTAGGAATGATTGTCCATAATCGTTTCGTCGTTGATCATTTCACGCAAAAAGGGGTCATCACTTTGAATGATCCGCATAAAAGTCGTCTGGAACTTTTAGAAGATATTACTCAAGGTAGTGTTATCATTACCGCTCATGGAACGTTACCCGAAGTGTTCAATAAAATCCGCGCAAAAGGCTTGCATCTCATTGATGCGACTTGTAAAGATGTTGCTAAAACGCATGACTTAATCAAAGATTATCTCAACAAGGGCTATCATGTTTTATTCGTTGGAAAACAAGGTCATCCCGAATCAGAAGGCGCCTTGGGCATTGGTGAAAATATTCATCTGATTGAAACGATTGCGGATATTGATCAATTGCCTCGCATCGATGCGAACATTTTTGTCACAAATCAAACGACGTTATCAATCCGCGATTTAGAAAAAATCTTCCATCATATCACTTTGGTTTACCCCCAGGCAATTATTAACGATGAAATTTGTAATTCAACGCGGATTCGTCAAGAAGCGGTTTTAAAAAGCAATCATGACGTTGATTTGTGTATCGTTGTCGGTGATCCCCATAGTAACAATACCACAAACCTTGCGAAACTCTCATTGAACCATACCTCAACACCGACTTACATGATTGAATCAGTTTTAGATATTCAAACGGCATGGTTGAAAGGTGTTCAAAAAGTTTCGGTGACCAGTGGGGCCTCAACGCCCACCGAAATCACGGCTGCGGTCATTCAATTTTTACAAAATTATCAAGAATAATTTTTATAGGAAAAAACGAAATTTTCGTCTTCAATAAAAAACACTTTCTTTTTCTTGCATCTTCGTTTATAATAAATAAAGCGAACAATTATCCTGAGGTGAAAAACATGCCACAAAGTAAAAAACGTCCAAAACCCGTTGCTGTCGAAATGGAAATCAAAACATTTAATCCAACTAAAAGTAAATTTGGAAAAATCGTTCTATTGATTTTAGCAATCGGATTTTTTCTGGGAATGGTTATTGCAGCCATTGCTGGTATGATTGAAGTTTTACAATAATTTTTAATTCATAAAACAAAGAGATTATCCTGTCATTCAAACGGGTAATCTCTTTTTTTTTAATTTTCTAGCAATAACGTTTTTGCCGTCAAGATTCCAAGATCGGTTTTCTTTTCCCCTGAAATCATTTCCGCAATATCTTCAACGCGTTCATCAAACGACAATTCTTTGATTTGAGCGATGGTTCGTTTTGCAATTTCTTTTTTACTGACAGCGAGTTGATGGTGAGCCATCGCGACGACTTGGGGAACGTGCGAGATGGCGAGAACTTGACAGTTGCTGGCGATGGATTTGAGTTTCTTCGCAATCTGTGTTGCCACATAACCACTGATACCAGTATCAATCTCATCAAAAATCATTGTTGAAAGATTTTGACTTCGAATAAAAATGGTTTTAAATGCTAACATGATACGACTCATTTCCCCACCTGATGCAGTTTTTGCTAATGGTTTCAATGTTTCGCCGATATTGGTAGAAATCATAAATTCAACGTTATCGACGCCACTCATGGAAAAAACTTCTTTTTTTAATGGATCATGAGGGTGAGCGTTTTGAAACTCGATGCGAAACACCGTATTTTTTAATGCTAAATCCGCAAAAACCGTCGATAATTCTTTTTCGATTTGTTTCGCAATTTCCATTCGGACGTTTGAAATCGATTGAGCCGCGCTAACAACTGCTTGAAAAGCTTGTGCTAAAGATTGATATAACGATTTTAAATAGGCTTCATAATTTTCGCTTTTATCAATGGCTTGAGTGATAAAATCAAGATAAATTATCAACTCAGGAATTGATTTTTTATATTTATGTTGTATTTTTTCAAGCTCATTTAATCGCTCATTTATTCGGTTCAATTCACTTGGATCAAAAGCAAGATCCCGAAGAATTCGTTTAAGTGTTTTTTCTAAATCTTCAAAATCGTAATACGCATCTTTGGTTTTATCCCATGATTCTTTTAATGAGAGACCACTTTGGGTTAATGTTGCGAGTTCATTTTGTAATGTGTACAACTGATCATTCAAACCTGCATCAAATAATTCAATCGTTGAATTCAATGCCAAATTAATTTTATCGAAATTAGCTAAAACACTCACTTCTTGTGTTAACTCATCGATTTCGTTTTCCCGTAAATTCAAAATCGATAGTTCTTTTTTTTGAAATTGATAAATGTCGAGTTTTTCTGCCAATTCTTTTTGCATATTTAGCCATTCATGATAGGTTTGATGAGCCTTTTGGTACTGATGAAGTTCCGTTTGATATTTATTCAGATAAGGTGTCAATAAATCAAGACGGAATCCATCAATCAACTCCAGATAATTTTGTGGAGCAAGCAGTCTTTGAGTATCAAACTGAGAATGAATGTCTGCCAGATGTCGGGTTATATCTTTTAGTTGTATTAGGGTGATGGAAATATCATTTATTTTAATCGTATTCTTATTTTGCACAGATATTTCTCTCGTAATTGTTAAGGTGTCATCCCAATAAGGAATCTTTGCTTGATTTAAAGCTTGTTTTAACCGTTCAGATTCGATACTGAAAACCCCAGAAACGATCGCATCAGTTTCACCTGTACGGATCATTTCTTGATTAGCACGGTCGCCAAGCAATAAACCGATGGCATCGATAATCAAACTTTTTCCAGCGCCGGTTTCACCGGTCAAAACGGTCATTCCATCTTTGAAAGTGACTTCCATTTGATCGATAATTGCAAAACGTTTGACTTGAAGCGATTTAAGCATATCCTCACCCCAACTAGTTTTGTTTCAATGCATCCTCAAAAATTTTTAACAAAGACGCATCATCCAACCCGTATTTTTGATAAAGTTCCATCAGTTTGCCTTGTTCAATATAATCATCAGGCAATCCGAGAATTTCAATATTTGATGAAGATTGTTCCTTTGTTAAAAGATGTTCCAAAATAGCACTTCCCAGACTACCCACCACAATGGAATCTTCAATCACAAAGGTTTTCAACTGACTTTCGATAATTTTGTTAATCATGATTGAATCTAAGGGCTTTAAGAAACGAGCGTTATAAAGGTTGATAGGTAAGTCATATTTTTTAATCAGCTGAAGAATTCGGAGGACATTATCGCCATAGGCAATGACATTAATATTTCCTTCAAAACTTTCTTGAACCCACGTACCATATTCAATAGCGGGATACTCATAACTCGTTTTAAAAGCAAAATCAACGCTTTGATTAGAATATCGAATCGCAAACGGCCCCCCCGAGTCTTTAAAGCCTAAATCTAGCAATTGGAAGGCTTCTATCGGGGTACTTGGTTGCGCTAATGTCAAGTTCGGAAGATGTCTTAAATAAGCAATATCATAAATACCTTGATGCGTATCCCCATCATCGCCCACGATGCCTGCTCGATCAATACCAAAGACGACTTGCAAGTTTTGACGGCAAACATCATGGTTGAGTTGATCATAAGCTCTTTGTAAAAACGAAGAGTAAATAGGGACAAAAACGGGCACTTTATTTAAGGCTAAAGATCCAGCAAAACAAACCGCAAATGATTCACAAATACCAACATCAATAATTTGGTCGGGGTGGTTTTTTTGGAATTCATTTAACTCTGATCCGGGAATCATCGCAGGGATTACGATTTGGAAATTTGTATCATGATCAGCCTTACGAAGCATATACTCACTGATAATACTACTCCATGAATGTGTATTTTCCGCTTTTTTACTCAAAAGTTCCCCGGTTGAAGGGTCAAAAGGTTTCACCCCGTGCCAAGCACCAGAAGTGTCATTTTCCGCAAACGAATACCCTTTCCCTTTTTTTGTAATGACATGAAGAACGGTAGGTTGATTTAAAGATTTAACCAAGCGCAAGTATTTCTCTAAGACACGAAAATCATGACCATCGATGGGTCCATAATATTTAAAACCGAAATCATCGAAAATCGTGTTGTTTTTCGCAAACCCACGAATCATTTGACCGATTCTATTTTTTAAATCACGGAAAAAATAAGGAAATTTATTGCCAGTTTTCGAAGCCTTGATATAGGTTTTATTTGCTCGCATTGAATTCAACATTTTTGCGAACGTACCAACGTTTTTCGATATGCTCATTTCATTGTCATTGAGGATAATAATTGGCGCTAATTGCGATTGATGTCCTAAAAAGTTTAAAGCTTCGAAGCTTAAACCGCTGTTTAAACTTCCATCGCCCACAACAGCGACAACTTTATGTGTTTCTCCTCTTTGTTTGCGAGCAACTTCAAAACCCGCCATCGCTGCCATGGCGGTTGAAGAATGACCGGCTTCCCAAACGTCATGAATCGATTCATTTCGTTTAAGAAAACCACTGAGGCCCGCATATTTACGTAATTTATCAAAATCTTTTGCTCGACCAGTTAAAATTTTATGGGTGTAGGCTTGATGGCCCACATCAAAGAGAATTTTGTCAGTGGGAGAATTAAAAACTTTGTGTAAGGCAATGGTTAATTCGACTATGCCAAGATTTGAAGATAAATGTCCCCCGGTTTTTGCAATGTTGGTAATGAGAAAATCGCGAATTGAACTTGCCAATTCGACCATCTCTTTTTGGTTCATCGATTTTAAAAATTCCGGGTTTTCTATTTTTAGTAGATCCATCATAACTTCCTATTTATTCTTCAGTGGTTGGAAATTCAACGAGTTCGTCGTCTTTCATCATTTTCACAACGACATTCTCCGCATTTTTAAGTAAATCATGACAATATTTCGCAAGTTCGATGCCTTCTTGATATTTTTTTACTGCATTTTCAAGTTCCAATTCGCCGCTCTCTAATTCTTTCACAAGTGTTTCAAGTTTTTTAAGAGCTGTTTCAAACGTCCATTTTGATTCCATCATAACACTTCCTTTATCAGATCATCAACGGTAGCGATGATGGTGCCATCGCTTAAACTCACGTTGATGGTGTCTTTTCTTTTTATTGTTTCAATCGTTCGATGAATTTTACCGTCTTTTCTGACAATCGCGTAGCCTTTTTTCATAAGATTTAAGGGATTTAATATTTCCAGTTTTTCAGTAGTCGAGATGAAATTTTGAATGGTTGAATTGATAAATTCGGTATAAATTCCATGCATTCTCGTTTCAAGAAGCTCAACTTTTTCATTAGCTTGTTTTAGTAATTTATCCGGTCGGGTTTGCATTAATCTTTCGGATAAATGCATCACTTGCATCGTCGGCTTTTCAATTATTCGCGATGAATTCGTAAAAACATATGATTGCATGATTTGATTCAGATGCCGTTTTTCAACTTGTAAAATTCTTTGAAGCAATTGATCCATTTTCGTTTTGGTTTCTGAAATTCCTAAATACAAATTTCGTTGATCAGGCACGACCATTTCTGCGGCTCCAGAAGGAGTGGGTGCTCGTAAATCAGCGACATAATCTGCGATGGTCGTGTCCGTTTCATGACCCACGGCACTGACAATGGGTATCCTTGATTGATAGATGGCTTTCGCAACCATTTCTTCATTAAACGCCCATAAATCTTCAATGGATCCACCACCACGCCCAACAATCAAGACGTCAGCTAATAAGTCTGAATTGGCTTTTTCAATGGCTTTCACAAGTGAAAATTTAGCTTCTTCGCCTTGAACTAACGCAGGATAAACAATAATTTTTACCAAAGGATATCTTCGATTAATGATATTGATGACGTCCCGGACTGCCGCACCCGTCGGTGAAGTAATCACCCCAATAACTTTGGGAAAAGTCGGCAGTGCTTGCTTATGAGCTGGATCAAAATATCCTTGTTCTGCCAATTTGATTTTTAACTTTTCAAAGGCTTGGTATAAATCGCCGATGCCTTCTTCAGTCATCTGATTCACATAGACCTGATATTCACCCGTTGCTTCATAAACAGAGACATAACCTTCAATAATGACTTTTGCGCCATCTTTAGGTTCGAATTTTAATGATTTTGCGTTTTGTAAAAACATCACAGCCCTGACTTGTGATGCTTCATCTTTCAAAGAAAAATACAAATGGCCGCGGCTATGGCGTCTAAAATTGGAGATTTCTGCTTTCAGAAGAATATCTTTTAGGTTATCATCATTCTCAAAGCGATATTTTAAATATTTATTGAGTGCTGTAACGGTGATGGTTTTTCGTTCCATAAAAATCGCCTCACTGATAAAGGCTGTCTTTGATTTTGTCGAGCAATTTATTGTTAAAGCTTTTTGCTTTATCATCATCGAGATTCGTATATTTTTTTGTGAGTCGAACCGCTTCATCAATGATAATTTCATACGGTGTTTCCGTATATTTCATTTCATATACCGCAAAACGGATGATCATTTTATCGACATAATTCAGTCGATCGATCGTCCAGTTTTCTAAGTGGTTGCTAATGATGGTATCGAGTTCTTGAAAACAACCCTCAACGGTTTTCACTAAGGCGATGACCTCAGCGGTTATTTCTTCATTTTCGTAAGTCCCATTCATGCTACGGGCATAAAGGAGACAGATGGATAGTTCACGTTCTTTACTTCGGCTCATAATTTCACCTTATGTTAGTTTATATTGCTATATTTTAGCATAAATCATGGATAATATAAAGTCTTTTGAAACGGAATTGTAAACAAAAGCGCGCCGATTATGGCGCGCGATCATTCATTAAGCGGCTTTTGCCCTCGCCAAAATTCCAACGAGCGCTTCGCTCTTGGCATTGGAACCATATTGATACATCTGACGAATACTTCCATCAGGATAAGGATTAAAGGTGGCAAAGTCATAACCATAATCACTATCGTTGACCATCGTGTCATAGATTTCTGCAAAACAAGGTGCATAACCAATATAATCGGAGTTTTGTAAGGCATGGTCATACACTAAAAAGAAATCGATAAATTGGTGGGCTAATTCAATGTTTTGTGAGACCGTGGGTATCACCATGCCATCCACCCAAACATTGGTTGTTTCTGGAACAAAGTAATCAAAATTAATGCGAACTTGATCTTCAAGTGCTAAGTAATATTCACTAAAATAATCGCCTGAATAAACCAAAGCCATATCAAGTGTACCTTGAATGACTAAAGATTTTAAATTATCTTCACCCCAAGCTTTAAATTTTCCAGCTTTTAAAGCATTCTCAGCCGCCAGTAATTCTGATTCGATTTCTGAATTGACGTTGAAACCAGAATATAGTAAGGCTGCGCCTACGGCATCTCTGGGTGAATCATACATCCCGACTTTATAAGTATCGCCATATTCAAACATCGCCGCCCAACCTTCAGCTTCAATTAAGGCTTGAAGTCCCGCTTTATCCGTGTTATAAAGAATGCCAATCGTTCCCCAAGCGTAGGGAACGACGTAATCAGCGAAACCCATCGATTCATAAAGATTGAAAAGTTCCGGAATGACGGTAAGATCATTCCAATTTGTCAGTAACGAAAAATCGATCGGTTGGATTAAATTCAGTGTTTTTAACTTATCAATCATGTAATCTGAGGGAACAGCGATATCATACTTTGAAGATCCAGCTTGTAAAAGGGTTGCCATTTCTTCGTTAGAACCGACTTGACGATAAACGACTTTAACCCCATATGTGTCTTCAAAAGCATCAATCAAATCTTCATCAATATAATCGCCCCAGTTTAGAACATAGAGTTTGGGTTTTGAACTGCATCCCATTAAAGCGAGTGTTCCAAGTAAAAATAAGCAAACCATCATAACTTTTTTCATGTGATTTTTTCCTTTCTGTCACGTTTTAGATTAATAAAAACAATAATGCCAATCGTGACGGTAAAAATAATGATATTGTAAGCATAAGCTGCAGGTGTAAAACTTCTTCCACGGCTGATGGTCGCATATAGCCAGGTGGAAACGTTCATATATTCGGCTCCGGACGTAAAATAAGTGATGATAAAATCATCAATCGACATCGTAAATGCCATGAGCGCACCGGAGAGAATACCCGTTGAAATATTCGGAATAATCACTCGAAAAATTCCTGAAAAGCGAGAACAACCTAAATCAAGGGCTGCCTCATATAGATTTGAATCGAGTTTTTTCAATCGAGGCATGACCGATAATACAACATAAGGAATTGAAAAGAAAACATGTGCTAGTAAAACCGTATAGTATCCCAGTGTAAAAGATAAAAGCGAAAAGACAATCATTAAAGAAATCCCAGTGACAATATCCGGATTCACAACGGGAATATTATTCACAACCATCATTTGTACTCTTTTTTTCTTTTCTAATGCATTGATTCCAATGGCGAAGATGGTTCCTAAAGCAGTCGCTAACAGCGTAGACATCAATGCCACGCCCAAAGTATTCATAATAGGTTCTTTCATAACATCTTTTAAAAACAAATCGCGGTACCATCGAAGCGTAAAGCCATCCCAGGAATATCCTTTGGTTGAATTGTTAATTGATAACACAAAAATCACTAAAATCGGTGAAAAGATGATGAGATAAGCGAGGATGGTTAATAATAATCCAGTTGTCTTAATGGCTTTTCGTTTGAAGGATCGAGTCATCATATGAGGGTCTCCCCTTCCTTGTCAGCGCGCGTAATCATCACAAAGGAAATGACCGAAAAGACCATGAGTACTAAAGATATAAGACTACCTTCATTAATCGATGTTCCCGATGAACCTAAGACTTCTTTCATAAATTTTGATTCAATGATATTACCAATTAAATTAATTCTTCCTAAGCCAATTCTCGCGGGTAAAACGAAGGATGTCATCGCTGGTAACATTGTCATGATAATACCTGAGACGACCCCACCTGAGGAAAGTGGAAAAGTAACTCTCGCAAAGGTTTGTAGATCACTTGCGCCTAAATCCTTGGCCGCTTCAATCAGTTTGACATCCATTTTTTCGAGCACAGAGAAAATTGGGAAAATCATGAATGGTAAATACATCGCTACCATCCCAATCAAGACACCCGTCTCGGTACCGAGCAAATCAAAACTAATGCCTAATAAATCATTAATAATCGAGGTAGGTGTAAAAATCTTTTCCCACGCAATGATTCTAAGTAACATGTTACTCCATAATGGAACAATCATCATGGCCATCAAGATTTTTCGTGATTTTTCTTTTAATGAAGATAAATAATAAGCAATAGGATACCCTAAAATAAAACAAATCAAAGTTGTCAATAACGAAAATTTTAATGAATTCCATAGCGCATTTAAAATCTGTGGTTGAGAAAAAATTCGAAATTGTTGTAAAGTTAATTGAAATAAAGATAAATTATATAATTCAAGATTTGAAAAGGCAAGCAACACCAAAATCATCGTCGGAATTAAGATAAAGAGTCCCATCCATAACAGGTAGGGTAAAGAATAAGGTCTGAGTCTACGCATGATTCTTCCGAGCAATAATATGAATATTATTTGGTTCGACCGACAACCCGACTTTATCGCCGATCTTTCGTATTTTTGTGGTGTGGATGGTGTATTCCCGACCTTCAACAATCACGTTAATTTCATAATGAACTCCTAAAAATGCGAGCGAATCGACGATACCCACAATCTTCGCTTTTGAAGGCGAAATCACATCAAAATCTTCAGGACGAATGATGACATCGACTTCGGCATTAGCTTCAAAACCTTTATCGACACATTCAAAGGTTTTTCCGCAAAACTCTACCAAATAATCACTGATCATTGTTCCTTCAAAGATATTCGATTCACCAATAAAATTAGCCACAAATCGACTATTCGGTTCATTATAAATATCTTCTGGGGTACCAATCTGAAGAATTTTTCCTTGATTCATGATGACAATCGTATCAGACATCGTCAATGCTTCTTCTTGGTCATGCGTCACATAAACAAACGTGATTCCCAGTTCTTTCTGCATTTCTTTTAGTTCATATTGCATTTCTTGTCGAAGTTTTAAATCAAGTGCACCGAGTGGTTCATCGAGCAATAATACTTTGGGACGATTAATTAAAGCTCGTGCAATCGCTACACGTTGTTGCTGCCCCCCTGATAAAGTGGAAATTGCTCGGGTTTCAAATCCAGACAATTTAACCAGTTTAAGAATTTCCGTTACTCGAGTATGAATTGTTTCTTTATCAATTTTTTTGATTTTAAGTCCAAAGGCGATATTATCAAAAACATTAAGATGAGGAAATAAGGCATATTTTTGGAAACATGTGTTGATTTCTCGTTGATTGGGTTCAAGATCGTTGATGATTTTTCCATCAAATTCAACGGTTCCTTCATCGGCGGTCTCAAATCCACCTAAGATTCTTAAACAAGTCGTTTTTCCGCATCCCGATGGTCCGAGCAGCGTAATAAATTCATTTTCATTGATGTATAAATTAAAATCATCCAAGACAACCAAATCACCAAACCGTTTTGTAACATGATTCATGATAATCAATTTTTTACCCATGGTTTGGCCTCCTGATTGGCGTTGTTAGTGCCCTAATATAAAAAAATATCCAACTTAATAAATAAAATGCGTTCATTTCTTCAATCCAAGCCTGCTAACTTTTTACGCCTATGCAGGGTTAAACCAAAATAAACAAACGCACTTATATTATAAATAATATAAATTAAAAGTCAAGACTTTTATCTGATTATACGAACGAAGACGTGGGTTTCATATGGCTTTAAAATGATATCGTTCGCCTTGAGTTTTAAGGCTTGATAGTTTCCCATGACATAATTATAATGTTCTATGTGATCAATATTGATAACGGTATGAACAACGTCCTTCGTAAAGTTACAGAGGACGAAATACGCTTTATTATCGCCACGATTTATATACGAATAATTCCA
The DNA here is from genome assembly GCA_002424815.1 of Caryophanales bacterium UBA5603. Classification (GTDB taxonomy): domain Bacteria; phylum Bacillota_I; class Bacilli_A; order Izemoplasmatales; family Hujiaoplasmataceae; genus UBA5603. The sequence continues at coordinate 46,967 of DILB01000025.1, forward strand.
CTGTGAACCTAAGTCTAGATAATGCATATCGCCATGAGAGATATTTGCGTCTTCTAAGCGGAGATGCAAGATTTTCTGATACATTGATAATATTGAGTTAGGATCATTTAGTTGATTTTTGACATTGATGGTCGGGTAATTATTATTGACGTCAATCCAAGGCTTGACTGTCGTAAAACCGCCAAAATCAGTATCATCCCATTGCATTGGTGTTCGAGCATTATCACGGCATCGGGCTTTGATTACAGCTAAAGCGTCCGACTCTGAAAGCCCTCTGTTTCGCATGTTTTCAAACTCAGTGAAGACTTCAACATCACGGAATTGAGACAAATCAGTATATCGAACATTGGTCATGCCAATCTCTTCACCTTGGTAACAAATGACACTTCCTGGCATAAAATAAAGCGCCATCGCTAACATTTGAGCGGAAATCCGATGAAATTCTTGGTCGTTTCCATAATGACTTACAACTCGAGGCTGATCATGATTGTGCCAATAAATGACATTCCAGCCTTTATTCTTTAACATGTCATACCAGTTTTTAAAGCTGTTTTTAATCGATGTCAAATTTAATTGACCTTGTGCCCATTTTCCCATTAATTGCGGATGATGATGATCGATATCAGCCCAACAATGACCAAATTGGATTAACATGTTAAATTCATTGGATCCATATCCTGCATATTTTAAGGCTTCTTCTTTTGAAGCGCCGCCGGATTCTCCAATCGATAAGACATCATAGGGAACAAAAATGTCCCGACCGAGTTCTTGTAAGTATTCATGATGTTTGGGGATAGAAGAGAAGTTTTCATATCCTGGGAATCCATCCGGAAAATCCCAATTCTTTTCAAGATGATTGGAAGCATCGACTCTGAATCCATCGATTCCTAAATCCAACCACCAGCGAATCATCGTTTTAATATCTTCAATCATTGGTCGATTATGCCAATTTAAATCTGGCATTTTTTGACTAAAAATATGGAGATAATATTCATCCGTTTTCGGATTATAATCCCATGCCGGGGCTCCGAACCAGCCGATCCAACGGGTTGGACGCATGCGATTGCCATGAATGTCATATTTTGGTTTTTGCCAGATATAATAGTCATGATATTTCAAATGATCTGGGTGCAAAGGATCGCACGCTGCGACAAACCAAGGATGTTCATCAGAGGTGTGATTTAAGACTAAATCTGTGATGACTTTGATGTCTTTTTCGTGCGCCATTTTGACCATTTTACGAAAATCGTCAATGGTCCCATAGTCTGGTGATACTTTATAAAAATCACGAACATCATAACCATTGTCATCCATTGGAGAATCATAATGGGGACTAATCCAAATGATGCCAATCCCGAGTTGTTTCAAATAGTCGAGTTTTTGCGTCACACCCAAGATATCGCCAATACCGTCGTTATTTGAGTCAAAAAAACTTCTTAAATAGATTTGATAAATATTGCGATCTTGCCACCAACGATTGTCCATAATAAATCCTCCAAAAACGTCTCTATTATATCAAAGTAATTGCTTTCTGTGAAGACCGTATTGCGTGTAGAGAATAAAAAAACAGGACCGTCTGGTCCTGAACTCAACTGAGTTTTGATTGTAATTCAAGTTCGGTTAAATCACAGGTAAGGACTTTACCCTTGACCACGTAAAGTTTGGCTTCTTTCAATTGTTGTGCAGCTTGGGGGTCGTCAACGCCTTTCATGATGATACCCGGACGTAAACGACTTAAAATGCTGTTAAACCACGTTTTTGTTGATTCGTTAAATTCTTGATAATCTATCAGAATATAATCCATCAACGAAGGAACGGTCTCGATTAGATTGACACAGTCTTTGAGAGAACTTTGAATAATGATTTTTATTCTTTTTTCTTTAAGATAGCTAAGTGATTGAATCATGAATTCATTATCGATGGTTGCATCAACGATAAACACTAAGGATTCTAAAGGAATTTTATATCTTTTTGCTTTTTTAACTAACTCTTCGGTTGCTTTTGGATCGATTAAAATAACGGCGGGCAATTCGAGAGCAAAACGAATCGAAAAGTGTGTTTTTGTTATCCATTCTGTTAATAAGCGTAATAAAGTGTGATAGCGGACTAAAAATTCAGCTTTAATGAGATGATGTTTTTTAAGCATTCTTTGGTAATCATTGAATGATCCCATCAACACCTTATGATTCATCACAACTTCATAAAACTCGATTTTATGAGTGAGTAAATTGCCGATTTGATTAAAAACCAACGGAACATTTAATTTATTCTGAAAATCCAACCACTGAGAATGTAGTGTTGCAATAATGTTTTCATCCGCAATAAGAAATTTATCATAATAAACGGGGAATTCTTTTGTGTGTTCATCGCGAGTATAATCAAGTTTCTCAAGAATTGAATCGAAAGTCATATTTTTTTGAATTACAATGGCACCACTTAAAACAGATAAGGTTTCTTGATTCCATTCAAGGTGACGATAGTAGTCTTTTATTCGACTTGTGACTTCATGACAAATTCGTTGATGCACGCGTTTATCAACACTACTCAATAGCAGTAACAAGCCCCCATCTTCATCTAACGCAAGGGCAATTTGATGGATTTTTGCGCTGTCTTCGATTATTTTTGCTAATTTATCTTGGATTTGATGTTTCTCTTGACGAGATAAATGCCAATACTTTTCACTTTGAATCCAAAATTCCATCAATGTTGCCGGTTCTTTGAGTGATTCTATGCTTCGTTTTAGTGCATGCATTGAATTTAGCGAATAACTCAACGTTCTCGCTGCTTCTAATTGCATATCCGCGATTTTATTCTCGCTAAGAGTCACGTCTTCGATTAACATAAAAATCGTTAAGTCGATTTGCCAAAGATCACAAGAAAGTTTTTTTATTTGTTGATTCATTTGAATTTCAAAATCTAAATGATCTTGACCGACAAAATCATCGAGATATAACCGACGATTGGTAAATCGTTTTTGAAATTCTTCGAACGTCATAAAATCAGTATCAGTAGAGAGAATTTTTTTAGCGGCATCATTTTGCATAAACAAGATGCCATCTTCAATCTTAAATAGACCGAAAGCTTTCATCGCAAGCAACCGTTCAGCCAAACGGTGTCGCGTTTCATGATGATCAAGTAAACGCTGAACCGAAAGTTTACTCTCAAGAATTGATTTTGTGGTAAATAAAAGTTTGCTACTATAATCAAATTGGGTTTCTTTCGTCATAAAAGCAACCATGAAACCATCGGTATTGTCCATATGCGCAATCTTAAATGCGGCGATGTATGCATAAGTGTTCTCTGTAAAAACTGTTTTTTGGAGGTAATCAGTCTGTTTTAGAATGTCTTCTTTGACGAAGAGATGATAATCTAGATCAGCTTCAATGATGGTTTGAAGCACCGTGCCTTGCCATTGAAGTGAAGGATATATTTTTTCCATTAACAATGATTTCTTATATGTATATACTTTCAAACCTTCACTGGTAGGTGTAATGTATAGCAATCGATCTAAATCGGTTAATCCCATCAAGACACGAAATGTTTCCAAAATCACATCACGGTTGCTCTTAAAGCGAATTTGCGTGCTATTGAATTTTAATAATGTTTTAATACCGTCAAAGGT
>DILB01000025.1:50699-80678 GCA_002424815.1 Caryophanales bacterium UBA5603
GGTAAATATTCTTTGTAAAAACGCCACGCTTCACCCCATTGATGCAACCGAATATTAATTAAGATATAGCGATCAAGGTAACGCGTTTTAATTTTTGATCTGACAAAAAAAATCTGAAATTGTCTTAAAGCATCTTCATAATTTTCTTGTTGAAAAGCTAAATCAGACTCCACCAAATAAAACATTTCATTTTTCATTGATTTATCGAATATTTTAGCTCTCTCAAGCGCCGATTCAGCACGTTTAAGATCAGATATTCGTAAGTATAACATAGCTAATTTTAAATACTTACTGACAAGGTTATTATTTGAAATATTATCAGTAATGGCTTCGAGTGTACGAATAGCTCCCTGATAATCCTTCAGTCCTTCTTGGCAAACTGCCACATAAAATCGTTGCATCAATTGTTGCGAAGGTGTCCCAGTTAAATACCGCTCACGCATTTTTAATAAGGCATCTAATTGGTTAAAATCTTCAGTTTTAAGCAATAGCGCAACTAATTTATCAATGATTTCAAGGACCGTTTTATAGGCTTCAAAGCGATTCTCTTTAAGAATCGTAAAAAATAATGTGCTGGCCAAATCAAAATCGCCAAGATTTACATAAGTATCAAACAAAAGATGGGATGTTTTTAAATAAATATCGGCATCATTTTCGGTTAAAGCTTCTTCTTGAAGAATAATTAATTCACTAATTAATTCTTCATCCTTTGGTTTTGACAATAACTCGGAATAGCGACTTTCAAAATCCATAATGTTTTCCCCCCATCCGTCTGGGTTCGATGTGTTTTTGAATTAAACGAGCAGTGAAAATCTCGCGAATTTCGATTGATATAGTCTGCAAATCAATCTCGATTATCGCGTAAGTTTTCGCATTTCCGCTTTTAGGGCTTTGCGTTGATCCAGGATTAACATAAAGTCTTTGATCCAGTGATTGTATCGCATGTTGATGGGTATGACCATATAATACTAATCCACATTCACGCATTTGTGCTTCTTGAGCTAAATTGTAAAGCCCCGTTTTCACAAAATATCGATGTCCATGCGTAATGAATGTTTTTACTCCTTCGAATTCCATCACTAAATCATATGGAAAATCCGGTTCAAAAGGGTAATTTCCGCGAACCCCAAAAACACCTAAATTCGTTAACTCATGTTCGCGTAGTTCTGAATCGCCGAGCGAAATGATTCGATCAGCGTCCGAGTGCTCCTTGACAATCCATTCGATGGAAGATATATTGCGATGATTATCGCTAAATACGACAAGTTTCATGATTTTGATCTCCAGTATTCTTGAAAGAGACGAAAGGCTTTTCCACGATGACTTACTTGATTTTTTTCATCCGTTGAAAGTTGAGATAATGTTTTGTTGATAGAAGGTATCAAAAAATGTGGGTCATAACCAAACCCTTGACCTTTTCGACCTTCATCGATGATGACACCTTCGGTTTCACCGCGAAATGTCAGATGAACCAATTCGCTCTCATAATAGGCAATCACCGCAACGAAAACCGCTTTCCGATTCAACTCCCCTTGAAGGTTTTTAATTAATAGCGCATTATTATCTTCATCGGTACCTGAAAGTGAGTATCGTTTTGAATGAATTCCAGGTTCCCCGTTCAATGCTTCAACCATTAAACCAGAATCATCAGCGATGACCGGTAGTCTGGTGATATCATGAAGAAATTTAGCTTTAATCAGTGCGTTTTCTTCAAAAGTTAGACCGGTTTCTTCAATTTCATTCATTTCAGGAAAATCAAAAAGCGAACGCAATTTTAAGCCATTGCCTTCCAACATTTTTGCATATTCATGGAGTTTTCCTTTATTTTTAGAGGCAATTAGTATTTCATCCATGGTCTCACCATTTATAGTATATCATAGGTTTTAATAACCTATAATAAAAAAAAGACTTTCGAAAAAGTCTTTTACTTAGATAACCATTGTATAAATTTTTCAATGGAAGCATTACTTCCCACTAATAAAATTTCATCATCTTGATCAAACGGTGTTGTTGATGAAGGAATCATTATTTTTCCTGCTCGACGAACTGCGACGATATTGACAATAAAACGTTTACGGATTTCAAGTTCAAGCAAATTTTTACCGATTAATCGTTTGGTTGCTTCTGTCGAAATAAAACTATATTCATGGTCTAATTCGATATAATCAACGAAATTACCAGAGACAAGAATCTTTGCTAAACGTCGTCCGGTAGATTGTTCTGGCCAAATGAGATGGTCTTCTTCAACCCCTAATTTTTCAACGACTTTTGCATGATACTCACTTTGTACTTTCACATAAACATCTTTGATACCTAAATCTTTTAAAATCAATGTGGTTAAAATTGAATTATCAACATTGATGCCTGTCGCAACGACAACCGTATCATAATTGGTTATGCCAACTTCTTTTAATGCTTCAATATCCGTTGAATCAAGACAAATAGCATTCGTCACTAATTTTGCGACTTTTTCAATTTTATCATAATTTTTATCAATGACGAGTATATCAGCATCCAAATTAGCCAGTTCTTCGATGAGTGCAATCCCAAAACGACCGACGCCGATGACTGCGAATGATTTTTTCATAAATTCAAGTCCTTTCAATAAACCATAGTATCATTATACAACAATCTTCGTAAATGTCAATTTATGTATATCTTGTGAAATCATGTATTTTTCTTTGAAAAACCATAAAAATCAAGTATAATATTGAAGACAAGTGAGGTGCTCCCCATGAATGAATACGATGATTTATTTCACCCTCGAGATCCTGAACGTTCTCATCCACCGATTCTTCCGCAAAACGAAGAGGAAATCCAGGATATTTTTTATGAACAACGCATTAATCGCTTATTGCTTACCCTCTATTTTTCAGTTCAAATTCTCTTTGTTTTAGGGATGGCATTATTCAAACAATTGGCTTTTCCAAATTCGGCTTTAATCTATCAAAATATTGTGACCGTTGAAGCACCATCTTTTTCGATTGAAACAAGTGATGAAGATCCGGTCTACCCTTATTTAGTGACTTTGCGTGGCGAAATTCAAAATCTTAACACCCGAATATTACCTAAATTATTTGTCTCAATTGAATTTTATCATGAAGGTCGCTACCTTGATGAGATTGAAATTTTTCAAGAGCATGTGGGATATGAAGAATCATTCTCCTTTAATCAATCTTATTATTTTTCTCAACCCATTGATCAAATTGAATATACCTATGGATTTGATTTCGATACGGCTTTTATCGTTATTTTCACGCTCTCGCAAACTTTTTTGCTTGCGATATTGATGGTGTTGGTTGATCGCGTTAATTTTAAACGTAAGTGGCGTGAATTTCGTCAGAATATCTCTGCTAATCTCGGTAAAATTTCGATTGGATTTATCCTTGTCTATCTTGCCTTGATGGCATCACAAGTGATACTAGAAACATTGGGTATATCAGAAGTTTCAAAAAACGAAGAAACGATTGCTTCACTATTTACAGCTGATCCATTACGGTTGGTTCTATTGTTCTTATTACTTTGTATCTTTACCCCCATTGTGGAAGAAATTATCTTCCGTAAAGTTGTTTTCGGATTTTTAGATCGCCGATTTGGGGCTATTATCGCGATTATTTTCTCGGGAGCCATTTTTGGGATTATGCATGTCATTTCTTATGGTGATTTTATTCAATCGATTCCCTATATTTTGATGGGAACTGTCTTCGGATTTGTCTATCATTGGTCTAAAAATAATATCTATGTGACCATTGGCGTTCATTTCATTAATAACCTCATTGCATATTTACTTTATTTCGTTGCTGTTTTAGGCATTGTATTCTAAAAAAACCATAAAAAAAAGCTGAACGGTCAAAACCGTTCAGTTTTCTTTTAGGAAAGTTATCTTACGGATTCTTTTAAAACTTTTCCAGCTTTGAAAGTCGGAGCTTTCAAGGAAGGAATGTCAATAATGGCGCCACTTCTTGGGTCATGTCCAGCACGTGCTTTGCGAGCTTTTACTTCGAAAGTTCCAAAGCCGGTAAGAATCACTTTTTCACCTTTGACTAAGGCTTCTTGAATGGCTAAAACTGTCGAATTTAATGCATTTTCAGCATCTTTTTTGGTTAAGTCAGCTAATTCAGCTATACGGGCAACTAATTCAGATTTGTTCATTTATTTTTTCCTCCTATAGTTTTAATACCTACATTATAAGGACATAAAATAAAAAATGCAAGTGACTTGTCAAAAAATCGAGAATAAAAACGCAATTGGAGGGCTTAATCTCGCTTTCTAAGGATTAATTTAAGAGGAGTTCCCTCAAAGTCAAACCTTTCGCGAAGTCGATTTTCTAAATATCGTTGATATGAAAAATGCATGGCATCCGATTCGTTAACAAAAAGAACAAAGGTTGGCGGTTTACTCGCAACTTGCGTCGCATAAAACACTTTTATCTTGACATGGTTGTGTTCTTTCGGTGGATTTAAACTGATTGCATCAGTAATGACTTCGTTTAAGACGGATGTCGTAACTCTTCTTGAGAAATTCTCATAGACTTTTTCAATGAGTGGAAATAAGGTTTGGATTCGTTGTTTTTTCTTTGCGGAGACAAACGCAATGGGAATGTAAGTTAAGAATTGGAATTCAGCACGCAATTTTAAAACCCATTCGCCCATCGTTCGATCATCTTTTGCAATCGCATCCCATTTGTTAACGACAAGAATCATCGCTTTTCCAGCATCAAGAGCATATCCGGCTATATGTTTATCTTGTTCAAGTATGCCGGTTTCGGCATCGATGACAAGCATAGCGATATCGCTTCTCTCAATCGCTGACATGGCTCTTAACACGCTATATTTTTCGACGGACTCCCAGATTTTTCCGCGTTTGCGAAGTCCCGCCGTATCGATGACAACATAATTTTTTCCATCTTTTTCAAAAGGCGTATCGATAGCATCGGTGGTTGTTCCTTCAATCGAAGAAACAATGACTCTTTCATCCCCTAAGATGGCATTCGTTAAAGAAGATTTTCCCACGTTCGGACGTCCGATGATAGAGATTTTAGTTGTCGCATCATCGTAGTCTTCAAGATCTTTAGTCGGTAGTGCTAGACATATTTTCTCTAGCAAATCACCAATACCCACTCCGTGAGAACCAGAGACTGCAACCACATCATCGACACCTAGCTGATAAAAATCATAAATTTCATGCATATATTTTTGATCATCAACTTTGTTAACAGCGATTAAGACGGGTTTTTTCTGAGAGTAAAGCATTTTCATGACTTCACGGTCATCTTCGATGAGACCGGTTCGGACATCGACGACAAAAACGATGACATCGGCTTCTTCAATGGCAATCTCTACTTGCGCTTTGATTTCAGTTAAAAAGGGTGCATCGCTGATCTCGATGCCCCCGGTATCTATCACATTAAATTTTCGCCCTAGCCATTCTGCTTGAGCGTAAATCCGATCGCGAGTCACGCCTGCTGTATCATTCGTGATTGCGATTCTTTCGCCGACAATCCGATTAAATAAGGTTGATTTCCCTACATTAGGACGGCCGACAATGGCAACGATTGGTAACATTCTAACACCTAAAATCTATTTTTTAAATTTGGAAAACAAATCCGCTAAGGATTGATTTGCTGAGACATTGTCTTTTAAATGTGATTCAAACTCCGAACGACTTGCTTTATCTACCACGCGTTTGAGCGAGACGGTCATTTTCCATTCTTTTGGAAAAACTTGAAGAACTTCGACTTGGATGACATCACCAACTTTAACAATTTCATCCACTTTCGAAACGCGTTCTTCAGAAAGTTCGCTGATTGGTAAGAAAGCTTCAACGCCAGAAACTTCAACTAAAGCACCTTTTTCAAGAAGTGATTTAACCGTCGCTGAAACTGTTTCTCCGACTTTGATTTTCACATCCGCCCAAGGATTGTATTCTAAATGTTTATTAGATAAAGTAAATTGTTGTTTTTCGTTGTCAATGCCCGTTATTTGGAGTTCAAGTTTACTGCCTACTTCAACATGACCCGCAAGATTGTCTTGAGGATTCCAAGAATAATCGAAACGTGAAAGTAATCCGCGGACTTCTCTTTGTACTTCTACAAGCATACCAAATTGCATTTTCTTCCAAACGGTGCCTTCAACCTTGTCGCCAACTTTAAAGTTTTTGATAAACAAATCCCATGGTTTTTCTTGAAGCGCACGAATGGAAAGCGAAATCTTACGACCGGCCAATTTGATAATCTTAGCGGTCACTTCATCGCCGACTTTAACGACTTCTTCAACTTTATTCGTATGGTAATGCGATAATTCACTGATGTGTATTAAACCTTCCACATGCTCAGAGATTCTGATAAAAGCACCAAAATCAGCGACGCGTTCGATGATTCCTTTTACAACGGTTCCAACTGATAAATTTGCGAGTTCTGCTCTTTCAGCGACTTTAAGTTCTTCGTATTGAGTTTGTTTGCGGCTGCCAATATACTTTTCGCGCCCTTTTTCAGTACGCACTTCAATAATCTTCACCGTAATATTTTTACCAACTAAGGCCGTTTTTGCCGCTTGAAGTTCTTCAGCGGTGGATGATTGTAATTGAACCAGTGAATCAGGCACAAATAATTCAATGCCATGATATTTGAGAATCAATCCACCCTTCACAGCTTGAAATACTTTTGCTTCAACATTTTTATCGACTTCAAGATCTGCTTTAACTAAAGCTAATTTAGATTGACGTTCTAAATCGAGGCAAGATAACATTAAAACGTTTTTATCATCGCCATGACTGATTTTTGTGACTTTTACTTTTAAATCATCGCCTTCTTTGACAACGTCGTTACAATCCACGATTTTTTCCGCAGAAAGATGATCTTTGTACACGGTTCCTTCGAAGACGTATCCCACATCAACTAAGACCTGATTTTGTTCAACTTTGATGACTTTACCGGTGACTATGTCTCCGACTTTGAGGTTGCTGTTTTCCATTGTTGTTCACTCCTTATTTATCCTTTATGATTTTCATAAACATTTGATAGATGACTTCACTGACAGTATCGATGTCTAGATGCGATGTATCCAAGAAGACGGCATCATCAGCCTGTCTTAAAGGATTATAAGAACGAGATGAGTCGATACGGTCTCGTCGTTCGATATCCTTGTATATTTTTATAAAATCGGAATCCATCTGATTTGCGATATTTTCTTCATGACGCCGTCTAGTGCGTTCTTCGACACTCGCCGTCATGAAAATCTTTAAATCTGCATCAGGTAAGACCACTGTTCCAATATCTCTACCATCCATCACCACATCATTCTCATGGGCGATTTTTTGTTGCAATCGAACAAGTTCGTTTCTGACTGGAATATGGCTTGCCACAAGACTGACATTTTGATTGACGACGTTTGTCCGAATTTTTTGAGTGATATCTTCACCGTCCATAAACAAAACATTGTTAATAAAAGTCATGTCTGTTGTATGGAGGAAGGTATATTCTTCGGGGTTATCCAGATTAATTTTTAGCCGCAAAGCTTTATAGGTCGTTGCACGGTACATGGCACCAGTGTCAATATAAACATAACCGAGTCGATTTGCGAGCATTTTTGCAACGGTGGATTTACCAGCGCCGGCTGGACCGTCAATTGCTAGAGCATGATGTTTCATTTTATCGCCTCACAACCGTATAACATTATACCACAATCAAATGATTGTAAACAAAGAATCGCTTGAATTAACGTTCATCTGGGTGACCAAAACGACTGAGATTCCATAACTGTTTAATTTCATGTGGTTTTAGTCGTCGATATTCACCCAGCGGCACGCCTTCAGCGGTCAAAGTGCCGAATCGATGTCTTCTTAAACGAAGGACTGGATGATTCACAGCTTCAAACATGCGCTTTATTTGATGATATTTGCCCTCGGTTATAATGATTTTTGCATAAGAATTTTCTTTTTGATCATCGTAGCGAACATCAAAAATTTTCGCGCCTTGACTTTTAAAATCACCTAAGTCGATGCCTCGACATAATTGTTTAGAAGTTTCTTTGCGTAAAAGACCTTTAACTTTGACATGATATTCTTTTTCAACTTTGAATTTTGGGTGGATAAGAGCATTCATAAAATCCCCATCATTCGTCAAAATCAATACACCCGTTGTATCATAATCGAGTCGACCGATGGGAAAAATTCTTTCCTTAACTGGGACTAAGTCTAAAACCGTTTTTCGGTGATGTTCATCCGTTGTTGTTGAAACATAGCCTTCAGGTTTGTTGAGCAAGTAATAAACTTTATCTTCTTGATTGATGACTTTTCCTTTGACAGATACCACAGCCGATTCATCAACCATCGTTCCAAGGGTTGTGACTAAGCGTCCGTCAACTTCGACGAAACCATCTATGATGAGTTGTTCTGCGGCCCGACGAGAAGCAATGCCGGCTTGAGCAATGATTTTTTGTAAGCGTTCCATGGGATTTTCCCCTTTTATTAAAGATTTTAAAAAGACGAGGATAGCATCACTATCCCCGTCGTCATAACTATACTTCGGATTCGCGTTCGCCGTTTTTATAGACCTTAACCGTAAGCATGACGGATTTAATTCGGCGTTTTTTAACTTTCAGGATTTCAAAAGATAGAATTTCTAAATCTTCAGACACAAGTTCCGAAAGATCGTTAAAGGATTGATTAATCATTTGTTCAAATTCGACTTTTTCGCCAACTTCAGGAATATCTTGGAATTTTTCAAATAACCATCCGCCCACTGAATTTGCCTCAGAATCCGGAATTTCTCCTAATTCAAGATCTTCAAAAAGCGCTGACAAATCATGATCAGCGTCAATTAAATAGACGCCTTCAGCTTTTTTAATGATAGGTTCTTCAACATCGTCGTGTTCATCATAAATTTCACCAACGAGTTCTTCTAAAGCATCTTCCATGGTCACTAGACCATCGACACCGCCGTATTCATCCACAACAATGGCTAAGTGATTATTTTCATCTTGAAGCATTTCGATGAGTGAGTCAACTTTGGTTGTCGCTGGAACAAACAACGGTTTTTTTAAGATTTTTTTAATGTTAACATGTTGACCTTTGATGAGTTTTGTGAAAAAATCACGTTCATAAAGAACACCAATGATATTATCGCTGTTCCCATCAAAAACCGGCATGCGTGAAAATTTATGCTTAAAGAACATATCAGTGATATAAGAAATATCTTTCGTAACATCAATGGCAACCATATCTACCCTAGGGGTCATGATTTCCGCCACAGTAATATCAGAAAGATCTAAGACTCTTTGTAACATGTCTGCTTCTTCTTCATCAATCGAACCTTCTTCCTCCATCGTATCGATGATGGTTTCAAGTTCGTCTTCGGTTACCGTTATTTTTGTATTATCTTCTAAACGACCGATGACACGTTTGTTCAACTTACGAAACAAAAAAGTCAATGGCGTCAAAATTTTAATAATTAAATACATCGAACCGCTGATCCGTAAAGCGATTTTTTCAGGATGGGTTTTACCCAGACTTTTAGGTAATATTTCACCGAAAATCAAGATTAAAGTCGTCATTAAAAACGTATTGATTAACGAGACAATTGTATCGGCATTTTCAAATTGGCGAAAAATACCGCTAAAAAGAATGACAGAGACGGTTGTGAGTCCGATGTTGGCTAAATTATTACCAACAAGAATCGTTGTCAGCGTTTTGTCAAAATTATCCGCAATCCAATAAGCTTTTTTTGATCCGTGGACATTTTGCTCAATCAGGGTTTTCAATCTGACTTTGCCAACGGATGAGAATACCATTTCCGACATTGAGAAAAATGCAGAGGTAAACATGAGAATGAACATCAAAATGATGATCAGTGGATTGACCTCAATGGCGAGAAAGATGGTACTTCGATATAAATCTGTTTCCAAAAAAAATCAGCTCCTTGTGGTTTTAAGTTACTTAGCGCGTGAATCGTATTTTCCGGTTGCGGTTGATACGATAATTTTTTCGCCTTGTTCGATAAATAATGGGACTAAAACATTTAATCCTGTATTAGTGACGGCCGATTTCATCGCATTTGAGGCAGTGTTGCCTCGAGCAGCGCCAGCGGTTTCAACAATTTCCAAAACAACCTTATCAGGAATTTCAATGCCAAGAACTTCTTCACCGTAAGTGATGATTTGAACATTCATTCCTTCACTGATATAAAATAGTTCGTTGACGATGCGACTGCGATCTAGTTCGATTTGTTCGAATGTTTCATTATTCATAAAGACATGATTATCACCATCGGCGTAAAGGTATTGCATCGTTGATTTAATAACCATCGCCGTATCAACGTTCATTGAACCGTTAAAAGTTTTATTGATGACGGTGCCACTGCGCAAATTTTTTAACTTTGTTTGCATCATTGCCCCTGATTTTGCCGTTTTCAAATGTTGGAATTCTAAGACCATGTAGATATTTCCTTCAAATTCAATGGTCATTCCGTTTCTAATTTCGTTTGCGTTCATTGTATTTCCTCCTAATGCTAGCAAATGCCTGATAGACACTTAATTCACATTTATATATTATATTATATTTTTTGTTTATTGACAATAAAAATTATGTCGACTATAATGGTATGTGATTGAAAAATGAGGTGTTTGTATATGCCAATTGAAGGTATTTGGTCATGGTTGCTTCCCATAGGATTGGGATTAGCATTAGGTCTACTGATTGCCATGCGCAAGAAATATGATTATTCACAGATCATTCTCCTGAAAGCCGAAGAATTTCGCGCTAATATGCGAAAAGGTCAGTTGATTGACATTCGACCAACGGTTGAATTTAATAAACGACGGATTAATGGTAGCCGTAATTTTGAGAAAATGTCACTTTTCTCGTCGCTGCATAAGATTCGCAAAGACCAACCTGTTTTTTTATATGATCAACAAGAGTCAACTCATCTCAAAAGAGTAAGCAAAAAATTGTTACGCAAAGGATTTCATCCCATTTATGTTTTGTCATCGGGATTACAACATTATCCTTTCCCATTAAAAGAAGATTAAAAATTTAAACGGATCCGCCAATGGATCCGTTTTTTTATTCATACCGATTTAACACGTCATGAATTGTTTTTTCGAAATGGTTTAAGTCCACGTCATACCACTGCACTTGCATCTGGTTTTTAAACCAAGTCAATTGGCGTTTTGCATAACGTCTCGTATGCAGTTTAATCAAATTGATTGCTTCTTCAAATGTCGTTTTACCATCAAAATAAGCATATAATTCTTTATAGCCAATAGCCATAGAACTTTGTGAATGGATGCCTTGATGATATAGACGCAACACTTCATCGATTAATCCTTGCGCAACCATTTTATCCACACGTTGTTCAATCGCATGGTATAACAAATCTCGCGGCATTGTTAATCCGATGATATCGACATTGTTGTAAAACAGATTTTTACCCGTATTATCCAATGGATCACCTTCAGAACGAGCGATTTCAATGGCGCGTAAAAGTCGACGTCGGTTAGAAAGATCCATTTTTTCAGCGGTTTCAGGATTCATGGTTTGTAAAAGTTGCCATAATTCTCCATTGGATAGTTTCATTAAATCTTGATCGTTTTCGCGTTTTGAACCACTGAACCGATAATCATAGAGAACTGCTTGTAAATATAAGCCGGAACCTCCCACTAAAATGGGGGTGATGTTTTTGGCAAGCAATTCATCAATCTTGGCGCGGACGATTCTTTGATAATCTGCGACGGAAAACGTTTCGTCAGGATTTAAAATGTCGATGAGATGATGCGTGATTCCTTGTCTTTGAGAAAGTGGAACTTTCGCCGTTCCGATATCGAGTCCAAGATAAAACTGAAAAGCATCGGCAGAAATGATTTCGCCCTTCATGACTTTTGCGAGTTCAATCGCTAACGTTGATTTTCCAACCGCAGTCGGTCCAACAATGGCAATAATGGTATTCATTTATACAACTCTCCTAAACCATTTTTCAATATCGAGCGCATCAATTTTAACCATGATCGGTCTGCCGTGAGGACAGGTCTGAGGATGTTCACATTCAGAAAGATCACTTAATAGCGTTTGAACTTCTGAAGCATTGATAAATCGATTGGCTTTGATGGAGTGCTTACAAGCGAGCAAAATGGCCAATTCATCCATGATAATGCCAATAGATAGTGGTTTTTGCTCCATCAAAGTTCTGATAATAGTTTCTGCATAAACTATTTCACTCCCTTTTGGGAACCATGAAGGAATGGTGCGAATGAAAAACGAAGAGGGACTGGAAGGTTCAATTTTCAATCCGAATTTTTCAAGGGTTTCGATGTAAGGCGTAATCATAATCATTTCATGATTTGAAAAATCAATATTCATCGGCACTAGTAATTCGGTTATTCCAACCAAAGGATCTGCCATTTTTTTAGCATAACGTTCATAGCGAATGCGTTCTGCAGCAGCGTGTTGATCTACCAAATACAAGCCTAAATCGTTTTGAAATAACAAATAAGTTCCACGATATTGGCCAATATAATCAAAATCTGGCCATAAAGAAGGTTTTTTTAAAGGTTGATGCTCCGATTTCAAAGTGACACTGTTTTCTGTTTGAACTGGAGCCAAAGAAAGATTAGAAAAATCCATTTGCTGTGGGGCTTCAGAAAGCATTGAAGACGAACTTAAATGTGCTTGCTGAACCAATAAGAAAGATTCCCCCGCCTTTTCAATTGTCTTTTTGATGAACTCATAAAGTGCTAAATCATCCGAAAATTTGACTTCTTGTTTGGTTGGATGGATATTCGCATCGATTAATAACGGATCGCATACGATGTTGATTAAAGCAACAGGATAGCGTCCTTTAGGTAATTTTTGATCTAAACCTTCTATAATCGCTTGTATTACGGAAACGCTTCTAACAATTCGATGATTCACTAATACAGTAATCGCATTTTTCGAAGCCCGACTGACCAGCGGTGTTGCGAGGAGTCCACTGATGTGATAATCTCGATTATTGCCTTCAAATGGTAGCATATCTCGAATAACATCAATGCCATAGATTTGACCGAGAATATCTATAATTTTGCCGTTACCACTGGTATTTAATAATCGTTTGCCATCATTTTGAAGTGTCATTGCAATACTTGGATGACTAAGCGCTAACTTATTAACTAAATCAACGATATAAGCCAACTCAGATTGGGGGCTTTTAAGATGCTTTAAACGTGCTGGCATGTTATAAAACAAACGAGATACCATGACATCCGTTCCTTTTCTTGGGGAAGCCATGCCTTCACTGATCAGTTTACCATCTTGATAAATGACCTTATGGCCGACATTGCCACCCATTGAAGTCGTCAGTTCAACTTTTGAAACAGCAGAGATGGAGGCTAAAGCTTCACCACGAAACCCTAACGAAGCTAAATGATATAGTTCATATTCTGAATGAATTTTAGAAGTGGCATGCCGTTCAAATGCTAATAAAGCATCTTCTTGATCCATGCCTGATCCATTATCGGTGATGCGAATCATCGTCATGCCAGCATCTTGCAAAGCAATATCAATGGCTGTAGCGTTGGCATCAATCGCATTTTCGACGAGTTCTTTTACGACATTTCCCAAACGCTCAATCACTTCGCCAGCCGCAATCATATTTGCTAGTCGTTGTTCGAGTCGGATGATTTTACCCATAAGGCACCTCTTTTCGCTATATTTTAAGTAAACAAAGTCCAGCACGCCGGACTTTGTTTAACCGATTTTCTTAATTTCTTCGATGGTATCCGACAAAATATTCATCGCTTTGATTGGTGTCAATTCATTGATGTCAATCGATTTTAATTGATTGATGATGGATTGATATTGATCATCTTCTAAAGGTTCTTCCGCAAGCGCTTGTGTAAAGTTAAACAAATTCATTTCTTGCGGTTTAATGATGTTATACCCATGATTTTTTTCGAGTTCCGCTAAAATCGCTTTTGAGCGTTCAATTAAAGGTGAAGGCATTTTCGCAAGTTTAGCGACATGGATTCCATATGAACGATCCGTAGGTCCATCGGCGACTTTATGTAAGAAAACAATGTTTCCTTTTTCTTCTTTCGCCATGACATGCACATTGTGCAAGCTTTTGAGATCATCTTCCAAATAAGTCAGTTCATGATAGTGGGTGGAAAACAATAATTTGCATCGAATTTTCGAATGCGCATATTCAATGATGGCTTGAGCTAAAGCCATGCCATCATACGTTGCCGTTCCTCGACCAATTTCATCAAATAAAATTAATGAATGATCCGTCGCATTTTGTAAAGCATAGTTGACTTCTAACATTTCGACCATGAAGGTTGACTTACCACTGGATAAATCGTCACTAGCGCCAATTCTGGTAAATATTTGATCAAATATGGGTAATTTAGCTGAAGATGCTGGAATAAAACAGCCCATTTGCATCATGATAATTTGTAAAGCTAACTGACGCATATACGTTGATTTACCGCTCATATTCGGACCGGTAATTAACAAAATATGGGTTTTCTCATTCATAAACAGATCGTTTTCAACATATTTTTCATTTTCAAGCATCTTTTCAACAACCGGATGACGACCATTATGAATTTCTATTACACGCGAATCAATCATTTGGGGACGAATAAATCGTTCGTCATCCGAAACTTTGGCAAAAGCGATCATCATGTCGATTTCACTGATGGCTTTTGATAATTTTTGTAAACTTTCTGTGTGTTCTTTGGCTTGATCACGAATTTCCACAAACAATTCATATTCACGTTTGATGGCATCTTCTTCTGAACCTAATATCAATGTTTCTTTGTCTTTGAGTTCAGGGGTGATATATCGTTCAGAATTCGAAAGGGTTTGTTTGCGAATATAGCCAAAGGATTCATCGACGAATTCGACTTGACCTTTAGTAATTTCGATATAATAGCCAAATACGCGATTGTATCCGACTTTAAGTTTCTTTATTCCTGTTCTTTCGCGTTCTTTCGCTTCAAATTCTGAAAGCCAATCTTTTCCGCCGGAGGATTGATGTTTAATCTGATCTAATAGCGAATCATATCCCTTGCGAATGATGCTGCCTTCTTTAATGGAAAGTGGGGGATCAGATACAATCGCTTTTTCGATTAATGCGACCAAGTTGATGAAAGAATCAAACAAAACGGTCAACTCTTTTGCATAGGGATTTTTCAGGGATTGAATAGCGGTTTGAATTTGTGGCATGACTTTCAATGATTTTGCAAGATTTACCAAATCTTTTGCATTCGCATTTCCAAAAGATATCCGGCCGATAATGCGTTCAAGATCATAAACCGATTTTAACGATTCACGAATATCTTCGCGAATTAAAAAGTTTTCATTGAAACTTTCAATCAAATTAAACCGATTTTCAATTTTTGCACGGTCAATTAAGGGTCGCAAAATCGTTTGTTTTAAAAAGCGAGAACCCATGGCCGTTTCGCATCGATCTAAAAGCCAAAATAAACTTCCTTTGCGATTTCCGAAGCGAAGCGTCTCGGTTAGTTCAAGATTACGTTTGGAGTTATGATCAATATGGAGATACTGATGTGTTTCGAAGACTTGAACTTTTTGAAAATGCAATAATTCTCGTTTTTGCGTCTTTATCAAATAATTAATTAAACGACCAAAGGTTTCAATTTGGTCTTTATCATAGATTTCACTGATTAAATGTTGATAAAAAGAAGGTACAGATGTTTCAAAAGCCATTGAAATGGTTAACGGGTAAGTCTCAATATGTCTCACTAATTTTCGTTGTTCGAATTTCGGAGATACAATGAGTTCTTTAGCATTTAAATTATAAATTTCACTCATTAGCAAATCGAGATCATGTGGAATGGTGACAATGGCATTTTGACCGGTTGTCAAATCTGAATAAGCCAATAAATATTGAGATTTTGTTTCACCTAACGCCGCAATATAATTATTAGATTTTTCATCGATGGCACCTTCTAAAGTAATGGTTCCTGGGGTAATTAATTTAATGACCTCGCGTCGCACAATGCCTTTTGCTAAAGCGGGATCTTCTGTCTGTTCAACAATGGCGACTTTAAATCCTTTTTCAATTAATCGTTCAATATACACATTGACCGCATGATAGGGGACACCACACATCGGGACGCGTTCTTCTACCCCAGCATCGCGACCCGTCAGAACGATTTCGAGTTCTTTCGATGCAACGATGGCGTCAACGAAGAACATTTCATAGAAGTCCCCTAGTCTAAAAAAGACTATAAAATCCGTATAGTCTTTTTTGATTTCTAGATATTGTTGCATCATCGGCGTGTAGGCCTGTTGCGGAAGTTTATTCAATTGCATCACCTGATGTTGCGAATGTATTTACCAAAGAACGGGCAAGCCGAATGGCATGTTACCTGGATTAATATATAGATAATAGAGTGCAATATATCCAGCCGTTAAAACAACTATCCCAAGGATGGTCAAAGCGAATACAGTCCAGAATATTTTACGATGACGTTTCTTATTGTATTTTTTGATGATTTGATTAATTTTTTCATCCAAAAGCGCTTTTTCTTCGTCTGTGAAGTCAAGTTCTTCAGCAACATTACGAACTGGTTTTGGTTCTGCTTTCGGTTTCGGAGTCACTGGGGTTTCGATGACTGGTTCCATGATTGGTTCAATCTCGGGTTCGATTTCAGCGACGGGTTCTTCTTTAGAGGGTTCAACCGGTTTTTCTACTTCAACGGATTTCGTTGGCACCACTATAGGCTCTTCTTCTAAGATTGGCAGTGGAGCAGGTTCTTCATGAACGACTTCTGTTTTAATTGGTTCAAGGTTTTCAATGGGAATATCTTGATCATTGGTTTCAAATTGAATGGCTTCAAACGTAACGCTATCAATTTCAGCAGCGAGTGGAATTTGGTAATTATGCGTATCTTTTTGTTGCTCAAGATGATAGAGGCCTAAAGAGAAAACCATGTATTCAATCATATCGCTCTTTTTAAGATCGATTGAAATGGTAAAACCTTTTTCTTTGGCATAGATTTCAAGTTCTAATACAGATTTTGTATTGAGCAAGACGACTTCATCTTCCGTTAAACGGAAACGAGCAGCTAAGATATCAACCAATTGCGTTTTGTTGATACGTCTCGGAATTTTGACACCATATTTTTCGCCGAGTCCACGTAAATCACCTAAGGTACTCGAATGAATCATCACATCTTTAATAATGCCTAAATTGACACCATCAAGATAACCTTTTGCTTCGTAGAAAACACCGGTGAAACTTTTGATAAAGGCATCATAGGAAATCTTTTCAAAATCAACGTTGTATTTATATTTCAATTTTTCAAGGTCGCTTAAGAAATTATCTTTAAGACCGTAAATATCACGGTTTAAGAAAAGTAAATCGAATAAAATTTCTTTATATTTTGCCGCATCAAAGTCAAGATTAAAATCAACAATCAGCTTTTCTAGTAAATAAAGAGAATACTCATGGTATCCACGCAAACGATATTTCAACTCATCGGTGTAAGTAAGATAAAGCTTATTTTGAAAGACTTTTGAGTAAATAGTTTCTTTTAAAACGAAACGGTGTATGTAATAAGGAATCTTGACTTTATGGTTGACGAGCAGCGTAGCAAGATCCTCAAAAGGAATAGCTGTCAACGTTTTTGAATAAGCGAAATAATCCTCGTTGGTTTTGAATTTTCCCACAATATCACCCTTTTTCACATTTATATTTATATATTACAATATATATCTTTGTAAATCAATAGATAAGTCCCAAAAATAAAGATTTCCTATCATTTAATGAAGGGGCTGAATTGTTAATAATTATCTAAATTTTAAAATAAAGTCAAATAAAAACACCGAGTTATTCACTCAGTGTCAACTGCATTTATGGATGAATTGATGATGTGGACTAACGTTTGAACTAAGTCGTTGATTTCTTCGATTGTCACTAAATATTCACTTACAATCGGTGTATCTAAGAATGAATCTAATGTTTCTTGGTACTGAGATCTTGCGATTTTTGCGTGTTCACTCTGGGCATATTCTAATTGAACGAACGCTTTTTGATGCGCGAGCAATTTCTGAAAACGTGCGAGTAAGTCTGCGTCTTTTTCAATGATTGCTTTTAGCATTTTTGCTCTTGTTATTAATTCGTTATCTTCGAGATGGCTGATAAGAGAATCGAGTTTATTCATGGACGATTTCTCCAATTAAACTCCAAGTTCTTGCCTCAGTAATTTTTACTTGAACAATTTGACCTTTTAAATCGCTACTACCTTGGAAATTGACTAATTTGTTATGTTCGGTATAACCGGTTAAAATTTCAGGTTTTGTTTTCGAAGGACCATCGACCAAAACCTTCACATGCAAACCTACAAAACGGTGATTCCCCGCTGCGAATCCCTTATTGATCGCATCATTGAGCAAATAGAGCCGCTGTTTCTTGATATCTTTCGGAATGTCATCCACGTAACTTGCCGCTGGTGTTCCCGTTCTAGGACTGTAAATGAATGTATAGGCGCCCTCAAATTGACACTTTTCAACCAAATCAAGTGTAGCCAAGAAATCTTCTTCGGTTTCCCCGGGGAATCCCACGATAATATCAGTTGTAATTGAAACGCCTACTATCGCTTTTCTAATTTTAGCAATCAATTCAAGATAATGAGCGTGAGTGTATTTGCGGTTCATCGCTTTCAGAATTTTATCTGAACCGGACTGAACTGGCAAATGAATGAAAGGCATTAAATTGCCACCTTTGGATAAAACGGCAATCAAATCATCGGAAAAATCTTTTGGATGGCTGGTTGTAAACCGAATTCTAGGGATGCGTAACTGTGATAAATCATTTAATAAATTCGAAAAATGATAATCTCTATGATGAAAGTCCAAGCCATAAGAATTCACATTTTGGCCTAAAAGAGTAATCTCTTGATACCCAGAATCAATTAAGTCTTTGACTTCTTTAAGGATGGCTTCTGGTTGACGACTCCGTTCTTTACCGCGTGTGTAAGGTACGATGCAATAGGTACAAAATTCATCACAACCATACATGATATTGACCCACGCTTTAAAAGTATGTTGATGTACGGTTGGAACTTCTTCAATTATATCGCCTTCAATGCTTTCAACATCAATGACTTTTTGCTGATCATCTGTGACTTTTTTTATCATTTCCAACAAACGGTGAAGATTGTGAGTGCCAAAAACGATATCGACTTGATGATAGGTTTTAAGGATTTTTTCTACTACGACTTCTTCTTGGGGCATACAGCCCCCTACAGCAATTAATAAATCCTTTTTTAATAATTTGAGTGGTTTCATCCGACCCAATTCACCGAAAACTTTATTTTCGGCGTTCGCTCGGATGGCACACGTATTCAAAATGATGAGATCTGCGATTCGTTCATCATCCGTTGACAAAAAACCAATGCTCTCAAGCAAACCCCGAATTTTTTCGGTATCTGCTTCATTGCCTTGGCACCCATACGTCTGGATTAAATACGTTTTACCAACACCTAAATTTTCTGTTCCCGAAGGAATTGAATAAATAATTTGTTCGACATCGGCTTTTGTACGTTTCCTTGCTTCATTTATTTTGGGTTTGAGGAATTGCTCTTTCATTTATACTCCTGATTATTCATAAAGGGTTATTTTTTCTATTTTTTTGTTAGCTAGATCAAGAAAGACCGCATTGAATTGTAATGGTCCTTGCGTTTCAGGAACGGTTCGTTCCGGGACCCCTGTTAAAAATTTACGGACGGCTTGTTCAGTACTTCCGCCGATGACGCCGAAACGTACACCCGTCATACCAACATCGGTTATATACATGGTTCCCTTCGGTAAAATACAAGCATCGGCGGTCGGAACATGGGTATGTGTACCAATCAAGGCATCCACCCTTCCATCCAAGTAATGAGCCATCGCCGTCTTTTCTGAAGTAGCTTCCGCGTGAAAATCAACGATGATATAATCGCTCGTTATTTTACTGAGTAACTCATCCATTTTAGAGAAGGGGTTATCAATTTGATCCCCCATGAATACTCTGCCTAATAAATTGATGACCGTAATCGTTTTACCATTAAAATTGAGGGTGACATATTCTTTTCCTATAGCACCTTTACCGTAATTTGCTGGACGAATGATGTTAGGATACATCAAGACTGAACTAGCGTCTTTACGCGAAAAAGCGTGATTTCCAAGGGTTATCACATTGACCCCAATTGTCATCAAATCCTTGTAAATGGCTTCGCTTACACCATTGCCATTCGCGATATTTTCCCCATTGAGAATGATGAACTGAGGTTTATAATTGTCTTTGACGCGCGCATAATATTTTTCAAGTGCGAGGCGTCCTGGTTCCATGTAAACATCACCGATAAATAATATTCTCATTAATTTCTCCTTAAAAAGGATAGCCTTCCGCGAGGGAAGGCTATAGTTTATTTTGCAATATCCTGAGCTCTGGTTTCCCGAATAACGGTCACTTTGATGGTGCCTGGATAACTCAGTTTGGTTTCGATCTGTTGTTTGATTTCACGAGCGATGGTGTAAGTTTTAGCATCGTCGACTTCATTGGGTTTGACGATGACACGGACTTCACGACCGGCTTGGATAGCAAACGCTTGATCGACGCCTTTAATCGAATTGGCGATTTCTTCCAACTGGGTTAGGCGTTGAATATAATTTTCCAAAGATTCACTTCTTGCGCCAGGTCTAGCAGCTGATAAAGCATCAGCGGCCGCAACGATGACTCCGATGACGGTTTTAGCTTCTGAATCGCCGTGATGACTTTGTATGCCATCAATAACAGCGGGATGCTCACGATACTTATTGGCAAGATTAACACCGATTTCGACATGCGTGCCTTCCATCTCATGGTCAACCGCTTTGCCGATATCGTGTAGTAGTCCAGCTCGCTTAGCAATGACTTCGTTCTCACCGAGTTCAACTGCGATTTTTCCTGCTAAAAATGCCGTTTCAATCGCGTGTTTTAAGGCGTTTTGACCATAAGATGTACGGTAGTGGAGACGTCCAACTAGTTTAACTAAGTCAGGATGCATTTTTCCAACACCGGTATCAAAAATGGCTTTATCGCCTTGATCACGGATAAATTGATCAACTTCTACGCGGGTTTTATCAACAATTTCTTCGATTCGAGCCGGATGAATACGACCATCTGTAATCAATGTTTCAATCGTCTTTTTCGCAATTTCGCGACGAATTGGATCAAAACCTGATAATACGACAGCTTCAGGTGTGTCATCAATGATGAGATCAACACCGGTTAATGCTTCAATGGTGCGAATATTACGACCTTCACGGCCGATGATGCGACCTTTCATTTCGTCGCTGGGTAAGTTCACAACGGATACAGTCGTTTCAGCTGTGACATCTTGAGCGAGACGTTGAATGGCGTTAACAATAATGCCTTTGGCGGTACGATTTGCTTCCGCTTTTGCGTTTTCCTCTTGGTCACGAATATATCGTCCGATTTCATCAGCCATTTCGGATTCGATTCGTTCCATAATGATAATTTTTGCTTTTTCTTCAGTTAAATTAGCAATTTCAAATAGTTTAGTGTTTTGTTGCGCAATGATGCTGTCCAGTTTGCTGGTTTTCTCCTCAAGAGCATTCTTCTTTTCGTCAAGAGTTTCTTCCTTACGATCCAAATTTAGTTCGCGTTTATCAAGGTTTGCCGAACGTCGTTCTAACAAATCTTCGCGTTGATTTAATTTGTTTTCGAGTTCGGTTACTAGTTGCTTTTTCTCTTTGATAATTTTATCGTTTTCTAAATTAAGATTATAAATCTCTTGTCTTGCTTCAATTAATCTTTCTTTTTTCGCTTTTTCTGCTTGAGTGTTGCCGTCGTCAACGATCTGTTGGAATTTATTTCGTGCCGTTTGGAAACCTTTTTCCACTACGATAACACGAATAATGAAACCACCGAGAACGCCGATGATTAAGCCGAGCAAACCAGATAATAAATACCAATACCACATAATATTTACCTCCAGTTTAGATATTAAAATGTTTTATATCAAAGGAAGGATCATAGCCCCAATAACTAGGTATCCGACCAATTCATAAACGAGTAAAAACAAGTTTTACTTATTATATTATATATGATTTAGCACTTATAGTCAAAAATTATTTACCGATATCACGAAAAAATACGTACAATTTGAAATAACAAAAATGGAAGCCGATTTTGCAGCTTCCATTTCTTTCATTTTCATTTATTTTATCTTGTAATAATCTTTAATTTTTTGTGTGATTTCTTCCATCAAAGGTGTATTTTCTTCTAAATAGCGTTTAACGTTTTCACGGCCTTGACCGATTTTTTGATCATTGTATGAAAACCATGATCCGCTCTTTTTGATAATTTCAAGGGTGCTGCCAAGATCAACTATTTCGCCACTCTTTGAAATGCCTTTGCCAAAAATCAAATCGATTTCACAGCTCTTAAAGGGTGAAGCAACTTTATTTTTAACTACTTTAACACGTGCTTGATTACCAATGATATCATTGCCTTCTTTGATTTGTTCACCACGACGAATATCTAAACGAATGGAAGCATAGAATTTTAAAGCGCGTCCACCAGAAGTTGTTTCAGGATTACCGAACATGACACCCACTTTTTCACGAATTTGGTTGATGAAAATCGCGATGCAATGTGACTTTGACAAAACGCCGGAAAGTTTACGCATGGCTTGACTCATGAGTCTTGCTTGTAAGCCGACATGTGAATCACCCATTTCACCGCGGATTTCTGCTTCTGGAACAAGCGCAGCCACCGAATCGACAACTAAAATATCGACAGCCCCGCTGCGAACCAATGCTTCAGCAATTTCTAAACCTTGTTCGCCAGTATCCGGTTGTGATAGAATCAACGAATCAATGTCAACGCCTAAAGCTTTTGCATAAATGGGATCTAAAGCATGTTCCGCATCAATAAAAGCAGCGTAGCCGCCGCGTTTTTGTACTTCTGCAATCGCGTGTAAGGCAAACGTCGTTTTACCCGTGGATTCAGGTCCATAAATCTCGATAATTCGACCGATGGGATAACCGCCGACACCTAAAGCCACATCGAGTGCGATGGAGCCTGAAGAGATGGCTTCGACTTGCATTCTTGCGGATTCATCGCCAAGAATCATCACAGCACCTTTGCCATATTCCTTTTCAATTTCTTTGAGCGCTATCTCTAAACTTTTTTTGCGTTTTTCATCTGCCATGATATTCCTCCATTGATGATTCTTTTATAATCATACGTACTTAATATAAAAATTCTTTTATCTTTGTGAAAAAATAATGACACGGTTTTTCCAAACATAGTCAAATCCAGATACTAAAGTCATCAACACGGAAGCCCCCATCAAGGACCATCCAATCCCATTGATGATAATGTGCAAATCAGAAGGCATTAAAAATAAATACCAAATGATAGCTGTCATCGTTAAAGCGGTTTTCGCCTTGCCGAGTTTGGAAGCAGCAATGACTTTGCCTTCGCCGATCGCAACCAATCGGACGGAGGTAACGATAAATTCACGTGTGAGAATGATAAGTGGAACCCAAAAAGGCATCCAGATGGCCGGCATCAAAGTTTTCGTAGCGGCGTCAGCTAAAATAAGTAAAGCTGTCATGACAAGTAATTTATCTGCTAAGGGGTCCATAAATTTTCCGAAGGTTGTAACGATATTTTGTTTTCTAGCGATATAACCATCTAAAAAATCTGTGAAGGAAGCAATCACAAAGATAATACCCATAACCCAATAAGCCAAAATCGAGTAGTCGCCCCAGAGTAGATAAATAGCGACCATCACTGGAATTAATATGATACGTAATAATGTGAGTTTGTTTGGTAAGTTCATGTCATCCACCTCTTTAAAAATTATATCATAAATCTATCATTTTCTATATAAAAAAAACACGAAATATTAATATTAAATCATTCATTTTAATGTAAGTATTTGATTCAATAGCGTAATGAGTCTATCTATTTTTTATTATATTGTTGATTTTTATATCGCATTCTATATAATAGAATACGTATAGGAGTGTTCAAAGATGAAAATACGACTACAACTCCCCATTTTGATGTTCGCACATTTAGTCATCGATGCTCTGTGTGTTTCAGCTTTATTAAAGCAGAATCTTGATCCTGTCGTCATCAGTATGGCCATCATTCTCTACGATTGTCTCGCCTTTGCATTGCAACCGATGCTGGGTTTGTTAACGGATATAAAGAATATTGATAAACAGTTATTAATCGTGGGCCTGTTAATAGCAAGCGTTGCTAGTCTCATTAACCCAGGCGTTATGATCCTTGCAATGATGCTTGGCATTGGCAATGCAATGGTGCATATCGGTGGCTTTGCCATTGTAAATAAAGAAACTAAAAACAAGATAGCACCGCTGGGACTTTTTGTTTCAACGGGAACTTTGGGATTAGGAATGGGCACGATTTTTCCAAGTATTAGTGTTTATTTTGCTATCGTTGGAATTATCATGGCCTTTTGGATGATTTTTTTCTTTCAATCGAAGCCACAAAAAAAGGTTTCTTCAGATGCATTATTGTCTGAAACCGCTGATAAAATTGAATTATTACCCTTAATGCTGATAGCTAGCGTAGTATTTTTAAGAGGTTTTGGTGGTTCTATCATCCCAAAAGGTTATTTAACCAATGATGCGGGTTTGATAATGATTTATGTTGCTATATTCTTAGGAAAAGCATTGGGAGGTTGGCTTGCGGATCGATTTGGTATCCTTAAAACAACCCTCATCGGTTTTCTGCCTTCAATGATAGGTTTGTTTTTCTTTAATTATCTAGAAAGTGTTTATTGGTTCTCATTGTTATTATTTAATTTGACGATGCCACTCACCCTTTATTTAGCGATTCAATCGATTAAACGTTTCCCTTCATTTGCGTTTGGCTTAACAGCTGCTTTTCTTTTTATCGGGATGTTTATCGCCTATGGCTTAAAAGAATTGATGGATATACCGAAATGGACAATCTTTTTGATTGTCATTGCCACTTCGGTAATCATCGTTTCTGTGGATTTAATGTTCAGAAATAAAACTCGAATTTTTAAGCAATAACTTTTTTCTAAAGGAGGTTTTACGATGTTTTTAGATGTTATTATTTGGCCGATTCTCGTGATGTACGGATTTTTCTTATTGATTATTTTATCTATGGTGATAGGCGCGATTATCTGTATTATTATCGTCATCAGAAGAAATAAAAAACGGATAGCCGAACAAACATCACAGTTGAAAGAAACGCCCGACAAGGAATAAATAATGCAACTCCTTTTATTCACTTTAGCGGCTTCATTTTTAACCGTTATTATTGAGTTATGTATTCTGATACTTTTTAAATATCATAATAAAGACTTAATTCTGTTGGTCGTATTTGCCAATATTGCGACAAACTTATCGGTTAATTTAATCCTCTCGCTCCTTTATACTTGGGTGTCGATGGAACCAATCTTTCTTTATTTCATCATCGGAATTTTAGAAATGATGATCGTCGGTATAGAATATTTTCTATATACGCAGATAACACGTCAAAGCAGACGACTATTTTTAATGGTGGTCATTGCGAATCTCATTTCATTTATTTTAGGATCATTATTTCTGATAATTGTTTTTTGATTTTAATGTTAATAAAAAAAAGCAGTCGCTTTGACTGCTTTATTTGTTTATTCTTCGTCTTCAATGGGCATTCTAACGTTGTGGAATACTTCTTGAACATCATCATCTTCATCCGTTAAAGCAATAAATCGTTTTAATTTTCCAAGATCTTCATCCGAAAGTGTAATATATTCATTGGGAAGATAGGTGACTTTTTCTTCGATAAAGGTTAAATCAGGTTTAGCTTGTAGGAGTGCTTCTTTGATTTTTTCTAAATCTCCAGCAACTCCCAAAATTGTGACAATTCCTTCATCATCAGTTTCAATTTCGTTGATATCCGTTTCGGCCATAATTAATGCTTCTAAAGCTTCATCTTCACTCATGCCTTCAAAACTGATGAATGAAACGTATGAATACTGATGGACAACACTCCCCGTCACGCCGACTTTTCCTCCCGTTTTTGTAAAACAAGCACGAACTTCGCCAAAAGTACGGTTGACATTATCAGTCATACATTCAACGATAATCGTTGATCCTCCGGGTCCAAAACCTTCGTAGCGAATCGGAGAATAATCTTCCCCGCCTGCACCTTTGGCTTTTTCAATGTTTCTTTTAATGACATCGGCAGGAACTTGCGCTGCTTTAGCTTTTTCAATCACTTTCTTCAAAGTTAAATTCGAAGCTGGATCCGTTGAACCGTTTTTGGCAGCCATATATATTTCTTTGCCAAAACGGGAATATACTTTACTTTTTAATAGCGCGGTTCTCGCCATCGCTACTGCTCTTACTTCATGTGCTCTTCCCATGGGGATGACCTCTTTTCTATAATTAGGATTTTTGTTTGAGTACGGTCTTGTCACTTCTTAGTTCGACGAGACCGGATTTATAAAGAGTGCCAAGCGCGCGTTTGAAAGCACTTTTGCTCATATGAAAAGCCGCCTGGATTTCTTCAGGGCTCGATGCATCCGTAAAACGCATTTGACCGCTATGATTTTCTAAATATTGAAGCAATGATTTAGCATCGTCTTCAAGCATTAATTCTTTTTGTTGAATAAGCGTTCCAACATATTCTTCATTTTCGTTTAACTTGAGAATTCGGACATTGACCGTTTCTCCTAAACGATATTTTTGACGCGTGTTGTTATAATGGACAAAAATTTCATGCCCCGCTTTTGTGAAACAAACCAAACCTTCAACCAATAAAAACATGACAATCGCATCGTACGTATTGCCTATTTCTAATATTTCTTTGGGTTTTAAGATGCTTTGAATTATTTTTCTTGGCACAAATTTGGCAAAAAGTTGTTCTTTTTTAACTTTCATGGTGACGTATAATTCATCGCCAATGACCGGCCATGATTGAATCGATAAAGGCAGGTCATCTTTCGATAATAATAAATCTTTGATGAGACCGTTATTCAGAAAAACCCCATACTCATAATTAATTTCAACGACTTCCAAAAAACCACTCGAATCGATGGTCACAAAAGGATGTTTCGTTGAAGCGGTGGGACGATTAAGATTATCAACATAGATAAAAACATTGATCACATCGCCGGCAACATATTCACGTAGGGCTTCTTTTTTATGTAAAAAAATCTCATTATCGCCATCCGAGAGGATGTAGGCGATATCGGAGATGCGGACGACTTCGAGTTCGTTATAAGTTCCTAAATTCATGAGATGCCTCCTTTAAAGCCAAAAGATCTTGAATCAATTTCTTGATGGATGAACAAATTCTTTATATCAATCCCCAAAGGAATCAAATACCATAGCAGTGAATGCAGGGTTTTCAATAATTTGGTTGGATGGAATGAATTCAAAGAAGGTGGTTTATAATAATCGGAGTGTCGCTGAACTAAAAAGAATTGCGTTTTATTCGATAGCAAAAAAGGAACCCCTGAAGGTCTTTCAATCAGCGATTGAGAGGCTTTTTGGTTCACAAGAATCGATGCATTATCAAAGCTTTTTCTGATTATTTCATTCATTCAAACCCATCCTGTGTCTTCACAGAGAATCATAACATCATTATATCAAAAAAACGCTTTTTTGTCTATGAATGATTCGGGATAAGAATGAAAATTTCATTTTTTCGGATCGGAGGATAGACTTCACAGAAATTGCTCAGTTTCATCACAAAATATTCATATTGCTATTCTATAATGAAGGCGTATCACTGACCTACATTAATGAACTTTCTTCATTACCTGATGAATCAAATCATCAGGCCTCCCGACTCCTTAAAACACACTCATAGATGAAAAACGCACTGATTTTGGTGCGTTTTTCCTTTGTTTGTGTTACTACAGTACAAAACGCACCCGTATAAGGTGCGTTGAGTTACTGCCATTGCTCGTAAAAATGCAGAATATTGTGCGTCGGAAACATATTTATATAGTTATTTCTTGAAAATGAATAGTATTTCTTCAAACTTTAACTCTATGTTTAAGTGCCTACAGATATCCGCAAGGTCACTTATATCTTCTTTGTTATTCCATCCATTATAGACTATATTTTCTATTAGATTAAACCCAGCTTCACCATTTTTTTTACTAAATCTTCAAAAATACTTGGACTTTTCTCATTAAGGATAGATTTGTGAATTTCAGTTAACGATTGTAATGATTCGTTCGTCAAAACGAATTCCATCATTACGAATAATTCACCTTTTTTAATACTCTATATACTTCGTCTATTGCCTCTATGAATGTACCTGTATTACTTTCAATATTGATCAATCCGTGTAAAGATGATATAACATCGATTGTCGCATCTTTAAATGGCATATTGCGTACATTTACAGGAATACTAGATGCATTTTCATATATTGATGTGGATAAAACTTTGCTCCATCTCCCACACATATTTGTACTAATATCTGAAATAATCACTTTTTTTGAGGATTATCAACAAGGTAGGCTGAGGCAAATCCACCAGTTGGTCCAGCTGCAACTTCAACAATATAGCCATCATATGATCTTACGGCATCTGATACCTTGATAAATGATTGTCGTGTGTGCTGCCATTGATGAACAAGATTATCAATCATCCATTTAGTATCTGAAAATCGAGAAATGGTAATCATTTTTTCTAATTCTTCTGATGTCCAACTGTCCGAATAATTATTTATAAAATCATAACTGCCATTTTTCAATATTTCTTTTAATCATTGGTTTCATCATAGCTATTTCCTTTATCTTTATTTATTAGATGTGAAACTAAGTTGATACCATTTTGTACCTTATACACTTCGTTTTTATTTTATAATCCCATTATTTTAGTATCTTCAACCATAATTGCTCTGCTTCAAAAACTAAAGTTGCTATGAAATGAACAAATTTTGAATAGTTTAATGTGGTATGAGCAGTATCTAGTGCCTCATAATATGCAAGTCTACTTTCTTTTTTTATAACTATTGGTGGATAACCATTTGACATTAGAACTAAATTCAAGAGTAGTCTTGCAGTTCGACCATTGCCATCAATAAAGGGATGGATTTTAACAAATTCGCCATGCAATAACGCAGCTTGAACAACAGGGTGATAATGAATCCATTCTCGATTGTCTTCATAAACTAGTTTCTGCATTTGTACTGGAACCATAAGATAATCTGGTGGTATATGTTTTGCCCCACCAATCAACACGTTCTCCATTCTATATTTACCAGCATTTAAATTATCAATGTCTTTAAGAATGATTTGATGCAAATTTTTTATATTCCACTCAGATATTTCTTCTTGTCTATCAACAATGCTTTCTAAAAACAGGATGGCATCTCTATGGTTGATTGCTTCTAAATGTTCGACAACACTTTTCCCACCAATAGTAATACCTTCTAGTATAACTTTTGTTTCTGATAGAGTCAGCGTGTTGCCTTCTATGGCATTACTGTTATATGTCCATTCAATGATTAAGTTATTTCTTAGCGTATTATATTGATTCTTCGTAAGTGGACGACGCTGGTCAATGGCTTTCTTCTGTTCATCGATTAAATTAAAAAAATAGTCTAATCCATCAAACTTTGACTTAATTTTTGTCCGATTATCGATAGGTTTCATTGCATCAGAAGGTACTGACCAATTACGGCCAATTTTGACCGCACCTTCAATTTTACCTTCAGTGCATAATATTCTGATACGACGATCAGAAATACTCCATTTTAGACTTGCTTCTTTTGTTGTCATATAGTTCATAAAAATCACCTCATACGTTTATTATATACCGATATCGGAATAATAGCAAGTTTGAACGATCTTTTAACTTATAAAGTGCCGTAATTTATATTCAAAGCATACAATAACTAATAAATATTATTACAAATAGCTTTATTTATGATGTTTTTAAAGAAAGCAATGTAATCGCCTCAACATGCGTGGAGTA
>DILB01000014.1 GCA_002424815.1 Caryophanales bacterium UBA5603
TTAAACAATTCTACCATCAAATATGGACTTCTCATCGCAAAACAAGGCCTGGAAAGAGCGATCGAAATGTCAACGCCACTTAAATTTGGTGTAAACACTTATGAAGGCAAAATAACTTGTAAAGGTGTCGCTGAAGCATTTGATATGGAGTATTTCCCTTTGTAAAATATGAAGGTATAAATCAATCAATTATCACGGATATTTTTGAGGCTTTTTCCTCAAAAATACTCGTGATTTTTATTATAGATGACAAATAATGAAATGAAATAACCATTAATATCTTAATAATAAACTATTGTTTACTTTTTTAATTGTGGGGTATATAATGAAATTATCAAGAAAGAACGGAGGGATGCTATGAAATGTATTGTGACAGGAGCCACAGGCCATATCGGCAATGTGCTTGTTAGAAATCTATATAAAAACGGATATGAAGTTTACGCCGTCGTTTTACCTAACGATGATCACAGCATGATTGATGCATTCGCCACAATTCTTTTTGGAAATATTTTAGATCCGATTTTTCTTGAATCGGCTTTTCGTGAGATGGATATCGTCTTTCATTTGGCCGGCATTGTCGAGATTGGTTCTGGAAAAAAGAAATTGATTCATAAGGTTAATGTTGAAGGAACAAAAAACGTTTTATCAGCCGCAATCAACGCAAAAGTTAAACGCTTTGTATATACTTCGAGTGTTCATGCAATTCCTGAATTACCTAAGCCTCAGATACAAAATGAAGTATCCTTTTTTGACCCTAAGCTGGTAAAAGGATTATATGCTAAATCCAAAGCTGAAGCGACCCAATACGTTCTTGAACAGAAAGATGGACCCACTGATATAATTATTGTACACCCCTCAGGAGTCATAGGTCCTTATGATTTTAAGATGTCCAATACTAGTCAAATGTTTGTTGATTTTATGTTAGGAAGATTAACAGCATATCTACGAGGCGGTTATAATTTTGTTGATGTCAGAGACGCCGCTGAGGGGATTCGCTTAGCGGCTGAAAAAGGGAGAAGAGGCGAGTGTTATATTCTTTCTGGTTCTGAAATTACGGTAAAAGAACTGCTTGATCAGATAGCTATATCTTGCGGAAAGAAAAAAATTAAAACAAAATTAGCGTATTGGTTTATTCTTGCGATGAGTTATTTTGCAGAATTATATTATAAGATTGTTAGACAAAAACCTTTATTAACGCACTACTCAATCATTGTTCTTAATTCCAATTACCATTTCTCTCATCAAAAGGCAACCGATGAATTGGGTTATTCAACACGAGATATCAAAGAAACGATTCGTGAAACGATGGAATTTTCACGGGATCGACATTTAGAAAAACGTGATACAAAATATCGAAAAAAAGGATTGAGAAGAGATTAATTAAAATATCCGGGGGATTTCCTCGGATTTTTTAATTGGCGGTTTAAAACGAAAAAGACAATATGGATAAATTGTTGTATAATGGATTCGGTGATGCTATGAAAACCGTTCACATCAGCGCTAAAGAAATAGCTGAGTTGCTCTATGGAAGTGGAAATATCACAAGTGATCGCCTTTTGCTGGCTCGGGCCGAAGAGGGCAATGAAATTCATAAGTTTTGGCAGTCACAATATCTTACGACTGATCAAAAAGAAGTAATGGTTTCCGCCGAATATCGAGCGGATGATTTTTTAGTAGACATTAGTGGTCGTATTGATGGCATTATAACGCTCGATGGAGATATAATATTAGAAGAAATTAAATCAACACGTCTTGATCTTGAATCCATTGATGAATTGACTTCTCCCGCACATTTAGCTCAAGCAAAACTCTATGCTTATATGTATTGTTTTGCTAATAATTTAACCAAAATTATTGTTCGACTAACCTATATTGCTGTGGAAAATCATGAAGTCAAAACGATTGACAAAAACTTAACTTTCAAAACTTTAGAAAAATATTTTATTAAAACTTTAAATACTTATCTCGAATGGATTAAAACAATCGATTATCACGAAGAAGCGAGATTAAAATCGATTGTTGGATTGACGTTTCCATTTTCGGATTTTCGCGATAATCAACGTGAACTCATGGGACATGTATATCGTGCAATTATGGAGAAAAACATTCTTTATGCGATTGCACCTACTGGCATCGGCAAAACGATTGCGGTGTTATTTTCAGGACTTAAAACCATCAATATGCCAAGGCAAAAACTTTTTTATTTAACTGCCAAAAATGATGGAAAAAGAATTGCTCTTGACACAATTTCTATATTGGAAGAACACGGTTTAATCGCCAAAACTTGCGAAATAACAGCGAAAGACTCTATGTGTCTTCTTAAAGAAAGGGATTGTGACCCTGAAGTATGTAAATATGCAAAAGGATATTACAATCGCATATATAAAGCCATCGATGACATTTTTCGAAATGAATCGCTTTTAAAAAAAGAAACTATCATCGCTTATGGTAAACGACATCGTGTTTGTCCATTTGAATATTCACTTGACTTATCTAATTACTGTGACATTATCATCGCCGATTACAATTATGCTTTTGATCCGCGTGCACACCTTATTCGTTATTTTGAAGATACTACATATGAACCGATTTTACTTGTTGATGAAGCCCATAATCTTGTTTCAAGAAGTCGCGAAATGTATAGTGCCACTTTAACCAATGAGTTATTTACCACATTACTTGCTTTGACAAAAGGGATGAAACCCAACCCTAAAACTGAAATTAATCGTATACTAGATTATTTTCACGAAGTAGAAATCGATTTATTAGAAGTCGATTTTGTTCGGAAAGAACAGGTCAATGATTTTTTGCTTCTAATGTTAAAAAAACTTCTGAAAAAGTTTGATCAAGCATTTCTTGATGAAAAGAAAATCTCCAATAAATCACTCATTACACCACTCTATTTCGACATTTATCAGTTTGTTAAAATATATGAATTTTTTAACAATCAATTCGTTTACCTGCTCGAACGCGATCAAAATTTACTAAGTGTATCGATAAAATGCTTAAACGCTTCAGAATACATTTTAGACATTGCCAAGCATAAAAGTAGAGCCGCTATTTTTTTTAGTGCGACTCTCGATCCAATATTTTATTACAAAACATTATTGACACAAGGAATAGGTAAAGATATCAAAATGCTTTCATCTTTTCCCCCAGATAATTTAATGCTAATCGCCATAGATGATGTTTCAACAAGATATAATGATCGCGAAAGTTCTATTGACAAAATCATTGAAACAATAGAGACTTTAGTGGATGGTAAACCCGGTAATTATATAGCATTTTTTCCATCATATGTTTACTTAAGTCAAGTTAAAGATAATCTCGATTTAGATCCCGATGAATTTGAAATTATAACTCAAAAACGCGATATGAGTTTGCGCGAACGTCAAGGAACCATCGACTTATTCAAGCAAACTAGTAATAAAACCCAGCTAGGATTATTCGTGATGGGCGGGGTCTTTGGTGAATCAATTGATCTTATCGGTGATCAATTGTCTGGAGTCGTCATTGTTGGTGTCGGATTACCGATGATTGCACCTTTTAACAATATTTTAAAATCTCATTTTGATGAAGCTTTTTCAAGCGGCTTTGATTTTGCTTATACCTATCCTGGGTTGAACAAAGTTATTCAAGCGGTAGGACGAGTCATACGCAGTGAAACAGATCGTGGTATTGCTATTCTTATTGATGATCGTTTTACTTCTCGCAAATATCAACAACTCTTTCCTAAAGAATGGAGTCACATGGAAACCATCAATAACAATCAGACGCTTGCTAAAAAAATTGAACAGTTTTGGAGGAAATCACAAGAATGAAAATCAGATTAGCATTCAGAAGACTACTAAGTTTTTTTGTTGGCATCATTGCATTAATGCTTTTAATCATCAATATCCCATTTAATTTCTATGCCAAGAAAATCACTAACGAGAATTATTCAAATTGGATGTTTGAAACAATAGCCTCAGATAAACGCATTATCAACATTGCAATGCTTGGTGCTCACGATGCGTTCACAAATAAAATCAAATATTCAAGCGAAGTTGATTTAGCTTCAGCTGCAGCCATCCAAACAGGACTTCCGGGAGCCTTAATTAAAGGTTTTTCAGTTAGACAATCGAAGACACAAGTTTCTAATGTCACTGATTTGTTGAAAAGAGGCGTGCGTTATTTTGATATACGACTAACCTATCACTCAAAATCTGATACATGGATGACCTCGCATACTTATTTTAGCGAACCTTTTATTGAAATTCTTGAAGACATCAATACCTTCTTAGCTGATAATCCAGGCGAACTTCTGATTCTAGATATACAACACGTTAATGGAGTTGAGTACGATGATTTAAATAAATTTGAACAAATCAAGACTTTGTTTGAAAACTCAGGCGTTTTAGAATACGCTTATCTCGAAGGAGATAAATCCCTTAATCTTGTAACATATGGTGATGTGACTCAAAATAAAAGCAAATCTGGCGTGATTTTATTGTCAAAATTCGAAGAGACGGATACAAGTTTTTGGTCTTATGGGAATAGCATTCGTTCTGCATGGGCAAACACCGATGATGCTTCAAGACTCTATGATTTTCTCGATGATGAAACAGCAGCAATCAATGCAAAGACAGCATTAACTGGAAATCAAATGTCCAATCATGTTGGAATTGATTCGACGGAAGCATTCAGAATTATGCAAGGGGTGCTAACAATGCAATTAAATGGGAATGGGATTATTGAAGCTTTGAAATCTTGGTCACTTCTCTCAAAAGCCAGAAACTTCAATCCAGAATTGATTGGACATGATCATTTTATTATTTGGCTAACCGCCATGCCGATCATCATGGTTGATTATTCGGATTCAAATTATCAAAGTTTCAATGATACAGTGATGGAAATCATTATCGATTTCAATCAGAATATCGAGATTTAAGAGAATTTATGTCTCGCATACACGTAATATGCGTGAAATAATAATATGAAAGACGAAAAGCGTTAAATTCCAAGAAAAAGTTCTTGCTTTAATGCTTTTTTTTTGTTAAAATAGTCAATGCCTGTGAAAACAGGTAGGCAATGACTTGTGAGATTGCTGACACACACGTAGGCGTTGTTACGTGAACGTGAAAGAAGTCAGGTAACTCACAACGAGCAAGTATATAAGCAGATTATATGCAAAGGAGGAACCACAATGGCTCAAAATCAAGTAATTAGAATCAGATTGAAATCTTACGATCACAGATTGTTAGATCAATCAGCAAAGAAGATCGTTGACACGGCAAAGAAAACTGGCGCAACGGTATCAGGTCCTATCCCGCTACCGACTGAAAAGGAAATCTTTACAATTCTCAGATCACCGCACGTCAACAAGGATTCCCGCGAACAGTTTGAAAGACGCACACACAAACGTCTTATCGACATCGTTAATCCATCGGCGCAAACAATCGATTCATTGATGCATCTAGACCTTCCGTCTGGCGTCGATATCGTATTGAAGTAAGACAGTATTATGAATATTAAAAATTTGAAAGAAAATATTAAGTAGGAGGTGCACTCATGGCAAAAGGTATCTTAGGAAGAAAAGTAGGAATGACACAAGTGTTCGACAATGCAGGGAAATTGATTCCAGTTACGGTAATCGAAGTAACTCCCAATGTTGTCATACAGAAGAAAACAGTCGAAACTGATGGATATGAAGCGGTTCAACTTGGGTTTATGGACAAGCGCGCAACGCTCGTTAACAAACCGTTGACAGCCCATTTCCAAAAAGCGGGAACGACACCTAAGCGCTACATTAAAGAAATTCGTTTATCCGAAATGATGGGTTACGAAGTAGGCCAAGAGGTAAAGTGTGATATATTTGCCGCTGGGGATTATGTAGATGTGACAGGAACTTCAAAAGGCAAAGGTTACTCAGGCGTAATTAAACGTTACGGCTTTGGAACTGGACCCGTCTCCCACGGTTCAAAATACCATCGCGGCATAGGCTCGATGGGTTCAATGGCCCCAAACAGAGTCTTTAAGGCAAAAAAAATGCCGGGACGTATGGGACATGAAACCGTCACAATTCAAAGCCTGTCCGTTGTAAGAGCAGATGTCGAGAACAACATTTTGTTGATCAAAGGCAATGTTCCTGGACCAAAAAAATCGTTATTGATCATCAAAAATGCAGTTAAGAACAACCAATAATCATATTGATTGAAAGGAGGATTCGCTATGCCTAAATTAGCATTGTTAAATCAACAAGGACAATCTGTTGGAGAAATTACCTTGTCTGATGCAGTGTTCGCTGTAGAACCCAATCAGCAAGTTATATACGACGTAATTAAAGCTCAAAGAGCCGCTATGCGTCAAGGAACCGCAAGCACAAAAACAAAAGCAGAAGTCGCCGGCACCGGCAAGAAACCGTTCCGTCAAAAAGGAACTGGTCATGCTCGTCAAGGATCGACTCGCAACCCGCATTATGTGGGTGGTGGTATTGCTTTTGGACCAACGCCTCGCAGTTATGATTACAAAGTCAACAAAAAGATTCGTCGCTTAGCGCTCAAAATCGTTTTGTCTGACAAAGTCCGCACCAATGAATTCATCGTTTTAGACAATCTTGCCTTGGAAACTTATAAAACCAAGGGAATGGTTGAAATCTTGAATAATCTTAAAGTTTCAGGAAAAATCATGTTACTTTTATCTGAAACCAACGATTTAATCGATATTGCATCGAGAAATCTACCAAATGTTTCAGCAACGATTACGGAACATGCCAGTGTTTACGACATTATGAACAATAAATTTGTTGTAACAACTGAACAAGCTGTAAAAAAGATCGAGGAGGTTCTGTTGGGTTAATATGGATAAATATACAATAATTAAACGTCCCATCGTGACCGAAAAATCGACAAAACTTGCCGATAAGAACAAATATACCTTTGAAGTTGACAAAGGTGCTAACAAAATCGAAATAAAACAAGCCATCGAAGCAATCTTCGATGTGAAAGTCACCAAAGTAAACGTCATTAATGAAATTGCCAAGGCTAAAAGAGTCGGGCAACATTCAGGTTTTAAACCCGCCGTATCCAAAGCTATCGTAACTTTGGCGGACGGATTTAAAATCGACGTTTACAAAGCGTAATCAGGAGGAATCACCTAATGGCTATTATTAAATACAGACCAATGACACCCGGAACTAGAGGAATGTCAAAGTTGGATTATGCAGAAATTACAACTGACAAGCCAGAAAAATCCTTGCTTACGACCATTAAAAAACAAGCTGGACGTAACAACCAAGGAAAACTGACCGTTCGTCATCAAGGCGGCGGCGCAAAAAGAAAATACCGTACAATTGATTTTAAACGTAATAAAGATGGCGTTATCGGCAAGGTAGCAACCATCGAATACGATCCAAATCGTACGGCAAATATCGCCCTGATACATTACGCTGATGGAGAAAAACGTTATATTCTTGCTCCAAAGGGTTTGACTATAGGTCAATCCATCGAATCAGGAACGGGAGCCGATATTGTTATCGGCAACGCACTACCGATTCAAAATATTCCTGTCGGTACTGTTATTCACAATATTGAATTATATCCAGGCAAGGGCGGACAACTCGTCAGAGCTGCTGGGTCAAGCGCACAAATTCTTGGCCGAGAAGAAAAATACGTCCTCGTTCGTCTTACCTCGGGTGAAGTTAGAAGAGTTCTCGGTGTTTGCAGAGCTACAATTGGTGAAGTCGGCAACGAGTTCCACGAACTTGTATCACTCGGTAAAGCGGGCAGAAAACGCCATATGGGCGTAAGACCAACTGTTCGAGGATCAGTAATGAATCCTGTCGACCATCCACACGGTGGTGGAGAAGGTAAACAACCCATCGGTCACCCATCACCCATGACACCATGGGGAAAAATCGGCCGAGGCAAAATTACTAGAAAAAATAAAAAAGCTAGCGATAAATTAATCGTTAGACGCAGAAATAAATAGGGGAGGAGGAGCTCATAAATGTCACGTTCAATCAAAAAAGGTCCATTTTGCGATGACCACTTGCTGAAGAAAGTTTTGGAAGCGAACAAAACCAATTCCAAAAAAGTAATTCAAACCTGGTCCAGACGTTCGACGATCTTCCCACAATTCGTCGGCTTAACTCTTGGAGTACACAACGGCAAGGAACATATTCCTGTCTATGTAACCGAAGATATGGTCGGCCACAAATTGGGTGAATTCGCTCCGACCCGGGTATTCCGTGGTCATGCGGATAAAAAAGTCGTTAAGAAGTAGGAGGAGAGATAATAATGGAAGCTAAAGCAAGTGTAAATACCGTCAGAATCGCTCC
This sequence comes from Caryophanales bacterium UBA5603, assembly GCA_002424815.1. Lineage (GTDB taxonomy): Bacteria > Bacillota_I > Bacilli_A > Izemoplasmatales > Hujiaoplasmataceae > UBA5603. The sequence continues at coordinate 8,318 of DILB01000014.1, forward strand.
TCGTAAAGTTGAATTGGTCATCAATTTGATCAGAGGGAAAAGTGTTGGTGAAGCCTATGCAATTCTCCGAGGAACACCAAGAGGAGCTACGCTCGTCGTTGAAAAACTGTTAAAATCTGCAGTTGCTAACGCTGAGCACAACTACCAACTTGACCAAAATAAGCTGTTCGTCAAAGAAATTTTTGTTGGCGCCGGCAAAACATTAAAAAGAATGCAACCGCGCTCACAAGGTCGCGGATTCGCAATCCTGAAACGCACAAGCCACATTTACATCACCGTGGCGGAAAGGGAATAGGAGGGAACTAATCAATGGGACAAAAAGTCAGTCCAATCGGACTTAGAATCGGCATCATCCTCGACTGGGAATCCAGATGGTATGCAGACAAAAAAGATGTTGCAGATTTATTACTCGAAGATTTAAAAATTCGTTCCTTACTCTATGATCTTTATAAGAATGCCAGTGTTTCTAAAATTGAAATTGAACGTTCAAAATCAAGAGTTATCATTACCGTTAACACAGCTAAACCCGGCATGGTTATCGGTCGCGATGGCGCAACGAAAAATGCAGTCGTTGAAAAATTGAAATCACTGTCAAAAAAAGAAGTATTCTTAAATATCGTGGAAATTAAACATCCCGAACTTGATGCCAAACTAGTTGCAGAAAGTATTGCTCAACAACTTGAAAACCGCGCTTCATTCAGACGCGTTCAAAAAGTTGCTATTCAACGCGCTCTCAAAACTGGTGCTAAAGGTTGCAAGACATTGATTTCTGGACGTTTGGCTGGAGCCGAAATCGCAAGAAGTGAAGGCTACAGCGAAGGAAATGTACCTTTACATACCCTTAGAGCCAATATCGATTATGCTTTGGCCGAAGCAAAAACGACTTATGGTAAACTTGGCGTAAAAGTATGGATCTACAAAGGTGAAATCCTTCCAGCTAAGAAGGAGGCCAAATAATCATGTTAATGCCAAAAAGAACTAAATTCCGCCGCCCTCATCGCGTAAGTTATGAAGGTAAGGCGAAAGGCGGCACCGAAATCGCTTTTGGTGATTACGGGCTTGTTGCTTTAGAAGGCGCATGGATTACCGCTCGTCAAATCGAAGCTAGTCGTATCGCCATGACACGTTTTATGAAACGTGCCGGTCAAGTCTGGGTTAAAATATTCCCACATTTGGCTAAAACAAAAAAACCAATGGAAGTCCGAATGGGTTCTGGTAAAGGAGCTCCGGATGATTGGGTTGCTGTTGTTAAAGAAGGACTTATCCTCTTTGAAATAGCGGGTGTTCCAGAAGATGTCGCCAAAGAAGCTTTGCGTTTGGCATCTTATAAACTCCCAATTAAAACAAAGTTTGTCAAGAAAGTGAGTGGAGATGCCAATGTTGCACGTTAGCGAAATCCGCAAAATGGATTCGGAATCCATTTTGAATGAAATCGAAAACCTTAAAAAAGAATTGTTTGATTTGCGTTTCAAACACGCAACCGGCCAACTTGAAAACACCGCCCGCTTAAATGCTGTTAAAAAAACGATCGCTCGGATGAAAACAATTATGTCCGAACGGGACGTTGAATAGGAGGGTATTTATGGAAGCCAATCAAAGAGTGTTCACAGGGACCGTCGTTTCTACAAAGAATGACAAATCCATCACGGTTTTAGTCACAACTTACAAGAAACACGCATTATATAACAAACGTGTCATTTCGTCGAAAAAATTCCACGCTCACGATGAACTTAACACCGCTAAAACTGGCGATGTTGTTAAAATCATCGAGTGCCGTCCGATTTCCAGAACGAAACGTTTCCGTTTAGTTGAAATTGTAGATCAAAAGAATCTATAATGCGGGCTGAAGGAGGAGAACATTATGATACAACAAGAATCTAGATTGAAGATTGCGGATAACTCCGGTGCCCGTGAAATTCTAACCATTAAAGTTTTGGGCGGCACGAGCCGCAAATACGCCAATATTGGCGACATCATCATCGCTACCGTGAAATTTGCCACTCCCGGCGGCTTGGTGAAAAAAGGTGAAGTTGTCAAAGCTGTCATCGTAAGAACCAAAAGAGGACTTCGCCGTCCCGATGGTTCATATATCAAATTTGACGATAACGCAGCTGTCATCATTAAAGATGATAAGAGTCCCAAGGGCACACGTATCTTTGGACCGGTAGCGCGCGAATTGAGAGAAGCCGAATTCACGAAAATTGTTTCGCTTGCTCCCGAAGTGTTGTAGGAGGATATCATCATGAACTTAAAAAAAGGCGATAAAGTAATTATCATTGCCGGTGCTGATAAAGGCAAACAAGGCACCATTTCCAAAGTCCTCAACAAATCTGAACGCGTTGTTTTAGATGGCGAAGGTCTTGGCAAAGTCAAGAAACATCTTAAACCTTCTCAAGCTAATCCCGATGGTGGAATCGTTGAACTCGACAGACCAATTCATGTCTCTAATGTCATGATCGTCGATCCAAAAACTAAAAAACCATCTCGAATCGGTTATAAGACCATTACCAAAAAAGTTAAAAAACAAGAAGTACAAGAAGTCGTCCGATTTGCAAAAAAATCTGGCGAAATCATAGAATAGTGAAGGGAGAATATTGATGAACAGACTACAACAAATTTACAAGAGCGAAATCATTCCTGCTCTGTTGACAAAATTTAATTATTCTTCCGTCATGGAATGCCCAAAGATTAGCAAAATCGTTTTGAACATTGGTGCCGGTGATGCTGTTGCCAATCCAAAAGTTCTTGATGATGCGGTTAGTGAATTAGCACAAATCACTGGTCAAAAACCACTCGTGACACGCGCTAAGAAATCTATCGCAAACTTTAAACTTCGTGAAGACATGCCCATTGGCTGCAAAGTGACCCTTCGTGGCGATAGAATGTATGACTTTTTCGATAAACTCGTCACCATCGCACTTCCTCGCGTTCGTGACTTCCGCGGTATCAATCCTAAAGGTTTTGATGGCCGTGGCAATTACACCCTCGGAATCAAAGAACAACTCATTTTCCCAGAAATCAATTATGACAAAGTTAACAAAGTCCGCGGAATGGACATTGTTATTGTCACTACAGCGAAAACCGATCAGGAAGCATTCGAATTACTTAAGTTATTCGGAATGCCTTTCAGAAAGAATTAGGAGGATACCATGGCTAAAACATCCATTAAAGTCAAACAAAAACTCGGTAGCAAGTTTGCCGTAAGAGACTACACCAGATGTGAACGTTGCGGACGTCCTCACTCGGTATATCGCAAGTTTAAACTGTGCCGTATCTGCTTCCGTGAACTCGCCTACAAAGGTCAGATTCCCGGCGTCAGAAAAGCCAGTTGGTAATAAGGAGGCACTATTATGGTTATGACCGATCCAATCGCAGATTTGCTTACCAGAATCAGAAATGCGAATCAAATGAAACATGCAGTCGTGGAAATTCCGGCCTCGAAAATTAAAGTAGAGATTTTAAATGTTCTCAAGAGCGAAGGCTATATCACTGATTTCACAGTGGTTAATTCCGGTGTTCAAGGAACAATTAAAGTTACATTGAAATATCTTTTAAATAACGAAAGAGCGGTTAGAGGATTAAAAAGAATCTCCAAACCAGGTCTTCGCGTTTATGCAAAAACTGACGAAATGCCACGGGTATTGAACGGCCTAGGCATCGCCATTGTTTCGACATCTCAAGGCATTATGACCGATAGAGAAGCGAGAAAGAAACAAGTTGGCGGCGAAATTATCGCTTACGTTTGGTAACAATTAACGGTTCAAAAAACACAAAAGACGATTATTTGGAGGTGCAAGAAAGATATGAGTCGTGTTGGTAGACTAGCAATTCAATTGCCTGCCGGCGTCGCTGTGACATTAGGTGAACACAACCATGTCACTGTCAAAGGGCCAAAAGGCACGTTGGAATATACATTCCACAAAGATATCACGATTGCTTCCGCTCATAATGAAATTTCTGTAACCCGACCATCAGATTCACTCGCACACCGCGCTCTTCATGGAACAACGCGTGCGCTCTTGAATAACATGGTTAAAGGTGTAACTGAAGGGTACGAAAAAGTCCTAGACATCAAAGGTGTCGGATATCGTGCTTCATTAAAGGATAGCAAAACTCTCGTTGTCAACGTTGGATTCTCAAATCCAGTTGAAGTTCCGATTCCTGCGGGAATCACCGTTGAAATACCGATTAATACAGAAGTTCGCATCAAAGGAATTGACAAGCAATTGGTCGGAGAATTTACAGCTTACGTTCGCAAGATTCGCGAACCTGAACCTTATCAAGGTAAAGGTATTCGTTATCGTGGCGAATTCGTACGTCGTAAGGAAGGGAAAACTGCTAAGAAGTAGCAGATTGGTGAAAAGATATGTTTAAACCAGTTGATAAAAATGCTCAACGTCTGAAAAGACATGGCAGATCCAGAGTCCATCTGAGCGGAACAGCCGCCAGACCACGTCTGAATGTTTTCCGTTCCAACAAAGGCATCTATTGTCAAATTATCGACGATGTTGCCCAAGTAACATTGGTCAGCGCTTCTTCACTCGATATCAAAGAAGTGAACGGCGGAAACGTCCTAGGCGCAACTGCTGTTGGCAAGTTAATTGCTGAAAGAGCATTAGCGAAAGGCATCACAACCGTTGTTTTCGACCGTGGCGGATACATCTACCATGGCAGAGTCAAAGCATTAGCCGAGGCTGCTCGTGAAGCAGGCTTGGAATTCTAATGGAGGAGGTTAACCAATGCAATCAGAGAATGTAAGAGACGGAAGAGATTCAAAAAGACCGTCCAATAAAAATTTTAAAGAACGTAAAAAAGAAGAAAAACTCTACGATGAAAAAGTTGTTTCGATTGGCCGCGTAACGAAAGTTGTTAAAGGCGGAAGACGTTTCAGCTTTGCTGCTCTCGTCGTTGTCGGTGACCGTAATGGTAATGTCGGCTTTGGAACCGGAAAAGCAAGTGAAGTTCCAGATGCCATCAAAAAAGGTATCGAAGATGCCAAGAAAAATATCGTCAGAGTTCCACTTAACGGAACCACTGTTCCCCACGATGCTCTCGGTCGTTTCGGCGCTGCGAAAGTTTATATTCGTCCAGCCGTCGAAGGTACGGGTATCATTGCCGGTGGACCTGTCCGTGCTGTATTAGAATTAGCTGGCGTTCAAGACGTATTAAGCAAATCCCTCGGCTCAAACACCCCTATCAATATGGTTAGAGCAACGATGGCTGGATTGCTTTCAATGCGGAATGTTGACACGGTTGCTAAAACACGCGGTTTGACTTCCGAGGAGGTCGTCAAATAATGGCTAAATTACAAGTGACTTTGGTTAAAAGTACCATTGGCCATAAGCCAAATCAATTGAAAACAATTAAAGCTTTAGGCTTGACCAACAAAATCAGTTCAACCGTTCTTAAAGAGGACAATGAATCGATTCGTGGGATGATCAACACCGTTGCCCATCTGGTCAAGGTTGAAGAAGTGAAGTAGGAGGCCTTAACATGAAATTACAAGCATTGCAAGCTGTCGAAGGCGCTTTACATTCTAAAAAACGCGTTGGCCGTGGTACCAGCAGTGGTAACGGCAAAACCGCCGGCCGCGGTACAAAGGGTCAAAATTCCCGTACTGGTGGAGGCGTCAGACTCGGTTTTGAAGGTGGACAAACTCCTTTATTCAAACGTCTTCCAAAACGTGGCTTTACTAATTTCTTCCGTGTTGAATTCTCCATTATTAACGTCATGGATTTGAATTCTTACGCTGAAGGTACCGTCATTACTCCTGAATTATTACTGAAAGACGGAAAGATCAAAAGTGTCGGAAACGGAATCAAAGTTTTGGGCAAAGGCTCACTCAATGTTAAACTTACGGTTCAAGCACATAAATTTTCTTCGTCAGCGAAAGCAATCATTGAAGCTGCTGGTGGAACGATTGAGGTGATTTAACAGTGGAAACTTTAAAGAGAGTACTTAAGAATAAAGACATCCTTAAAAAAATCGGATTTACTTTATTGGCCTTTCTAGTTTTCAAACTGTTAACTTACGTTACCATGCCACTAATTGACTCTTCTGCTCTAGCAGATTTGTTTGATAATAGCGGATTCCTTGGTATCGTCAACTCTATCAGTGGTGATGCTTTACGTAATTACTCGATCATCGCCTTGGGTATTAGTCCTTACATTACCGCTTCTATCGTTATCCAACTCCTTCAAATGGATATCATTCCCGTTTTGAAAGAATGGAGCGAAGAGGGTGAAGTCGGCAGACAAAAAACAAGTCGTCTAACACGTTATATCGCCATCGGACTTGCATTTGTTCAAGCTTTGGCTATGACTTTTGCTTTTCATTCATCTCAAGCGTCGTTATTTGAATTTGGTGTTGCTGACTGGGCAACGGCCGGCGGTCGTAATTTGTGGTTCTTTGTTTATGTGTACATTGCTATCGTTTTGACGGCAGGAACAGCATTTATGATTTGGTTAGCTGATCAGATTACCCTTCGTGGTATCGGAAACGGTTCATCAATGCTCATCGTCGCTGGTATCGTTATCTCTTTCCCAGGAACGATTACATCATTAATTCAATATTACGTAACTGACCCCAATGGCGTTTTAGATTCTGTTTATTCAGGTCAAGGCGAATGGAATGGTTATTTGTTTTTCGGTGTCAGCATTCTAATGTTCATCCTTGTTTTGGTGGGCGTTACTTATATGCAAGGTGCTGTTCGCAAAGTTCCTATCCAATACGCAAATCGTCCAGCGGGCTCAAAGTTTTCTGGTAAATCGGAATCGAATTTACCGATTAAATTGAATACAGCGAACGTTATTCCAGTCATTTTTGCTTCTATTTTGTTGAGTTTACCTTCAACAATCTTCAATTACATTAATTGGGGCAGTTCAAGTGGATCGACGACAGCACAAAACTGGATTAATCAGATTTTCGCTTACGATCAACCCATCGGATTTGCACTTTATATTCTTTTGGTTCTCGTATTCACATTCTTCTATTCGTTCATCTTAGTTAAACCGGAACAAATCGCTGAAAACTTACAAAAACAAAATGCATACATTCCAGGCGTGAGACCGGGACTTGAAACCGAATCCTACATCACGAAAACACTGTTTAGAGTGACTATCATCGGTGCGTTATACTTAGTTGTTATCGCTTCGCTACCAATCATTACTTCCATGGTTCTGGGACATTCCTATGCACAAATCGGGGGAACCTCACTGCTGATTATCGTCGGTGTGGCTTTGGAAACAGCGAAACAGATCGAAACCGATACGAAAGAAAAAACGTATGCAGGTTTCATGAGACAATAACCTTCCATGATGAACTTGTTGATTATGGGAAAACCAGGCGCAGGTAAAGGCACACAATCAGAACGATTGCTTCGCCATTATCGCTTACAACATATTTCCACTGGGAATATATACCGTGAAGAGATTTTGAAAGGTTCGCCAATCGGAATCGAAGCAAATAAATATATTTCCAGAGGGGAATTGGTGCCTGATGATTTGACCAACAACATCGTAAAAAATATTCTACAGTCAGGGGATTTTCCAAACGGGTTTATGCTTGACGGATACCCCCGTACCAAAGCCCAAGCGGTTGCTCTTGACGAAATGCTCAAGACCAATGGCATGTCATTAAAAGCGGTCATCAATGTCGATGTCAACGATCAAGTGCTTCTTGAACGAATGGCAGGACGTCGTGTCTGCCCAAACTGTAATGCCACATATCATATCAAGAATCATCCCCCCAGAATTCAAAACATCTGCGATGTATGTCAATCTAAACTCATACAACGCGCGGATGATCTTGAGGAATCGGTTTTAAACCGACTCCGTATTTATAATGAAAAGACCAAACCTTTACTAGACTATTACCGTCATAAACATCTCTTAATGGTGATTGACGGAGTCAGATCCTCTGATGAAGTCTTCAATGACATCATTGGGAAACTAGGTGAGTATGATGGTCACCATTAAGTCGGAAAGAGAAATATTACTTATGAAGGAAGCGGGGAAGATTGTTGCCCTTGCTCACGCAGAAGTCGCCAAGCATATCAAACCTGGCGTTTCAACGTATGAATTGGACCAAATTGTTGAAAAAACAATTTTATCCTATGGAGCTATCCCGTCATTTAAAAATTATAATGGGTTCCCCGCCAGTTCATGTATTTCTTTAAACGATGCCGTAGTTCATGGTATTCCGACCAAGCAGCAAACCCTGAAATCAGGGGATATTGTCTCGGTTGATATCGGAGCTATCCATAAAAATTATCATGGCGATTCAGCCTGGACTTATGCTTGTGGAGATGTATCTGATGTTGCCAAACACCTGATGAAAGTTACTGAGGAAAGTTTATTTGTTGGACTTGAAAATGCAAAAGCAGGTGCTCGGTTATCCGATATCTCGCACGCGATACAAGTCTATGCAGAAACACATGGATGTTCTGTTGTTCGTGAATTTGTCGGTCATGGTATTGGCAAAGTTATGCACGAAGATCCTCAAATTCCCAATTTTGGACTTCCCGGTCGTGGAATCACACTTCGTCCTGGTATGACCTTAGCCATTGAACCGATGATCAATGCAGGTCGACCCGAAGTTAAAATACTACCTGACGGCTGGACAACACTGACACAAGATGGCAGCTTGAGCGCACACTACGAACATACAGTTCTCATTACCGAAAGCGGTTATGAGATACTGACAAAGATTTAAAGGAGAGATTCGATGGCAAAAAAAGATGATGTAATCGAAATGATGGGAACGGTTGTGGAAGTACTTCCCAATGCCCAGTTCATAATCGAGTTGGAAATCGGACATCGGATTATTGGACACGTTTCTGGTAAAATCCGTATGCATTACATACGCATTTTACCAGGTGATAAGGTCAAGGTTGAACTTTCAACCTATGATTTAACACGTGGACGTATCACATATCGCATTAATTAATAAAATATAGATATTAACCGAAAACCTACAGGGAGGTAAATGGTATGAAAATTAGACCATCTGTAAAAAAAATCTGTGACAAATGTAAAGTAATTAAACGCAATGGCAATGTTATGGTCATTTGCGAAAATCCGAAACATAAACAAAGACAAGGGAAATAGGAGGTAAACGATGGCACGTATTGCAGGAGTAGATATTCCTAGAGAGAAACGCGTTGTTATTTCGCTTACGTATATTTATGGTATTGGCAAAACTTTGTCGCAAAAAGTTTTGGCAGCTGCCGGCGTCAACGAATCAAAACGCGTCAAAGACCTCACCGAAGACGAATTATCTCGTATTCGCGTTGAAGTTGCTAAATATAGAGTTGAAGGCGATCTCCGCCGTGAAGTTTCACTCAACATTAAACGGTTGATTGAAATCGGATCATATCGCGGAATCCGTCACCGCAAAGGCCTTCCGGTCCGCGGTCAAAATACCCGTAACAATGCTCGTACTCGTAAAGGTCCGAGAAAAACTGTTGCGAATAAGAAGAAATAGGAGGATATAGAAAATGGCAGGTAAAGTCGTTAATAAAAAACGTCGCTTGAAAAAGAATATTCCTTCTGGAGTAGCACACATTCATTCGACTTTCAATAATACCATCATCACGATTACGGATCCAGCCGGCAATGCTATCGCCTGGAGTTCCGCCGGTGCTATCGGTTACAAAGGTAGTCGTAAATCGACTCCCTTCGCAGCCGGTCTTGCTAGCGAAGCTTGTGCAAAAGCAGCCATGGAAAATGGCGTTCAAAGGGTTGAAGTATCCGTCAAAGGTCCCGGACCAGGACGTGAAGCCGCTATCAGAAGTTTGCAAGTTGCAGGACTTGAGATTACGGCCATCAAAGACGTTACGCCGGTGCCACATAATGGATGCCGTCCGCCTAAACGTCCACGCGGGTAGGAGGTAATTAGACATGAAGGACTTGAAATTCGAAAAACCGAAGACCATTACTGAAGAAATCACCGAAAATTACGGACGTTTCGTCGTATCGCCGCTTGACCGTGGTTTTGGCATAACGATTGGTAATTCACTCAGACGAGTTTTATTGTCTTCATTGCCGGGAGCGGCAATCATCAATACTCAAATAGACGGTGTTGAACATGAATTTTGTGCAATCGAGAATGTTGTTGAAGACGTTACGGCAATTGTATTAAATTTAAAAGGTGTTGTTTTAACCATCGATTCTACGAATCCGAATGTTGAAAAACGTCTTGAAGTCATTGTTGACGGTCCTTGTGACGTCACAGCCGGTGATATTATCGCCGATGATGAAGTTCATATCGTCAATCCAGATCATTACATCTGTCATGTCAATAAAGGCAAACGTTTCCGTATGGTTATGTTCGCTCGCAAAGGCAATGGCTATGTCAACGCTACAAAAAATGCACAATATGAAAATATGGTGGGAGTCATTCCTGTTGATTCAATTTATACACCTGTTGTTCGCTCGAATTATTCGGTTGACAAGACCCGTGTTGATGATTCAGCCGATTATGACAAGCTGAGTGTTGAAGTTTGGACAAACGGTTCAATTGGACCAAAAGAAGCCATCGGTATGGCGGCTAAAATGCTCATTGATCATTTGTATTCAGTTGTTGAGCTTTCAAATAAAGCTATGGCTGAAGACTTCATGATTGAACGCAAAAATGAAGAATCATCCCGCAATCTTGAAAAACCCATCGAAGATTTGGATCTATCTGTCAGAAGTTACAACTGTCTGAAACGTGCTGGTATCCACACCCTCGGAGAGTTGATTGAAAAGACTGAGGAAGATATGATGAAAGTCAGAAACTTGGGTAAAAAATCATTAAAAGAAGTGAAGCAGAAGCTTGAAGAATTAAATTTAAGCTTAGCAAAGCACTAGGGGTAGGAGGTAAATCATGGCAAGAGGATATTCAAAACTCAATCGTCGCAGTGACAACCGCACTGCATTAATCCGCGATCTCTCAACGCAATTGATTTTACACGGCCGTATTCAAACGTCCGTCATCAAAGCGAAAGAACTCAGACGCACTGTCGAAAAATTGATTACGCTCGCAAAAAAAGGTGACTTGGCTTCAAGACGCCTTGCAGCTCAAACTGTTAGAACGTTATCAATCAACGATGAAACAGCATTGCAAAAACTGTTCAATGAAATCGGTCCGAAGTACGCTTCCCGCAATGGCGGATACACGCGTATTTACAAAATCGGTACACGTTTGGGCGATAGCTGCCCAATGGCAATTATTGAACTCGTTTAATTCACTATCACAAATCAACCGTGCCTAAGGCGCGGTTTTTTTATTTTGATGAATGTAAACGGTATTAAATCTCGCTTTTTGAGATAGCTTTTGATATAATGTAAACGCGTGAGGTGATTTCATGGCTTATCTCGATATTGAACATCTTCATTTTCAATATTCTTCTAAAAGAATGGTATTAAAAGATATTAATCTTTCAATTAATAAAGGCGAATGGATCGCAATTTTGGGTCATAATGGTAGTGGAAAATCAACTTTGGCAAAATTGATTGTTGGTTTACTTTCTCCTAAAGAAGGTTCTATCATTATCGAGGGTCAAAAATTGTCCGATGAAACAGTTTATGATATTCGTAAAAAAATTGGCATTGTCTTTCAAAATCCTGATAATCAATTTGTCGGTGTCACAGTGAGAGATGACATTGCCTTTGGTATGGAAAATTTACAAATTCCAGCCACTGAAATGCTCGAAAAGATTGATTTTTATGCGCAAAAAGTGGGTATGGAACAGTTTCTCGATAAAGAGCCTTCACAGTTATCGGGTGGACAAAAACAACGCATCGCCATCGCTGGAATTTTGGCCATGCAAACAGATATCATCATTTTTGACGAGGCCACCTCAATGCTTGATCCTGGTTCGCGTGCAGAACTGATGGAATATATTAAAGAATTACATCGAGAAGGATTAACCATCATTATGATTACTCATGATATCGAAGAAGCTCTTTTCGCTGATCGGATGATTATTCTGAAATCAGGAGAGATTTATCAAGATTGCGAAATTTCTGTTGCACTAAGACACCCTGAATGGTTTGAAGAAGCTTATTTGGAATTACCGACGGCGATGCGAATATACTATGATCTTAGACAAGACGGGGAAACTTACCAAGAACTGGAGGAATATTTATGGGAATTCAGTTTAAAGAAGTAAATTTCTCTTATACAGGTGTTCAAAAAGGTTTTTATGAAGCCATCAAAGATATCTCGTTAACAATTCAAGATAAAGATGAATTGATTACACTTGTTGGTCAAACCGGTAGTGGAAAGTCAACGCTAGCACAACATATGAATGCTTTAGTATTTCCAACATCAGGATCCGTTGAGATTTTTGGCAAACTTGTTACCGCAAAAAGAAACCGGAAAATTAAATATAATGAGATTAGACAAAAAGTTGGCCTTGTTTTTCAATTTCCAGAATATCAACTGTTTGAAGAAACGGTTGAAAAAGATATTATGTTTGGCCCTTTAAATTTTCATGTCCCTGAAATAGAGGCAAAAGAATTAGCTAAAAAAGCACTTCGAATGGTGGGGCTTTCCGAAAGTTATTTGAATAGAAATCCTTTTAATTTATCTGGTGGTGAAAAAAAACGGGTTTCCATTGCAGGGATTTTAGCACTTGATCCACAGATTTTGGTTTTAGATGAACCGACTTCTGGCCTAGATCCAAGAGGTAAACGGCAATTAATGAATCTTTTTAAATCTATTCAAATGGAAACTGGAAAAACGATTATCGTCATTACTCATGATATGGACTTAGTTTATGAATATGCAACGAGAGTACTTGTTTTAAATGCCGGTTGTTTGGTATTCGATGGAACACCAGATTCTTTGTTTAAAAAACCCTCATTAAGTGAATTTCACTTAGACTATCCAGCAACTATTCGCGTTTTGCGTGAAATTAATGAACGATTTCATACGCAAATCGATATTTATCAAAAAACCGTTTCCGACGCGACGATAGCGATCAAACGGGGGTTCAAATCATGAAAAACATTATTATTGGACAATATATCCCCGGAACTGGATTTTTATATAAACTTGATCCTAGAACAAAAATAATTGCGGTTTTAATCTTAATGGTTGCAGTATTTTTGCTTAAGTCGATTACTCAGTTAATGATTGCATTTGGTATCGCTATTATTATACTCATCATTGGGAAAATATCCATTGTCCGAGTTGCTCGTGGACTTAAACCAATCTTCATATTACTAGTATTTACCTTTGTTTTTCAGATTTTCTTTAACAAAGAAGGAACAGTGTGGGTTGATGAAACTTTGACTTTTTCTTTGGTTTCTTTGATCGTTTTGGTTGCTTGGACAATCGTTTGGCGTCTTTTAACAAAACTTAAGAAATTTAAAATGATGCTCTTTTTCTTATATATTGCCGGTGTTTATTTAATCCTTCGTTATTTAACTTATGGGACTATTTTCTCTACTTTTAATTTTGTCGTTCATGAAAAAGGCGTTGAAATGAGTATATTTGTTGTGATTCGCTTGTTAATTATCATTACTTTATCGACGGTATTAACTCTGACGACAAAACCAACCGATTTAACACAGGGTATCGAAAAATTGATGCGACCATTAAAATATATCGGAATCAGTTCTGATGATTTTGCCCTTATCATCTCAATTAGTCTTCGTTATATTCCTACTATTCTTGATGAAGCCAATAAAATTATGTTAGCTCAGGCAAGTCGAGGCGCTGATATTGCGGAAGGTAAGTTGAAAGATAAAATCAAACAAATTATTTCTTTACTTGTACCAATGTTTATCATTGCGTTCAAACGCAGCGAGGATTTGGCTGATGCGATGGAATCACGTAATTTTGTTCCCGGTCGAGAAAGAACTCGTATTTACGATCTTCATTTTGGACTACTCGATTTGATGGTTGCTTTAATGACAATAGGATTACTTACAGGATCTATTATGGCGAGAGTGCTATGGATCGGCTAGAATTAATTGAACAATTAATCAAGGGTAACTATGAAAATATCATTGCGGCTGATGCTTCAATGAAGCCGCTGAGTGGTAAAAATCTTTTTGATAAAAGCCCCATTATCGATTACTTAAAAACTCATCCTGATCTCTTTTTAGGATTTCATATCGTTGACGGAATGAATACTATTTCTTTGATTGGCGAAACGAGTGAAGGGCTTATCATAAAAGTTTCTTTTAAAAATAATCTCATTCAAAAAATAGTTGTCAAACGGCCTGAAGTTGGCATATCCCGCATTAAGATGATTGTAGAATATGACGGGACTGAATACTGCGGCTTTCAAAGGCAATCTAACTTAAAAACCATTCAAAGCATATTAGAAGAAGCGCTCTTTACAATCACGGGAACGCCCACTATTATCAACGGTGCCTCACGAACGGATACCGGCGTTCATGCTTTGGGACAGGTCATCCATTTTGATACTTTATTGAAAATAGATATTGAAAAATGGCCAATAATTATGAACAATATTTTACCAAAAGCTATTCGAATTAAAAGTGCAATGCAAGTCTCCCAATTGTTTCATTCACGATTTGATGTTGCTTATAAAGAGTATTGTTATATTTTAAATCTTGGAGAATATTCGCCTTTTTCAAGACTTTATGAATGGACAATATCTTATTCAATTGACCTTGAACGTTTTGAAAAAGAATTAAAAAAACTCGAAGGCACTCACGATTTCACGAGTTTTTGTAAAGGTGAAAAAACCTCTAAAATTAGAACTATTTACGAAACACGATTAAAAAAAGACGGAAACAAAATTTTTGTATCTTTTATTGGAGATGGATTCTTACACAATATGATTCGTATTATCATGGCGGTGTTAGTCAATCTATCGAGCGGGCAATTGGAAGGAGATGTGGATACAATTCTCACCTCCAAGAGTCGAAAAATAACGAATCGTCTAGCTCCATCATCCGGATTATATTTAGTAAAAGTACAATATTAATCATTGATTCATTTAGATGAGCATCCCTTTCGAAGTGTCGAAACGGATGTTCATTTTTTTTAATAAAAAACGCCAAACAAGTCTCATTTGGCGTTTATTTGTTAAAACATAAAAATTATTCTCCAACATCAAAATTAGCAATCTCAGGTGTCTTTTTTAAAGTCCGTTTGATCATGATTCTTTTTATCACAGAAACGATGACTAAAATGATAATGTTAACAGAGACAATGGCGGCGCCACTCGGAATATTGAAAGAGTAAGCAATCCATAATCCTAAAAAAACAGAAAGTTCAGAAAATAAAATTGCGATGATAGTGGTAGATCGATAGCTCCATCCGATTTTCATCGCAGCCGCGATGGGAATAATCATCATAGCGGAACTCAATAAAACACCGACCGATTCCAGAAGAATCGAAACTACAACGGATAATACAATAATGAAGACTAATTGGAACACGCCGAGGTTGATTCCAAAAAACTTAGCATTGGTTTCTTCAAAACTTACACTTATAATTTGACGACCAAACAGACCAAAGAGCAAGAATACAACCAACGAAGTAATAGCAATCAAAACGACATAATAATCTGTAACCGTTAAAATAGATCCAAACAAATAATTATATAGTGATCCGGTCTTTTTCGAAAGCGAGAAGAAGATGGCTGAAGCTGCCGCCCCAAGACTAATAACAATAGCCATCGCGATTTCTTTATAATTGCGGTAATAACGCCGGAAGAGTTCAATCAAGAGACCGCCAATAACAGAAAAAACAATTGCAAGGTATTGAGGACGAAGTGAAAAGACGGTCCATCCAAACGTATAAGTTAAAAAGAAACTAATCGAAATCCCTACCAGAGAAAAATGCCCTAAAGTATCCGCAATGAAAGATAAACGTCTAATAACCACAATAGATCCAATTAAAGGAGCGATAATACCTAATAGAATTCCGGCAATAAGCGCCCTAAGCATAAAGTCTTGATTGAATAAATCACTGAAAAAAGAAAGAAACATTATTCATTCACCCCCGGTGTCAGTTCCGCATTCTCGCGGGACTGGAAGGAAAATGAAAAATCAGAACTCATTGAAAGGACATGGGTATAATTAAGGTTAGCCAAAGATTCATCATGGCTAATTAAAATGACTGTGACACCTTCTTCATGAAGTTGATTGACTGTTTCACGGAAATATAATACATTTTTTTTGTCAATGGAAGCCGTCGGTTCATCGAGAATCAGTAATCTAGGATTATTAAGCATCGCACGAACGATGAATACTCTTTGAAGTTGCCCGCCAGAAAGGGAGTTAATGTTGTCATTTTGTATTTCTAAAATACCCATTTTATCAAGTAACTTAAGAACGTGGGAATCCTTGGTTTGACGAAGTCGCGAAACTGATAAAAATTCTTTAACAGTAATGGGATATTCATAATTAAAATCTTCAAATTTTTGTGGCACGTATCCCATAATTGTCCATTTCTTAAAACCTACTATATCTTCATGGTCAAAAAATATCATGCCATTTTTCACTGGATTGATACCTAATAAACACTTAACTAAAGTCGATTTTCCTGAACCGTTTTTTCCTCGAATTACCAAAAAGTCGCCACGACTTAGCGAAAACGAAAGATTATTTATGACGAGTTTATGCATGTATGCGAAGCAAAGATTGTTTATATCAATTTGCATGTCTTCACCTATCTTCTGATATATTGTAACATATACCCCTCATTTAATAAAATATTTTTGATTCAAAAAACACCGGTTTTATGAGATAATAGAAAGAGCAAAGCAGGTGTGTACTATGAAAGGTTATTTTATCACATTCGAAGGAACTGATGGATCGGGGAAAACCTCTGTCATTCGTCAAGTTCAATCCCATTTTGAAGCACAAGGATACCCAGTTTTAGTGACACGTGAACCTGGTGGTATCCGTATTTCTGAAAAAATCCGTGAAATTCTCTTGGGGAAGGAATATCCTGAAATGGATGCCAGAACCGAGGCTTTATTGTTTGCGGCCTCAAGACGACAGCATTTGATAGAAAAAATCAAACCGGCACTCGAGCGTGGCATGATGGTGCTTTGTGACCGATATGTCGATAGTTCTTTAGTGTACCAAGGCATCGCAAGAAATCTTGGCATTGAAGAGGTTTGGAATATCAATGCATTTGCGATTGAAAATTTTCTTCCCGAACTGACGATTCTAGTGGATGTCAAACCAGAGATTGCACTTGCTAGAATATATCAAAATGAAAATCGTGAAGTCAATCGTCTTGATCTTGAAAAAAGAGATTTTCATGATTTGACTTATCATGGATATCAATCACTTTTACAGCGTTTTCCAAAACGCATCAAAGCGGTTGATGGTGATGATACTATTGAAAATGTCAGTCGTCAAGCCATTCAACTGATTGAAGGCTTGATTCATCGAATGGATGAGTTACAATGAATGAGATTAATCGCTTCAAAACATTGCAAGCCTATCAACCACAAGCGGCTAGAATTTTACAAAGTGGCTTTATTAACAACCGCTTGAGTCACGCTTTTATCTTCGAAGGACCTAAAGGAACGCATAAACTTGCGACAGCTTATCTGTTTGCTCAACGTTTGCTTTGTACCAATGTTGGAAAAGATGACGAACCTTGTGGCAATTGTTCGAATTGCGTTCGAATTAGTCACGGTACGCACCCTAATGTTTTTTTAGTTAAAGCTGATAGTGAACAAATAAAAAAAGAGCAAATAAAAAATCTGATTATTGAATTTGCGCGTTTGTCGGTTGAGAACGGCCCGCGAATCTATATTGTTGATGAAGCAGAGCGCATGAATCAAGATGCTAGTAATACGCTCTTAAAGCAAATGGAAGAACCTTCAGCGGACATTTACGCAGTATTACTAACAACCAATTCAAACGCCTTACTCAAGACGATTGTTTCACGCGCTCAATTGATTCATTTTAAACCCATAGCCCGCGCTTTAATCCGAGAAAATCTTTTGAAAGAAGACGTCAGTGAATTAGCGGCTAGGGTTATTCCAGAATACACGAACAATATCGAAGAAGCTGTAAAAATAGCTCGTTCAAAAGATTTAATGGCGATTCTAGATTTAGTAGTCGATTTATACCGAATCGCTGGCAAAAAAAATCAATCAATGATTTTACGTTTTAAGGAAACCAGCGATCGTGTCATGGTTAATGTAGCAACCATGGATTTCTTTCTGACTTTAATGATTCTATTTCAAAAAGATCTGCTATACACTTTACTTCAACATCATGATCAAATTGTCTTTACGCCTGAGAAGGCTTTGCTCGAAAAATTGTCAAAAACAACACTTCAATCAACGATTCAAGAGATGCTTGAAAAAATGCTGGCATTGAAATCACGTTTACGATACAACCTAAATTACGCATTAGCGTTTGACTTGATCATCGCTCAGCTAGAAAGAGGCATGCAACATGGAACATAAAGTGATACCTATCAAGTTTTCAAAACTTGGGAAAAAATACTATTTTGATACGAATGGATTTGAAATCAAATCCGGAGATCATCTCGTTGTTGAAACTATTCGCGGATTAGAAATGGGAATTGCTGCAGAAGACCCGAAACTAATCGATTCTTCAGAACTCGTTTCAGCGTTAAAACCCGTATTAAGAATTGCAACAGAAAAAGATATTCGCGATCATGAACGAAATCTCATTGAACAACCAGAAGTAATGGTCCGGACAAACGAAATTATTAAAGATAATAATCTTGATATGAAACTTCTTAATTGCGAATATACCCTTGACCGTCAGAAATTAATCATCTATTTTAACGCTGATGGACGTGTCGATTTTCGTGACTTGGTTAAAGATCTTGCTAATCAATTCAGAATTCGCATCGAACTAAGACAAGTTGGAACCCGGGATGGTGCACGTGTCATGGGTGGCATTGGACCTTGTGGACTACTAATTTGTTGTACAACATTTTTGGGAGATTTTGAAACTGTATCTATTAAAATGGCTAAAAATCAAAATCTTTCACTGAATCCAACGAATATTTCTGGGTTGTGTGGAAAACTACTTTGTTGTATAAATTATGAAGATGCTAATTATAAAGAATACAGAAAATCGATGCCCAAATTAGATTCGTTGGTTACCACGCCAGAAGGACAAGGAAAAGTCATACAACTCAATTTTCTTGCGCAAACCGTTAACATTGACTTTGGTGGTGGGAATCGAAAATTATATGATGTTAAAGATATTCAGTTCCGTCAAAAAGCAGTCGAAGACGACCTGAATGGAAATGATAAAGATTTGAAAGATCTTGAAGGATAATCTTTTCAGGTGATTAACCGTGTCTGAAGTGATTCATGATTTATTAGGTTATACGGGTATCAAAATCATACAGCGACCAGAAATGTTCGCTTTTTCACTTGATTCAATATTATTGGCAGATTTCGTGCATATTTACGCTAAAACCAAAAAGATTATGGACTTCGGAACCGGTAATGCACCGATTCCGCTCTTTTTATCCCTCAAGACCGATGCGCCTATTATCGGAATTGAAATACAAGATGAGGTTTATGACATGGCTTCACGGAGCGTGACGTTAAATCATCTTGAAAAACAAATCGAAATTATTCACGGAAATATTTTAGATGTTCATAAAATTTTTGTGCCTTCCTCATTTGATATTGTGACCTGCAATCCACCTTTTTTCAAAGTTACAACCGAAAGCAATATCAATAAAAACGATTATTTGACCCATGCTCGTCATGAAGTACTTATCACACTAGAAGACATTCTAATCCAATCAAAAAGAATGTTGAAGAACAATGGAGAATTAAATATAGTTCATCGAATAGATCGGTTAGAAGAGATTTTTGTTTTGCTTCATAAACATCACTTTGCCGTCAAACGCCTAAAATTTGTCTATCCTAAACCTGGAAAACCGGCTAACACTGTTTTGATAGAAGCAAAAAATAATGGATCATCTGGCAGTCTTAAGATGCTTGAGCCGCTTTATATTTACCAAGAGGACGGCAGTTATACTGAGGATGTATTAAAGATTTTTCGTTTCGGAAAGAAGTGATAATGATGGAACGTCATTCAAACTACCATAACGATTTACCGACATTATATTTGATACCAACACCCATCGGACATATGGAGGATATTACTTTTCGCGCACTTTCAGTGATTCAATCCGTAGATGCATTATTCGCTGAAGATACGCGCGTAAGCATCAAATTACTCAATTATTATCACATTTCAAAACCTTTAAGAAGTTATCATGATCATAATAAGAACACACAGACAGAAGTTATTATAAATATGCTTAAGTCAGGTCAAAACATCGGAATTATTTCAGATGCAGGAATGCCACTGATGAGTGATCCGGGATTTGAAGTTGCTAAAGCAGCGATTGAAGCTGGTTTTAATGTTGTCAGTCTGCCTGGGGCTAATGCGGCTTTAACGGGAATTTCTATGTCAGGCATTCGTCCTTATCCTTTTACTTTTTATGGCTTTTTAAATGCAAAATCAAGTAAGCGTCAAAAAGAACTGGAAACATTACGAATGCGAACCGATACTTTAGTTTTTTATGAGGCGCCTCACCGAATTTCTGATACGTTATATGATTTATATAAAGTTTTAGGGGATCGGCAGGCATGTATTGCCAGAGAAATGACAAAAAAGTTTGAAGAAATGATTCGCGGAAAACTTTCTGAATTAAAGGAATTAGAAGGATTATTAGGTGAAATAGTCATCATTGTTGAAGGGTATAACCCCACTTTAGAACCGACCATTGAAAGTTCATCATCTGAGCGAGTTTTAGAGTTAATCAATGGTGGAATGACAAAATCAGAAGCTATGAAAAAAGTCGCTCAAGAACGCGGTATTACAAAAAGCGTTGTCTATAAGGAATATCTTGAAAATAACCACTGATTTTTTGCATTAATGGTATAATATCTTATGATAAGATAAGGAGATTTTTCTATGAAAATCGCATGTTTATTAGCCGACGGATTTGAAGATATCGAAGCTATCGGGACTACTGCAATTTTAAGAAGAAGCGGGATGATTGTTGATTATGTTAGTGTTGTGAACGAACCCACTCAGACAGGATCGTTTGGCACTAAAATTATCGTCGATCGATTAATGAAAGATATTTCTGTTGATGATTATCAAGGGGTATTTATTCCTGGAGGCAGACAAGCATCGACTTTAAGACAACACCCAGAGGTTTTAAAATTCGTTTCATCTTTCGCACAAAAGGAAAAATGGTTATTCGCCATCTGCGCCGGTCCAACGGTTTTAGGTGTTTTAGGATTGTTAGATAACTGTGAATATACTAGTTTTCCAACGACGGAAGAATTTATGCCTAAAGGGATAAAATTAAATAAAGCGGCTGTTCGTTGTGGAAAAATCATCACAGGTGCAGGCGCTGGCGCAGTCACAGAATTCGCATTAGAGATTATCAGAGCCATTGAAGGAAAAGAAAAAGCCGAACAGATTAAGGAAAGAATCTTGTTCAGAGCATTTGAATAGAGGGATACTCATGAAGAAATTTTACATAACCACACCAATTTATTATCCAAGCGGCAAATTTCATATTGGCAGCGCTTATACAACCTGCCTTTGTGATACCATGACTCGCTATAAAGCTTTAAATGGGTTTGATACCCGCTTTTTGACTGGGACCGATGAACACGGGCTCAAAATTCAAAGAGCTGCCGAGGCTGCAGGAAAGACCCCTCAAGAACATGTCGATTATATTGCTGGGATTGCAAAAGACTTATGGAAACAACTTGAGATAGCTAATGATGATTTCATTCGCACTACTGAGGCGAGACATGAATCGGTTGTACAAGATATCTTTGAACAACTTTTAAAACAAGATGATATTTATTTAGGATCTTATGTTGGTCATTATTGTGTTGATTGCGAAGCCTATTTCACCCCGACTCAATTAGTAGATGGGAATCATTGTCCAGATTGCGGTCGTGAAACAACCATCCTCCATGAAGAAACTTATTTTTTAAGGTTGTCAAAATACGCTGATCGATTATTGGATTTTATTGACAAAAAACCAGATTTTATTATTCCTGAAACACGGAAAAATGAGGTTGTTGCTTTTATCAAATCAGGGTTGAATGATTTATCTGTTTCTCGTACAGCTTTTGAATGGGGTATCAAAGTCAAAAGCAACCCTAAACATGTCATTTACGTTTGGATTGATGCATTAAGTAATTATATTACTGCTTTAGGATACGGTTCTAACAATGATTCGCTTTATCAAAAATACTGGATGAATGGCGATGAAGTCGTCCATGTTGTCGGAAAAGATATATTGCGTTTTCATGCGATATATTGGCCAATTATGTTGATGGCTTTGGATATTCCAATTCAATTTAGATTATTTGCCCATGGTTGGTATATGATGAAAGATGGAAAAATGTCGAAATCTAAAGGTACAGCTGTTTATCCTGAATCTTTAGTAACTCGTTACGGTTTAGATGCATTTCGATATTACATCGTTCGCGAACTTCCTTATGGAAATGATGGTATTTTTACACCCGAAGATTTTGTTCAACGCATCAATAATGATTTAGTGAATGATCTTGGCAATCTTGTCAGCCGAACCATTAGTATGGTTAACAAGTACTTTGGTGGTTCAGTGGCTCTTACAATGCATAATCATGATTACCGTAAATATGAACCTGAACTTTCTAATCTTGCTCAAGAAGTTATCAATAATTATCATCAATCGATGAATGAATTCAAAGTTTCTCAAGCCATGCAGGAAATTTCTAGATTGGTTGCTAGAACCAACAAATTAATCGACGAAACATCACCTTGGGCCCTTGCCAAAGATGAATCACTTAATGATGTATTAGCTTCAACGATGTATCATCTCCTTGAAGCGATTCGGATTGTGACAATTTTATATCGTCCCTTCCTCATTCATTCGTGTGATTTGATTTTTAATGCATTGAATATTGAAAACGCACAAAAAGAAATGACCTCAGCTCATTTCGGAAATAAAAAAGATTATCAAATTGAAAAAACGATAACACATCTATTTCCAAGATTGGATGCCGAAGTCGAAATCGAGTATATTAAAAATTCAATGAATCCAGAAAAATCCATTCAATCTGAAATACCAGCAAAAACTGAAATAACCATTGATCAATTTGAGGCAATCGATATAAAAGTTGGACTAGTCATCGATTGCGCAAAACATCCGAATGCGGCTAAATTATTGATATTGAAAATTAATACGGGCGAGCGTATTCGTCAAGTGGTCTCAGGCATTGCTCAATTTTACCAACCCGCTGATCTTATTGGCAAGAAACTTCTTGTCGTCGCCAATTTAAAACCTGTCAAACTTCGGAATGAACTCAGCGAAGGCATGATTTTATGCGGAGACAAGGATGGCAAATTCTTTGTCATTGAAGCGGATGATCGATTAGAGCCAGGATCATCGGTCAAATAAAACCTATGAAGAAGTTTAATTTTAAAAAAGAATCAAAAACAATTTTTAACGTGATACTTGGATCAGCAACAATTGGTGTTGGTATCATGTTTTTTATCAACCCCTATAAGTTCTATGTGGGTGGAATTAACGGCCTTGTTATGTTAATTGTCAATACATTAGAACATTTTACCGGTGGGAACATTGCCCTTAATCTAGGTGCAGTTGCTTTCGTTTTCCAAATCCCCTTAATGATTTTGGGATACTTGAAACTCTCACGGAAATTCAGTTATTATTCGATATTATCAGTGGTTATTATCTCATCGTTTTTGGCATTACCAATTACCTTAGGGCTGATGCCATCTGATGCGCTTGCCAGTTCGTTGGCCGGTGGAATTTTAATCGGACTAGGCAACGGCTTATTACTGAGAAATGGAGCATCTTCAGGTGGTACAACCATCTTATTTCAATATATCTCAATTAAAACCGGAAAGACGGTCGGCCTGTATCAAATCATTTATAATGCAATCATTATTTCGGCCGCAGGGATTCTTTTTAGTCCTGCCGTTGCAATCTATACCATCATTTCACAGATCATTTCATCCATCGTTATTGATATGATACATACGGGTTATAATTTTATGAAACTTGAAGTAGTAACCGATAAAGGAAACGAAATGGCTGATGGACTAGCCCATTCTATGCCTCATCCTGTCACATGCGTTGAAGCCACAGGGGCCTATAGCAAAATGGCTAAAATGATTGTCTATTGTGTTATTTCCGTTCATGAGATGGATCTTTATATGCAGATGATTAAAGCAATAGACCCAAACGCTTTTGTCGTGATGACAGGGGTACAAAAAGTTAAGGGTCATTTTATCAAAAAAATCATTGACTGAAACATTGACTCGAAGATTAAACGGCTTATCTCGGGAGGTTTCAAATGAAACGATTTTTTAGTTTGTTATTGATTGGAATGGTCTTGTATTTAACAGGATGTGTATCAGTCATTCCTGTTAATCAAGAAGATTTAGAGACCACTTTTTCTGCGCTAATGATTTCTAACGATTATATTATGGCAAATCGAATTTATACGCTTCCAGAGGGCGGCGTAGATCATGTAGTGTTCTTAGATGCCAGTAATCGTTCTGAAATTTTGATTCACGTCATCGTTAGCACCGAAATTGTCGAATTACAGCGAGATGAAATGATTAAAATTACCCCCGATTTAATCATTTTTTCAAAGGACATGTCAAGTATTCAAAATCCTTATGATCCATTGACAGACGAAGGATTTCAAATATTAATTGAGACCTATACTGAATTGATTGATTTCAATTTTTTGAAGCAAAGTAATTTATTACAACTCACGAAATCGCTAAAAAATCCTAAATGGACAAAAATCAAAGAAATCTATCGGTTTTATGGAGAACGTCCTTGGACTGAGCCCTTGCCAAAGGATGTCATTGAAGTCGCAGAATTCGTTTATACCGGAAACAAACTCTTAGAACTGCATTTGCGTCGAGAATACACCTTTTCGTCTACGCCTCAAAAGAGTAATTATATTCATGGTTTACATTTTTACTTTTCAGAACAAGTACCAATTGAGTTTCCATCCGCTTGAAAAATTACTAATTTTGGCGTTATAAATGTTCGGTCCTTTTAAATAATATTTCTTGACTAAAGTGTGCCTTAATGCTATTATGTTATAGGTACATTTTTTGTTTATCCCACAAGCTCTTTAAAACAATTTAAGGAGGAAAACAAAATGAAAACCTATATGGCAAATGAAAATACGATTGAAAGAAAATGGTTTGTCGTCGACGCCAATGGACTTGTCTTAGGACGAGTTGCTTCGGAAGTCGCTTCGGTATTGAGAGGAAAACATAAACCAACGTTCACACCACATGTGGATTGTGGCGATTATGTTATCATCATCAACGCTGAAAAGATTGAACTGACTGGAAACAAATGGAATGATAAAATTTACTATCATCATTCCAATTATCCTGGTGGTTTAAAATCAAGAACCGCAAAGGTCATGATGCAAGAAAAACCGACTAGAATGCTTGAACTCGCAATTAAAGGAATGTTACCAAAAGGAAAATTAGGAAATCAAATGTACAGAAAATTATTCGTTTACGCGGGTAACGAACACAAACATTCGGCTCAAATGCCGGAAGTTATGGTTATTAAGGGATAAGGAGAGATCAAAGTGGCTAAATCAGTTATGTATCGTGGCACCGGCCGGAGAAAATCCGCTGTCGCCCGAGTAATTATGAGACCTGGTAAAGGTGTCATCACTATTAACAATCGTGCTTACGATGAGTATATGCCTTCCGCACTTGCTCGTCTTGACATCTCACAACCCCTCGTTCTCACCGCAAACGAGTCAACATTTGACATTTCCGTCAGCGTCTTCGGCGGCGGCCTCATCGGCCAATCCGGAGCGATCCGCCTTGGTATTACTAGAGCTTTGCTCGAAGTCAATCCCGAATATCGCAAGATCTTGAAACCGGCCGGTTTGATTACTAGAGACCCACGTGTCAAAGAACGTAAAAAATACGGTCTTAAAGGCGCGCGTCGTGCACCACAATTCAGTAAACGTTAATCAGCCAAAAGAAAAAGCGTTGGGAATCCACACCCAACGTTTTTATTTTTCTTTAAATTGAAATTTGATTATAAATGTAATAAAATGATAATGTTTACTACAGGAGTGATGATATGATTTTTGGCAAACACGTAAACAAATTTTACATAAGATATGGTTTTTTCTTTCTTTTAGGTATTGCAGCCTTGATTACCGTCGATTATGTTCAATTATTGATTCCGGATGTTACCGGAAGCATAATCGAGGGTATTGAAGAAGCAACACTCACAAAAGCACAATTAATTATATTTATGAAACAACTCGGCTTATGGGCAATGATTATTGTCTTTGGCCGCTTCTTTTGGCGTATTTTCATCATGGGGACTAGCCGTCGTATCGATTATGATCTTCGTAACGATTTATTTAGTCATTCTGAAAAATTGAGCCAACGTTTCTACCAAGAAAATAAATCAGGGGCATTGATGGCCTACTTTACTAATGATCTTGAAGCGGTTCGAATGGCTTTTGGTCCAGGTTTGATGATGTTTTTTGATGTTTTGTTTCTCGGAGGCTTGGCATTTTATAAAATGTACCAGCTCGATGTTGTGCTCACACTTTTTGCCTTGATTCCGCTCTTAATGGTTTCGATTATGTCCGCTTTTGTTTCCAGAATTACCGGTCGAAAATTTAAAGCAAGACAAAAAGCTTATGAAGAAATGAGTGATTTTACTCAAGAGAACTTTTATGGTATTTCAGTTATCAAAGCTTTTGTCAATGAAGTACGCGAAATGCGTGAATTCGCTAAAATAAACAAAAATAATTATGATAAGAGTGTCAGTCATATCAAAGCTTCAACTTTGATGCACGTAGCTATCGAAATGTTTATTACGATGATTCGTATCATCATGATTGCGATTGGTGGATATTTAGTATACAAAACCATCGGAATTGAATCTGGAAACCCCGCCAAATTTAGCATCGGTGATCTGACAAGATATATTGCTTATTTTGGTACAATGGTTTGGCCAATGATGGCTGTGGGACGTTTAATTAATATGCGTGCTCAAGCTAAAGCAAGCCTTCAACGTATTTCTAGTCTTCTCGATCAACCTATTGACATTGAAGATGGTCCACAGACAATCAAACCTTTTGAAATCCAAGGGAAAATCGTTTTTAACAATTTAACTTTCCGTTATCCAGGGAGTAGAGCTGAAATATTAAAAGATATTTCTTTTACCATTGAAGCGGGGGAAAGTGTAGGAATTATTGGACGGACAGGATCTGGTAAAACCACTATTGTTGATTTATTGTTACGATTATTCAATTTGCGTCCTAATGAAATTCTAATTGATGATGTTGATTTAATGAAATTGCCGATTAAATCTATTCGTGATGCAATCGGATATGTGCCTCAAGATAATTTTATTTTTTCGGACACCATCAAAAACAATATTGGTTTTTCATCAGATGAACCGGATCTCGATGTCATTATTGAAATGGCAAAATACAGTGATGTTCACGATAATATCATCGATTTTCCTTCGGGTTATGATACGATTGTTGGAGAACGTGGTGTTACATTGTCTGGAGGTCAAAAACAACGTGTATCCATTGCTCGAGCGTTATTAAAAGATCCAAAAATTCTAATTATGGACGATTCATTTAGTGCTGTTGATACAAAAACAGAAGAAATGATTTTAAGTAGCCTTTATAAACTACGTCAAGGAAAAACCACGATTATCATTGCTCATCGTATTTCCACCATTAAACAATCAGACAAGATTGTCGTTATTGAAGATGGCAAACTAATAGCCATAGGAAAACATGAAGAATTGATGGAATCATCCCCGTTTTATCAACAACTCGTTTTGCAACAACAACTTGAAGATGAGATTGAGGGGGTGGAATAATGGCTAAGAAATATGTAGACATTGAAGGTATCCACCAACGTAATATGACAGACAAGCAGATTATTCTGCGGCTAATCACCTATGTTAAACCATTTATTAAACAACTGATTTTTGCAATTTTCATGGTATTAATTCTTGTTTCACTTGACTTAATTGGGCCGCTTTTTTTAGCTGAAGTCTTAGATTCATTGGGTGAAGACACGATTGAATTCTCACGGGTTATCATAGTAACTGTTTTATATTTTTTGACCATGGTCATCAACGCCTATTTATCTTATAAACAGACAATGTTGCTTCAGACTACGGGACAAAAGATTATTTTCAATATTCGCAGAGATGTTTTTGAGCATATTGAACGCTATTCAATCGCCCAGTTTAATAAGATTCCGATAGGAAAACTTGTGACACGCGTCACCAGCGATACGAACACTTTAAATACGCTTTACACCGATGTATTGATTAATCTTTTTAGAAATTCATTAACGATCATAGGGGTTTTTGTAATCATGGCGATTAAGAACGTTGAATTAACATTATATGTTATGACAACGGTTCCTTTTGTGTTTATTTTTTCATATATATTCAGAAAATTCTCACGAAAAGCTTACCGCAATGTTCGCTATCAAGTATCGGGAATCAACGCTTTTTTGTCAGAACATTTATCAGGAATGAAATTGATACAAATTTTCAATCGCGAAGATAAAAAGTTCTCAGAATTTAAAGCTAAAAATAAGAAATTGCGAGGAGGCTATTTGACTCAAACTGCCACGTTCGCTATTTATCGACCGCTGATGTA
Source organism: Caryophanales bacterium UBA5603 (assembly GCA_002424815.1). GTDB lineage: Bacteria > Bacillota_I > Bacilli_A > Izemoplasmatales > Hujiaoplasmataceae > UBA5603. The sequence continues at coordinate 37,011 of DILB01000014.1, forward strand.
TTTTTTGTATATTGTTGCTTTAATCATCATTCTTTGGTTTGGGTCTTTGAAAGCAATGGATGGAATTATAACTTATGGTATCTTATTTGCTTTCACACAATACATTAATAAATTTTTTAATCCAATCCAAGATCTTGCAGAGCAGTTTGATGTGCTGCAATCAGCGTTTACATCGGGTGAAAGAATTTTTGAAATCATTGATACACAACCAGAAGTTCTTGATACGGATGAATCTATCGAATTGACGGAACTTAAAGGAAAAATCGAATTTAAAAATGTTTGGTTTGCATATATAGAAGATGATTGGATTTTAAAAGATGTATCCTTTGTTGTCAATGCCAAAGAGACCGTTGCTTTTGTCGGTGCCACCGGATCAGGAAAGACCACCATATTGTCTTTAATTGTCCGCAATTATGACATTCAAAAAGGCGAAATATTAATCGACGGAATTAATATTAAAAAGATCAAAATTGAATCACTTAGAGCTAAAATTGGACAGATGCTGCAAGATGTATTCTTATTTAGTGGAACGATTGCTTCTAATATTCGGCTTCGAGATGAATCGATTGGCGATAACGAAATCGTTGATGCGAGCGCCTATGTTAGTGCTGATCGATTTATTAATCGATTGCCCAACAAATACGGCGAACTAGTGAGAGAACGAGGCAATAATTTTTCCAGTGGTCAAAGACAATTGTTGTCATTTGCACGGACAGTCGTTCATAAACCTTCTATTATGATTCTTGATGAAGCAACAGCGAACATTGATACTGAAACAGAAGCATTGATTCAAGAATCTTTAAAAAAGATGATGAATATCGGCACAATGTTGATTGTTGCGCATCGTTTATCAACGATTCAACATGTGGACAAAATCATCGTTATGCAAAAAGGAAAGATTATCGAATTAGGAACGCATCAGCAACTTTTGCGCCGAAAAGGGCATTATTATAATCTTTATCGTTTGCAGTATGATAAGAAATTACAGTTACCTCAAAATTAAAAAATCATCCCTTTATCGATTTATGCGTTATAATAAAGACAAGAGGTGATTAAAATGTGTTTCTTTTGGAAACGTAAGAAGAACAAGATGAAAGCAACAGAGACGTCGGTTCAACAGCCGTCGCCAAAACCACAAACACCGATTGAACCTACTCCCACGAATGAGTCAAAAATGACTGAAAACTCTAAAAAACCCATTGAACCAAAAATCAATGAACCTATCAAAAAGGTACCCGTTCTCACTGAAAGTGAAAAATCGCCAACCAGTACGAATCGATATTCTGGTAAATATGAGGTTTATCCTGAGGCGGGCGGTTTTAAGTTTCGTTTAAAGGCTTCAAACGGTGAAATATTAGTAGTAAGTCAAGTTTATGCATCAAAAGCAGGCGCAATTTCCGGTATTGAAACATTTAAGAAAAATGTTGAAACAGGCATATTCGAATTCTATACTGACAAAAGTAATTATACACAATTATTAATTTATACACCCAACAAGTCGCGCTTGATTGCTACTGGCGAATTTTATGAATCGGTACAACGTTCAAATTCTGCAGCAGATTCGGTAAAAAAATTTTACGCGACAGATAAAGTTGCGACGCTTGAATCTATCGACCCTTCTGAAGTTCGGGAAGAGATTGTTGAATTAAAACCGATTGAAGCTAACGCTTCTGGAAAATTTGAAATTTTAGTTAACGACAATCAAACCAGTTTTAGTTTAAAAGCTTCAAATGGCGAAGTTTTGTTTGTTTCAAGTGGATATAGTTCTAAAGCTTCAGCGATGCAAGGCTTAGATGTTGTTAAAAAAGCGATTGAGGCAGGAAGTTTTAGAGTTAAAAAAGATAAACAAGGACGTTATCAATTTGAAATTTATGCAGCGAATAAATCTTTATTAATTACAGGCGAAACCTATCCAAATAAAGATAGCTGTCTGAGCGCTCTTGACTCTGTTCGTCGCTTTTACCAAAAAGCAAAAATCGTTGAATAATTATCATCATAATAACTTGAAAGTCAAAAGTGAGATATTTTCGCATTTTTGACTTTTTTGATTGTGCTCACACCTCGGCTTTTCGTATTTCATTTAACAGACTTGGGTTTTTGTGATATCATACTATTGAACTCGATTCACGGAGGCAAATATGAAACGCATTTTTTTTGTTATCTCACTAATGATTGTCGCACTATTTGTATACACTCTCATTATCGTTCAATATATCAATTATACAAATCTTCGAAATATATTTCCTAGCGCAATCGTTGTGATTGCTCTTGAAATCATCACCGGATTGTTTGCGCTGGGTATTACTATAAAGATTTTATTTAAACAATCTTATGCTTATAAAAAATCGCATTGGATTTTATTAATGTTGATAAATCCCATCATTGGTATCACTCTTTATATTATTTTTGCTCGTGATTATCGAACAAAACGCTTAGAAAGAACTCGTCCGATGATTGCTAACAAAGAGTTTATTAAGTTTGAAGAGATTACGAGTCCTCAATTTCCAGAAAACGAAATTGGTTCTATATTTAAATATATTCACGATATAACAAAAAGATCCATTTATGAGAATGATACATTGGTCGAAGTGTTAAATAACGGCGACGAATTTTTCCCCAGATTAATCGAAGAAATTAAAAATGCAAAAGATTATATCATGATGGAATTTTATATCATTAAAACCGACAATATTGGTTGTCAAATACTTGATCTTCTCAAAGAAAAAGCCATGAGTGGATTGGACGTTTATTTACTTTATGATCATTTCGGTTCAAACAAATTTCTTGACCGAACTACGATGAGTTCTGTTATTGCATCAGGCGTAAAAGTAGCTGTGTTTGATCCGCAGGCGATTAGTTTTTTCGATAGCAACGTGAATTTTAGAAATCACCGAAAAGCAACAATCATTGATGGAAAAGTCGGCTTTGTCGGTGGAATTAATTTAGGTGATGAATATAATCATCAATCGCCAAAATTTGGTTTTTGGCGTGATAGTCATGTCTTAATCAAAGGCAATGGTGTGACTAGCATTCAAAATGTATTTATCAAAGATTGGTATTATGTGAAAAATGAAGTGTTAGAAAAACCTTTAGATAAATCAATTGAATTATTTACAGGATTTTTTACTGTTGTTGAATCGGGTCCTGATTTTGAAAACGGACTAATCAAAGACATCTATTTGAAAATGATTAATAGTGCAAAACGTTCAATTCGTATCGTGACACCTTATTTAATCATCGAGCCCGAGATGATGACTGCTTTAAAAATAGCCGTTCAAAGTGGGGTTCAAATCAAAATTCTTGTGCCTGGAAAAAGTGATACGAAGATAGCGGGTTTTGCAACAAGATCTTATTATGAAGCTCTACTATCCTATGGAGTAGAAATATATGAATATCGCGACCATTTTGTCCACTCGAAGATATTGGTCGTGGATGATATTATTGCATCTTTGGGATCGGTCAATTTTGATCCTCGTAGTTTTCATTTAAATTTTGAAGTTACTGCCATATTTTCAAATGATGCAACGAATCAAGTTGTTCAAGCGATGGAATTCGATTTGACTCAATCTACAAAAATAGATATTAATGAATGGAATCGTCGAGGGTTATTAACAAGATTAATTCAAGGTTTTATAAATTTGTTTAGTCCATTATTTTAAGGAGGTTTTTTTATGTTTTTAGAGATTTTGATGATCATCAGCTTGGTGTTACTGACAACCCTTATTATCTTAACAATTGTTTTTCATGTTTCGAAGCCAACGCTAGATAATCGGGATGAACTTGCTTCAATGAATAAAGAAATGGCAAACAATATTACTGAACTAAGGATTGCAGTCAATCAATCAATTTCAGAATCGATCATGACATTTAATGATAAAGTCAATCAGAAATTATCTGAAAATAATGATAAAGCAACTAGCAATATCGTTGATTTCAGATTAAATGTAAATAAAGAGCTTTCTTCTTTTCAAGAGAAAATATCATTGAAGCTCAATGGAGATTTCTCTAAATTATCTGAAACCATTGAAAAACAAATGCATTCAGTTAATGAAAAAGTAGAAGAACGGTTAAAGACCGGCTTTGTCGATACGAACAAAACATTCGTTCAGATTGCAGAACGCATCCAAATTATTGATCAGGCTCAAAAAAATATTGAGTCTTTATCAACCGAAATGATTGGGTTACAACAAATATTGACAAACAATCAAAGCCGTGGCTCATTTGGCGAATATCAATTGAATCAATTGTTGTACAGTGTCTTTGGCGATAATAAAAAGCTCTATCAATTGCAATACACAATAAAGGAAGCGACTGGTAAAAGTGATAAAGTTAGAGCGGATGCGGTTGTATTAATGCCTGAACCTTATGGCGTCATTGCGATTGACTCTAAATTTCCATTTTCAGAATATTCGAAATTATTTGAAAATAAAGAGTTAACAAAAGAGGAAGAAGAAAAAATAATCCAAGCATTTGGAGCTGACGTCAAAAGAAGAATTACTGAAATCGCTTCAAAATACATAATTCCTGGGACAACAGTCGATTTCGCTTTAATGTTCGTGGCAAGCGACGGCATTCTTTCATTGCTTCATTCCAGTTTACCAAACGTTTTAGAATATGCTGTTCAGAAGAAAATAACGATTGTTTCACCGACAACTTTAATACCACTTTTGTCTTCATTTATGGCTGTCAGAATCGACTATGAAAGATCTAAATATTCTGAGCAAATCAAAAGTGAACTTGCTATGCTAAAAAAAGAGTTTGTTAAGTTTGATGATGCTTGGCAAAAACTTCATGGTAATATTCAAAAACTAACTCAACAAAGCGGCGATGTTAACAACAGAGTCGAGAAAATCACGACAAAATTTAGAAAAATATCAAGCGAAGAAATATTAGATATCGATTCTTTTGAAGCGATACCAGAAGAAGCTTCAGAAGATGACGAATAATGAACATTTCATTAAAAAAAGCGTAAAAAAACATTGCGGTAAATAAAACTTGCATTTTAAAATGTTAAGTTGTATAATGTACATAGCATCAAAAATTTAATTAAGGAGAAACACAATTAACACATGAACGGCACAGTAAAATGGTTTAACGCAGAAAAAGGTTATGGATTTATCACTGGTGAAGATGGAAAAGACATTTTCGCTCATTACTCAGCTATCCAAGGCGACGGGTACAAAGCCCTCGAAAACGGTCAAAAAGTTAGCTTTGACGTTACGAATGGCGCTAGAGGACCTCAAGCAGCAAATATCGTAAAACTCTAATCCTAGCGAAAAAAACCAAAAGAAAGACACTTCTAGTAAGCGTCTTTTTTTTCTTTTTAATGCGTTATTCATTTAATTTACGGTCAGTAGTGCACCCAGGCTGTATTTATCCCTTTCTTGATTGTAAAATTCAATGTTTTCCGATATAATTATTAAGTGCAAAGGATGTGGTTTTATGAAAATATTCAATTCTTATACGAATAAATTGGAAACATTTGTTCCCCATCACCCCAATCGTATTTCGATGTATGTTTGCGGTCCGACCGTCTATAATTATATCCATATTGGTAACGCACGACCTGTCGTGGTTTTTGATACCGTTCGTCGTTACTTTGAATATAAAGGATACAACGTTCAATTCGTTTCAAACTTCACCGACGTTGATGATAAAATCATACAGGCAGCGAAAGAAGCGAATGTACCTGAAATGATTATTAGCGAAAAATACATAAAAGCCTTCTTAGAAGATGTTGTTGCGCTTAATTGTAAAACAGATTATCTGAAACCAAAAGTCACAGAATACATCCCTCAAATTATTGCGTATATCCAAAGTTTAATCGAATTAGGTTATGCATATATCATCGAAGGTGATGTCTATTTTCGAGTTTCCAAATTAGCTGAATATGGAAAACTTTCAAATCGTAAGTTAGACGATCTAATTGCAGGCTCTCGTGTTGAAATCAATGAGAAAAAAGAAAGTCCTCTCGATTTCACTCTTTGGAAAAAAACGGAAGAGGGTCTTCATTGGCACACTTCATTTTCGGATGGTAGACCGGGGTGGCATACAGAGTGCGTCGCGATGATTGATGATATTTTTGGTGAAGAAATTGACATTCATGGCGGCGGAACGGATTTGATGTTTCCTCATCATGAAAATGAAATAGCGCAGTCATTGGCTAAAAATCATCATCATGTTGCTCGATATTGGATGCATAATGGCCGGTTAAACCTTGAAGGCGAAAAAATGAGCAAGAGTTTAGGAAATGATATCAAGGTGAAAGACCTTAATATCGATCTTAAAGCGTATCGAATGTTTTTATTATCTACTCACTATCGTTCGCCTTTGAATTTCTCAATTGAAGCCCTTGATGTATTTGTTCGAGAATGGGCAAAAATCACAAAAACCGTTGAATCTTTGCATCGTACATTGGATTTACATGATTCATTAGAATCAAATGTAATTGTTACCGCCGGAGATATCATGGAGGTTATCGATTATTTTTTGACATCCATGGACAACGATTTTAACACACCAAACGCATTAACCGCTCTGAACCAACTGATGCGAAGCATCAACCAAAAGATGCGTCAGAAGCTCGATTATGCATGGCTGAATCAAGCTTTACGTGCTATCAATGATATGTTAAGTGTTTTAGGGTTAGAAGTACCTCTGATTCGACTCGCTGACGAAGACCGTGTCCTTATTAATCAATGGGAACAAGCTCGTGTTGATAAAGATTTTGCTTTAGCAGATATGTTAAGAAAAAAGATATCTGAAAAAGGACTCCTGTGAGTATTCTTTTGAATGGTACAGCATTAGCATATATTGGTGATGCGATTTATGAGCTTGAGATTCGCAAATATCTTGTGACGAAAAAATTGACGAAAGTTAACGATCTTCATTCGGCGGCCATTCGATTTACAAGCGCCATTGGCCAAGCTTATGTGGCTGAAAAATTAATTACTGAAATGCTTACTGAGACCGAAATGGAATATTACCGACGCGGAAGGAATGCTACATCCTCTCGGAAAGCCCGTCATGCAGATTTAAAGACGTACCATCAATCCACTGGATTTGAAGCATTATTAGGTTTTCTTTTTTTTGATGGACAGATTGTGAGGTTGGCAGAAATCATTGATTTTTGTATCCGAAAAATTGAAGAACTTGAAAGCAATTAATCACTAACACACAACATAAATTTGATTTTTATTTCAACATCCGAAATTATCAGATATGATACAATGAAAGTAGGCGAGATTATGTCGGTATTGATCTATGGAAAAAATCCTTGTAAAGAAATTTTATTATCTGAAAAACCGATAATTAAAGCATATCTTGAAAAGGATCAAAACAGTGATTTGCACAGCATTCTCACTAAAAAATCGACTGATATAACAATGCTAAGTAAAGCCGATTTTAATCTTCGTTTTACAGGTAATCACCAAGGGATTGTTATAGAGGTTGCAGAGTATCATTTATTGACTTTAGATGAAGCAACTAAAAAACATGAAAAATTAAAAAATCCAACCTATTTGATGTTGGATGGCATTACTGACCCACATAATCTCGGAGCGATTATAAGAAGCGCTGAAGCAGGAGGCATTACTGCCATTATTCTCCCTAAAAATCGAAGCGTTGGTATTACTGGAACTGTCGCAAAAGTTAGCTCTGGGGCGCTTGAATATATGGATTTAATTGAAGTGGTTAATCTATCTCAAACGATTGATAAACTGAAAAAAATCGGTTTTTGGATTGTTGGCACTGAGATGAATGCTCCTAAAAAATATACTGAAATCGATGTTACGACGCCTCTGTGCATTATTATTGGTAGTGAAGGCAAAGGGATTAGTCGTCTTTTAAAAGAAAAATCGGATTATTTAATTAGCATTCCTATGGTTGGGCATGTTAATAGTTTGAATGCCTCAGTCAGTGCTGGTATTGTAATTTTTGAAATATTAAAACAGAAAGGATTATGATGATTGGTGGATTTTCGCAAATATAACGATTACGAAATTATCGATCTCATCAAACAAGGCAATGAAGAAGCTTTGAATTTGATGTTTGAGAAATACCGTTATCTTATTGCGAAAAAAATCATCCAATTCAACCTGACAGAAGATTTTGATGATTTTCACCAAGAAGGGTTGATGGTTTTATATAAGTCCGTTATGAAATTTGATGATACTCGTACAAAAACATTCACTCGGTTTTTTGAAATGAATTTTGAAAGGCATTTGATTACATTAATTCGATCACGAAAGCGCAAACAACGTTTTATGATTGATAGATTGCCGTTATTATACGCTGAAGTTATTCAAGAGGCGAAATCGGATTATTATACAGAAATAGAAATTCGTAAAGTGTTGGATCGCTTATCCGATCTTGAAAAAGTAGTCTTTGAACAACGTTTTATTCAAAATCAAGAGGTTCAAATTATTGCGAAAAACCATCAGGTTGAACCCAAGACAATCTATAATGCCATTGAGCGTATTCGGAAAAAGATTAAATTTCATTTAGACACATGATTTTCTTGACAAAATATGCTTTTTTTGGTACATTTATTAAAGCAAGCGAGTTGATAACTTATGAAAGACAAGACAGTATTAATCTGTCAAGAATGTTTATCCCGAAATTATGAGATAAAAAAGACGGCTGGACGTCAAAATCGATTTGAAATGAAAAAATATTGTGACAAGTGCAAAAAGCATACAATCCACAAGGAAAGTAAATAGGAGGAGTTAACATGGCTCTGAAAAATAAAGAAACAAAAGTAAAAAAAGTTAAACCGGTCTATACACCCGAAGAAAAAAAATCTCGGGTTATGGAAATTCTAAAGAAAGAGTATGCTTTTGAGAACTGGTTATTAGCAATCCTTTCACCGATTTTAATTTTATATGGTGTATATATTGTTTCTGGCAAATTTGGTACCGTCAATTTGACGGCTATTTTAGGTAATTCAGACATCGGCATTATCGATTTCTTTTTTGAAACGGATTTAAAACGAATTCTTACTGGATCGTTTTTAATTCTTGTCGGATCATTGGTCATCGTGTATTTAATTATTCCGATTCTACGTCCTTCAATCTCAGAAATGAAAAAAGTTTCTTGGCCAACGGGTAAAGAACTCGGCAGTGATTCAGGTCAAGTATTCGGATTTTTGATTTTCTTGATTGTTATCTTTACGCTTTATGGTTTCCTTCTTGATCCGCTCTTCAAATGGATTTATAGTTAATAGGAAATTTGGCAGACGCAATGGAAAACAAGCGTTTATGGTATATAGTTCAAACATATTCTGGGTTTGAAAATTCCGTCAAAGAAAATCTCAAACGCAGAATCGAAACCATGGAAATGGAAGGTTTGATTTTCGAGGTCATGATACCTGAAGAGCTCAAGACCGAGAAGAAAGCCGATGGATCGACCAAAGAAAAAATGGTCAAAATGTTCCCTGGATATGTTTTTATAGAAATGATTGTGACTGATGACTCCTGGTTCGTCGTCAGAAACACCCCCGGTGTGACAGGTTTTCTTGGGTCCAGCGGTGGTGGCACAAAACCCATCCCACTGATGCCAGAAGAAATCAATCCGATTCTTAAAAAATGCGGAATGTTATCTGTTCAAAAACTCAATGCTCAGATTGGTCAGAGCATCAAAGTCGCCAACGGACCTTTCTCAGGTCAAATTGGCACTATTGAAAGCATCAATGATGAAAAGGGCATTGTTAAAATCTTGGTTGATATGTTTGGACGCAAAACGCCAATCGACCTTGATTTCGCCGATATCGAGATTATTTAAAAGTCAGAGTTTCTGACTTTTTCTTTTATTTATCACGCTTTTAAGATATAATATATAATACTCAAAGAGGAGGAAAAAATGATAAAATTAGTCAATGTATCCAAATATTACAGTTCCCATAACGTTATCGCACTTGGCTTGAGAAAAGTCAATCTTGAATTGCAATCAAATGAATTTGTCGCCATTGTCGGAGAATCAGGATCCGGAAAAACGACGCTTTTAAATGTCATCTGCGGTATTGATTCGTATGAAGAGGGTGAAATGTATCTTAACGGCGAAGAAACTTCATACTATAGCACATCAGAAATGGAAGATTATCGAAAAAAATATATAGCTTTTGTATTTCAAAATTACAACCTTATCGATGCTTATACCGTTTTGCAAAACGTTGAAGCTCCGCTTGTTTTAGCAGGATATCCCAAAAAACAAATTCGATCAAAAGCCATCGAAATTATTAAGCGCGTCGGATTGGAAAAACACATTCACCATAAGGCGACTAAATTATCAGGGGGCCAAAAACAACGGGTTGTCATCGCAAGAGCTTTAGCAAAAGATTGTCCAATCATTGCGGCTGATGAACCCACAGGTAATTTAGATAGCGCTTCTGCAAAGCAGATTTTAGAATTGCTCAAGGAGATTTCTAAGGATAAACTTGTCATCCTTGTGACTCACGACTATGAACAAGTCAAAGACATCGCAACGCGTAGAATCAGAATTTTTGATGGTGAAATTGTTGAAGACATCGAAATGCAACATGTTGAAAAGACATCGTTGCCAAAATTGACTGATGAAACTAAATCGATCAAATTTTTTGATATGATTATGATTGCGCTAAGGAATTTATTATCCGTTCCCAAAAAAACAATTTTAATGTTGAGTATTTTTTCTATTTTTGTCTTTTTTGTTGCATTAGCTTACGGTTCTTTCAACGCGGCTTTGCGCGATATTGAAGGCTTTGGAAATTCCTATTTTAACAATGCTTCCATTTCACGAATTGTATTGTCTAAATCGGATGGCTCAGCTTTTTCTGAAACAGATTTAACCGAATTATACGCCTTGAATTTGACCCAAACCATTATTCCTCGAGACTATGTTTTGGATCAAAATTTTTGGCTGGCAAACAATACATCCGGTCAATATGATCTTTGGTTAAGTGGACGGATTTTACCTTCAAGCATCCTTGATGATGACATCAAATTATTGGCTGGCGAATTGCCTGCCAATAATCTTGAAGCATTGATTGCGATTTCACCCAGCAATCTGAATGATTTTGAGTCGTATATCGGTCTAATTTTCAAGGCCAGTGATTACGATGAATCACCGCTAATATTAAAATCAGGTATTAAGGTGGTTGGAATTGTTTCAGCAGCAGCGATATATATGCCTCTAAATTATAGCAATGATTCCTACCTTATTGTGTCTGATGACGCTTTCAATGAGATTGGCAAATCTACTTATTTTCAATACCTAACCGATTCAAAATTGACACTCAACTATAATTCTGAATCGCAAGTGATTCAAAAATTTATATCCAGTATTGGGTTTGAAATCGACAATACGCTTCCTAATAACAAATTGATGTTGCCTACACAAATGTATCCTTGTGTTGGACCCGAAGATGATACTTGTATCGTAACCGGCAAAATTGATATCACAGATGTTTACACATCATATACTGTAGATAATTTGACTTTTGGCAGACAAGCAACAAATACAGGTTATTATCGTGATGTTATTAAATTAAATCAGACGACGTATAATCGTCTAACAAACGTAGAAACTTATCAAATTTCACTCATTACTAATACGGATGTTGGCGTGGATGGATTTGTAGTGAGACTTCGTTCAATCGGTTCGTTATTGGGAACTGGTAAGTACGATATCATCTATCCGTATCGCTCACAATCATCCGATTCTTTCTCCGCAATCATTCAAATGTTCTCAATCATTGGGGCAACGATAACCGTCGCATTCACTATGTTAGCTTCGGTCTTGATTTCATATGTTATTTTCAAAGCGATTATCAACACTAAGATGCATGATTATGCGATATTCAGAACCATTGGGGCCAATCAAAAAACGATTAAGAAAATGATCTACCTTGAAAATTATCTGACTGCAACGTTGGGGTATATAATCATTGCGACGGTCATGATTATTTTGAATAATGGCAACACCTTCTTATCAGATATTTTGAAATATTATCTTTGGAGTAGTTATTTGGTGCTGTTTGGTATGGCTTTATTTATGGCCTTTTCGATATCGAGTCGATATTGTCGTAAGGTTTTCAAAGAGTCGGTTAGTACGACTCTGAAAACAGAATAGGGGGCGAAAACATGATTAGGCTAAAAAATCTACATAAGTACTTTAATCGTGGAAAAATCAACGAAATCCATGTCATCAATGATACGACTATCGAATTTCCTGAGAAAGGTCTTGTGGCGATGACGGGTCCCTCTGGCTGTGGTAAAACGACCTTATTAAATGTCATTGGTGGACTTGACAAATTTAGTAGTGGATTAATTGATTTTGATGGTCATGAACTTTCTAGTTATGACCCTTCGAAATGGGATCCTATTCGAAATAAATATGTTGGATATATATTTCAAAATTACAACTTAATTACCGACAAGACCGTTTATGAAAATGTTGAAATTGCACTTAATATGGCAGGTTTATATAAAGCAGAAGAAATCGAAGAGCGTGTCAATTATGTTCTTCGAAGTGTAGGCATGTATAATTTTCGAAGACGCAATGTATTAGCGCTCTCTGGAGGGCAACAACAACGTGTTGCCATCGCGAGAGCCATCGCTAAAAACCCTAAAGTCGTTCTCGCTGATGAACCGACGGGAAATCTTGATGCAAACAATACATTTGAAGTTATGGGACTTATCAAGAAAATTTCTCAAACTTGCTTAGTTATTTTGGTCAGTCATGAGAAAGATTTAGTGGATTTTTATGCAGATCGCGTTTTAGAGCTATCAGATGGTAAAATCATCAATGATTATATAAATGAAGGCAACCGAACTTTAGAACATATCGATGATCGTAATATTTATTTACAAGACCTTGAGAAAGAATCAATCACTCAGCCGCTAGGCATTGAATATTATTATCTTAAACATCCAGTGGCTTCTCCCAACTTAAAAGTAATTTACACGAATAATACTTTTTACATCAAAGCGGAATCAAAAGCGAAAATTATCTTTTTGAATGAAGATTCTGAAATCAGACTCATTGACGAGCATTATCGTAAGCCAGAAACAGAGGACATCAGTCAATCAGAGTTCGATCTTTCTCAGTTTGGAGTTATTAAATCTGATCCCTCTCGTAAATCATTCATTCGCTTTTGGGACACATTTAAGGCTGGATTTAAAAAAGTTTTGTCGGGTCGTAAATTCTTCGGAAAATTATTTTTGGTGGTTTATTTTATCATATCGGCTTTGATTGTTTATAACTTAGCTAGTTTCGGTAATTTAACTAATGCAGATGAAAAAAAATTCTTTACGATTGGTCGCAATTTAATTTCCGTTGAAATGCAGAGTGATACAACTTACAACGACATCATGGACATTGTTAATAATACGTCCGTCTCTGATGTTGTACCTTATTTCGGTCCACAATATATTTCGCTATATGTTGAAAAATACTATCAGGCCAGTGGCTATCGCAAAGGTTATGGCAACATTAGCGCTTTTCCTATGAAGGTTTCACAGATTAACGCGGCTGATTTAGTGTCTGGATCCTTACCAACCAAGAGTTCAGAAGTTGCGATTGATCAGTGGCTTGCGGAACGTTTATTCGAACAAAAATCAATTGCTGATTTGGGCATCATATCAGCAGATGAATTTATTGGGGCAGAAATTAGCATCTATGGGAGCCCAACAGTTAAGATTGTCGGAATCGTTGAAACTCGTTCACCCATCATCGTGCTTTCTGATGATAATTATTTAATGTTAATTCAATCAGGGTTTATGAGCCTTGGAACAGCCCTCGGTCATTACGAAATAACATCTGGGGTTAACATAACGGCTACAGGCCAAGTTTTAGTATCCAAATATTCTGGACTATCGATTGGCTCAACAATGGTTTTGTATGGGGTTTCAATGCAAATCGTAGGTCAATACGAGAGTGAATTTATCAATCAACCGATTATTAGTAACCCGGATGCGGTTAAAATTATCATCGAACAACGATTATTGAATTATACAGAACAAAAAGGTTCATTGTATTTTTATGCTGAGGATGTTAATCTTGCAATAAGTGACATTTCTGCGATGGAATTCAACGCAGTCGATGCATATGAATTTACACGAGAAAATTATTTAGCTGATCAAAGAGAAAGAATTTCTGGAAGAATCATGTCGATATTCGTTACAATCGCTGGGATCATTGTATATATTTTCTTGATGATGCGCTCGAGTATGCTGGGTCGCATTAAAGAAATCGGTATTTATCGTTCAATTGGAGCTACTAAAAAAGATATCTATAAAATCTTTATATCAGAAATCATTGCATTTACAACGATTGGGTCTCTGACGGGTTATTTGTTTATGACTTATGTTGTGAATCAAATTGAAAAATCATTTGGTGGCTTAGTCAGTACTTTCAATTTTCCATTTACGCTATTTTTCGGAGGCATTTTAGGTATCTATTTAATCAACATTATCTTTGGTATGCTTCCAATATTTTCACTGTTAAGAAAAACCCCTTCAGAAATCAATGCCAAGTATGATATCTAGCTTTAAAACCAGTAAATTATTCTTGACTAAATGCAACCATTATTGTATAATAATCGAGCGTGTGTTTATACACACAGATTTCGTTGGGAGGATTTATAAATCCTTTGACCACATCACGAAACTAAGGAGGTGTCTTTCGTGGCTAGAGAAATCAAGACAGTCGTAAAGCTCCAAATACCAGGTGGTAAAGCAACACCAGCACCACCAATCGGTCCAGCTTTAGGACAAGCAGGCGTCAACATTCAACAATTTTGTATGCAATTCAACGACCGCACAAAAGAGAATGTTGGTAGCGTTATTCCGGTTGTGATTACGGTTTTCGACGACCGTTCATTCACATTTATTACCAAAACCCCACCTGCAAGCGATCTATTAAAGAAGGCTTGCAACATCCAAAAAGGCGCATCGAATTCTAAAAAAGATACCGTTGCGACGATCACTCGTGCAAAACTGCGCGAACTTGCAGCCATTAAGCTTCCAGATTTAAATGCTAATGATGTTGAAGCAGCATCACGCATTCTCGAAGGTTCTGCAAGAAACATGGGAATTGTCGTAATCGACTAAGCATACTAGTTGTGATTATACAACTATATATGGGAGGACATTTCCGCTAACACCACATATAGGAGGAAAAAATAACATGGCAAAAAAAGGAAAAAAATATCTTGAAGCCGTCGCCAAAGTTGATAGCGAAAAACGCTACTCATTATTGGAAGCTGTCGAACTGGTTAAATCCATTGCTTTCGAAAAATTTGACGCTTCGGTGGAACTTGCACTTAACTTAAACCTTGATCCTCGTAAAGCTGAACAAAACTTAAGAGGAGCAATCGTCCTACCCCATGGAACAGGTAAAGAAAAACGTGTATTGGTGTTCGCTAGAGGCGAAAAAGCCAATGATGCCAAAGCAGCTGGAGCAGATTTTGTCGGAGATGAAGATCTTGTAGCCAAAATTACTGCCGGATGGTTTGAATTCGATGTCGTTATCGCTACCCCAGACATGATGGGTGTCATCGGAAAACTCGGTCGTGTTCTTGGACCTAAAGGCCTAATGCCAAACCCCAAGACCGGTACAGTTACAACCGATGTTACAAAAGCTGTTTCTGATTCGAAAGGCGGTAAAATTACTTACCGTGTCGATAAAAACGGCAACATCCAGGCCCCAGTCGGAAGAGTTTCTTTCACTGCTGAAAACCTGGCTGAAAACATTAAATCCATTTTGGACATCATTAACAAGGCAAAGCCTTCGACGGTCAAAGGGATTTATATTAAAAACGTCGCAATCTCATCAACGATGGGACCTGGCGTTAAATTAGCAATCTAATAACCGAAAATCACTTGTTCGAAGACAGTAGGTGCCACGAGGCTTAATTTCCTACCGAGACAAAGAATCGTAGATGTAATCCATTTATGCCTCTTTTCTCGCGAAAAGAGGATTTTTATTTACTAAGACATTTACAGGAGGTGTCATAATGTCAAATGCAACTATTTTAGGCGCAAAAGAAGCTGATGTCAGCGTATTGGTTGAAAAGATGAGCAAAGCGAAATCCGTTGTCGTTGCGGAATATCGTGGATTGACCGTCCAAAAAACCGAACAATTACGTCGTCTGTTGCGTAAAGAGGGCTGCGAAATGATCGTTGCTAAGAACAATATCTCACGTCGTGCCGCAAAAAACTGCGGTTTCGGAGCGATTGATGTTGACTTAGTTGGACCAAATAGCATTGTCCTGGCGATGAATGATTCAATCGCCGCTGCAAAAATACTTCATGAATTTGCAAGAAAAAACCCGAAACTGGTTATTAAATCCGGTGTCGTAGATGGTGATTTTTATAATCAATCTGAAATCAAATTGATTGCACAATTACCGCCTAAACAAACATTACTCGCTATGTTGGCTAGCCAACTGTATGCACCACTCAAGGAACTTGCTGTAGGCCTTGATATGATTACAAATCTCGAAAATAAATAATATAAAACGGAGGAAAATAAAATGGCAAAATTAACTGCAAAAGACTTTATTGAGTCTTTAAAAGAAATGACAATCCTTGAAATCAAGGCTTTGATCGATGCAATGAAAGAAGAATTTGGTGTTGACCCATCCGCTGCCTCTGCTGCTCCCGTAGCCGCTGTTGCTGCTGTTGAAGAAGAACAAGGACCCAAAGAAGTTAGTGTTATCTTAACAAGCGTTGGCGCAAGCAAAGTCGCTGTTATCAAAGTTGTTCGTGAAGTTACCGGACTTGGTTTGATTGAAGCTAAAAACTTTGTTGATGCTGCTCCAAAAGCTGTAAAAGAAAAGATTAAAGAAGAAGAAGCTAAAGAACTCGCCAAAAAATTAACTGACGCTGGCGCAACTGTCGAAATTAAATAATCAACTTGCCGGAACACTAAACCTGAGGAACTCTCAGGTTTTTAGCGTTTTAGGGGGTGAGTAGATTGACACATTATTATAGTAAAGACAATGACCGGCTGGAAAGCGAAAAGCATCCAGTCCGTTTTGTCGTAAAAGAACGTTCCTTTTTAATGATGACGGATAAAGGTGTTTTTTCAAAATCAGGCCTTGATTTTGGGTCAAGATTTTTACTTGAAACCATTTCAATTGAAAAAAACGAACGCGTTCTTGATCTCGGTTGTGGATATGGACCTATCGGGATTGTCCTCGCATCTTTATATGGAGCTGAAGTCACAATGGCAGATATCAACACCCGTGCTGTCCTGCTTTCAAAAGAAAATGCTCGCATTGCAAAAGTTGATGTTCATATTGTTCAGAGTGATGGTTTTAATGCAATTGAAGGTCGCTTCGATACGATTGTAACGAACCCACCTATTCGTGCAGGGAAAAAAGTCATTTATGCGTGGTTTGCCCAGTCAGAGCATTATTTGAATGATAACGGACGATTAGTCATCGTTATAAACAAAAATCAAGGTGCTTTATCTGCCATCACTGAATTGAAGAAATTCTACTCTAGAGTAGAGGTAGTTGGAAAAAAATCGGGATATCATGTGATATCTTGCCGAAAATAATTGACTATTTGACAACACTGTGATAACATATTTAAATGCGATAGAATGCGCATTTTTGTGTTTATCTACTTTTATACGGCTTTACGGCTTCATATATTTTACATTTTGAGGTGATTTTGTGGATTATAAAACGGTTAAGTATGGAAAAAAACGGGAAAGAAGAAATTATTCACGAGTCAAATCGAATGTTGAACTTCCTAATTTAATTGAAGTTCAGACTTCTTCATTCGAATGGTTTGTCGAAACAGGACTTAAAGAACTGTTTCACGATATTTCTCCGATTACCAACTTTACCGAAAACCTCGAGCTCTATTTTGGCGACTATGAGATCGGGGAACCAAAGTATTCTGTGTTGGAATGCAAGGAAAAAGATGTCACCTATTCGCGTCCGCTTCGTGTCACAGTTCGACTTCTTAATAAAGACGCTGTTGATAAGGATACTGGCGAAGTAAACATCAAAGAACAAAAAATCTTTATGGGTGATATTCCAGTTATGTCCCCAGTTGGAACGTTCATTATCAATGGATCTGAACGTGTTATCGTTTCTCAAATCGTTCGCTCTTCTGGTGTTTTCTTCTCTGAAGAAGTCGACAAGAAAACCCTTCAAAGAAAATATTTGGGACAAGTGATTCCGACGCGTGGCGCTTGGTTAGAATATGAGATTGGTTCAAAAGATCTCTTATATGCAAAAATTGACCGCTCTAAAAAAATCTATTTAACTACCATGATCAAAGCCCTCGGTTTCTCAACTGCGAAACAAATCTTTGATCTTTTTGGCGAAAACGAATTGCTTCAAAACACCATTGAAAAAGATTTAACTTCTAATTCAGAAGACGCCATGAAAGAAGTATATTCGAAAATTAGACAAGGCGAAACCGCAACTATTGAAGGGGCTCGCTCCTTCTTTGTCAGTCGTTTATTTGATGAAAAACGATATGATCTTGCGGAAGTGGGACGTTTCAAAATTAATCAGAAATTAGATGTCATTACCCGTGTTCGTTTATTGCTGGAAAAAGGCGTTGAAGCGACATTGGCCAAGGATGTCGTTGATAAACGTACTGGTGAAGTAATCTTCGAAGCAGGATCAAAAATTACTGAAGAAATAGTTAAATATTTAGATAAAAATCGACCCATTCTGACAGAGCGTGTCATTTTTGATGAGGCTTTAGAAGCAGAATTAAGAATTCATCTTGACCGCGAAGCTAGAAGAGAACTTCTGGCAGAAAATATGAATGAAGATTTTATCGAAAAGATTGTAAAAAACACTTATATTGAAACGTTGGAAGTTGTGATTGGCTCCAATGGAACTTCGAAGACAGTCAAACTAATTGGAAACAATTCGTTTGAAAACAGTCTTCATATTTCAACGTCTGATATCATAGCTTCAATTTCCTATTATTTGAACTTATTTGATCGTATCGGATCATTGGATGACATTGACCATCTTGGCAACCGCCGTCTTCGTTTGATTGGTGAGCTATTGAAAAATCAGTTCCGTATCGGTTTGGCAAAAATGGAAAAAAATGTCAAAGACCGTATGTCAACTAAAGACACCAAGGATATGACACCACAAAACTTGATTAACATTCGCCCTTTGACTTCTTCTTTAAAAGAGTTTTTTGGAAGTTCTCAACTATCTCAATTCATGCAACAAACGAATCCATTGGATGAAATCACTCATAAACGTCGTATCTCCGCCCTTGGACCGGGAGGTCTTACCAGAGATCGTGCTGGATTTGAAGTTCGTGACGTTCATCAATCTCACTATGGTAGAATTTGTCCCATTGAAACACCAGAAGGACAAAACATTGGCTTGATTAACTCCTTAGCGTGTTATGTAAAAGTTAATAAATATGGATTTATGGAAACACCTTATTCAAAAATCGACAAAAAAAATCTTCGAGTAACGGATGAAATCGTTTATTTGTCGGCGGATCAAGAGCAAAATTATGTTATCGCTCAAGCCAACGTCAAATTAAATGAAGATATGACGATTATGGAAGATCGTGTCATTGGTCGATATCAAGGTGAAACAAAAATCTTTGATGCTAAAATCTGTGATTACATGGACGTTTCACCAAAACAGATTGTTTCCATTTCAACGGCATGCATACCCTTCCTTGAACATGATGATGCAAACCGCGCATTGATGGGAGCGAACATGCAGCGTCAGGCTATTCCTCTATTAAAACCAGAGTCGCCTTTTGTTGGCACGGGTATCGAATATAAAACAGCTCATGATTCTGGCACTTGTGTTCTTGCAGAACATGATGGAATCGTAGAACAAGTCGATGGATTAAAAATTAAAATTCGTCGTGAAGACGGAACCCTTGACACTTATAACCTCGCTAAATTTATGCGGAGTAACCAAGGTACATGTATTAATCAAAAACCCATTGTCGTATTAGGAGAAACTATCAAAGCGGGTGACATTATTGCGGATGGTCCTTCGATGGAAGAGGGCGAATTAGCACTCGGTCGCAATGTTGTGGTTGCTTTTATGACTTGGAACGGATACAACTATGAAGATGCTGTTATTATGAATGAGCGTCTTGTTCGCGATGATGTTTATACATCAATCCATATTGAAAAGTATGAAATCGAAGCGCGTGATACTAAATTAGGTAAAGAAGAAATAACTAGGGAAATTCCAAACGTCGGAGAAGATGGACGTAAATATCTCGATGACAACGGCATCATTATTCCTGGTGCAGAAGTCAAAGAAGGCGACATTCTCGTTGGAAAAGTTACGCCGAAAGGTCAAACCGATCCAACCCCTGAAGACCGTTTATTACTCGCGATTTTTGGTGAAAAATCTCGCGAAGTTCGTGATACTTCGCTCCGGGTTCCCCATGGTGGCGGTGGCATTGTTCACTCCATAAAGGTTTTCTCAAGAGCAAATGACGATGAGTTATCCCCTGGAGTTAATGAGGTAGTTCGCGTTTATATTATTCAAAAACGTAAAATTTCAGAAGGCGACAAAATGGCTGGTCGTCACGGAAACAAAGGCGTTATTTCAAAAATATTGCCGAGCGAAGATATGCCGTACATGCCAGATGGTACGCCCGTTGACATCATGCTTAATCCTCTTGGTGTTCCTTCACGTATGAATATCGGTCAAGTCCTAGAAATTCATCTTGGTATGGCCGCAAAAAAACTCGGTCTCCATGTTGCTACCCCTGTCTTTGATGGCGTTGAACAATCTGATCTCAACGAAATCATGATGGAAGCCGGCATGGAATCCGATGGAAAAACGGTATTATATGACGGTCGCACAGGTGAACGTTTTGATAACCGTGTTTCAGTAGGCGTTATGTATATGATTAAACTCGACCACATGGTTGATGATAAACTTCATGCTCGCAGCGTAGGGCCTTATACACTTGTTACGCAACAACCCATGGGCGGTAAAGCTCAAAACGGTGGTCAACGTTTCGGTGAAATGGAAGTTTGGGCTTTAGAAGCTTATGGAGCCGCCTACACACTTCAAGAAATGCTAACCGTTAAATCTGACGATATCATCGGTAGAAATAAAGTATTTAGAGCGATTGTCGATGGTCAACCGATTCCTGAACCGGCTTTACCAGAGTCTTTCCGCGTATTGACTCGCGAGCTTCGTTCTTTAGGTATTTATGTTGAGTTAATCGATCGTGAAACTGGAACCAATGAAGTCAACAGAAGTTTGATTGATGATGACGTCGAAGATTATATTACAAAATATGGATTTCAGTCCTAGAAGGGTGAGTGAATAAAATGAGTCAAAAATATTCCCATTTAAAGATTCGTTTGGCCTCCCCGGAAGAAATAAGAAGCTGGTCTTACGGCGAAGTCAAAAAACATGAAACGATTAACTACCGCACTTTGAAACCAGAAAAAGATGGTTTGTTTTGTGAAGTCATTTTTGGCCCGACGAAGGATTTTCAATGTGCCTGCTCTACTAAGTCAAAACGCAGTGCTCATCCAGGAAAAAAATGTCCGATTTGCGGTGTTGAATACACTGAAAGTAAAGTTCGTCGTGAACGGATGGGTCATATTGAGCTTGCTGCGCCAGTTGTGCATGCTTGGTACCTTAGAAATAGCCCTTCTCGTTTAGCAATTTTACTTGACATTAAATCTAAGGATCTTGAAGAAGTGGTTTATCTCGCTTCTTACATTGTGGTTGATCCCGGTGACACTGATTTACAACTGAAACAAATTTTGTCTGAGGCAGATTACACACGTTATTACTTTGAACACGGATCGCACTTCAAAGCATTAACGGGTGCTGAAGCCATCAAATATCTCTTGAAAAAAATGGATTTAGAAAAAGAAACTGTCAATCTACGTAAAGAATTAAAGACTGCATCCAAACAACGTCGCGATAAAATCATTAAACGCTTGAATGTTGTTGAGGCATTTAAAAATTCAGATAATAAACCTGAATGGATGGTTTTAGATGTTCTACCTGTTATTCCACCCGATCTTCGTCCGATGGTTCAATTGGATGGTGGTCGTTTTGCGACGACAGATTTGAATGATCTTTATCGCCGAATTTTAAACCGTAATAATCGTCTTAAACGACAATTTGAACAAGGCGCACCACACTTAATCACTAAAAATGAAAAGCGCATGCTACAAGAAGCGGTCGATGCATTAATTGATAATTCTAAACGCGGTCGTAAGGTCGTCGTTGAGAAAAATCGTGCCCTTAAATCACTTTCTGATATGCTACGAGGAAAACAAGGACGTTTCCGTCAAAATCTACTTGGTAAACGCGTCGATTATTCAGGACGTTCTGTTATCGTTGTTGGTCCAGACTTAGAAATGTATCAATGTGGACTTCCAAAAGAGATGGCAATTATTCTCTTCAAACCTTTCGTCATTCGCGAATTAATCAGTCGCAACATCACTTCGAATATTCGCAGTGCAAAGCGATTGATTGAAACACTCGATGGTAGAATCTGGGGCGTATTAGAAGATGTCATTAGAGAACATCCTGTTTTACTTAACCGCGCTCCAACATTACATCGTCTTGGTATTCAAGCGTTTGAACCGAAACTTGTTGAAGGAAAAGCTATTCGTTTGCATCCATTAGTAACCACGGCTTTTAATGCTGACTTTGATGGTGATCAAATGGCTGTTCACGTTCCACTTTCTGAAGAGGCTCAGTCCGAAGCAAGAGTGCTGATGCTCGCATCAAACAACATTCTTAACCCCAAAGATGGAAAACCGGTTGTTACACCATCCCAAGACATGGTTTTAGGTAACTATTATCTAACGCTTGAAAAAGCCGGCGAAATTGGTGAAGGATCTGTTTTTAAGGATTACAATGAAGTCATCATGGCTTTTGAAAATAAAAATGTGACGCTTCATAGTCGTATAGCAATTAAAGCTTCTACCTTGAATCATCCGATGCGAGAAGAGTTAAAAAATCATTATCTAGTTACTACACCTGGGAAAATGATTTTTAACACAATTCTTCCATCCTCATTCCCATATTTAAATGAGCCGGAAAAATTCAACCTTGAAAAAGAAACACCAAAAAAATATTTCCTTGCACCAGGCACAAATTTGAAAGCAGCAATTGCAGCAATGCCTTTAGTCAGTCCTTTTAAGAAAAAGTTCTTAAGTTCAATTATTGCTCAAATTTTTGCTAAATACAAAATTAACGAAACATCAAAAATGCTCGATAAAATGAAAAACATTGGATTCAAATATTCGACGGTTGCTGGCATTACTGTTGCAGCATCAGATGTTCAAGTTTATTCCCATAAACAAGAAATTTTGACGCAACATGATGATAAAGTGGATGAAATCTTTGAATTGTTTAACATGGGTTTGCTCACTGATTCAGAAAGAAAAGCACTTGTCATTCAAGAATGGGCCAATGCTAAACAAGAAATCCAAGATGGATTACTTGCTGAGTTGAAAAAAGATAATCACATCTTTATGATGTCAGACTCGGGTGCTCGTGGTAATGCTTCCAACTTTACTCAGCTTGCTGGTATGCGTGGATTGATGGCCAATCCTTCAGGAGGAACCATTGAACTTCCCATTAAAGCTTCTTTCCGTGAAGGGTTGACGATGTCAGAATTCTTCATCTCCACTCATGGTGCGAGAAAAGGTTCGACTGACACCGCTTTAAAAACAGCTGAATCAGGGTATCTGACACGTCGACTAGTCGATGTTAGCCAAGACGTTGTTATCACTGAAGAAGATTGTGGCACGGATAAAGGCGTAAGAGTTAAAGAACTGCTTGATCGCGATGGAAAACCGATTGAACCGCTCTACGAAAGAATCCAAGGTCGTTACGCAGCAGAAGACTACATTCATCCTTACACCGGAGAAATCTTGTTATACCGAAATAAATATATAACCGAAGATATTGCGAAGGCTATCGTTGAATCAGGGGTTAACCCTAACAATCCTTCCGAAGTTAGACCAGTTTCTGTAATGATTAGAACGGCTTTAACTTGTACTTCAAAAGTTGGATTGTGCCGTAAATGTTATGGACAAAACCTAGCAACGGGATTAAAAGCTGAAGTTGGGGAATCTGTTGGTACCATTGCTGCTCAATCAATTGGTGAACCAGGAACCCAATTGACGATGAGAACCTTCCACACCGGAGGGGTTGCTGGTGATGACATCACCCAAGGTCTCCCCCGTGTTCAAGAATTATTCGAGGCAAGAACTTCAAAAGGTAAAGCAATCATCTCTGAAATTAACGCAACAGTCAAAGATATTCAACAAATTGATGAACGTTATATCATTACAGTTTCTAACGATATCGAAACCAAAAAATATGAGACAAACTCAAATGTTCAACTATCTGTTAGAAAAGATGATGATGTTTATGCGGGACAACAATTAACAGAAGGATCGATTGACCCAAAAGAATTACTTCGAGTTACAGATATGGAATCTGTACAACAATACATTTTAAAAGAAGTTCAAAAAGTATACCGTTCTCAAGGTGTTGACATTTCTGATAAGCATCTTGAAATCATTATTCGACAAATGACAAGAAGAGTCAATATCATGCTTGAAGGCGATACTGATTTGCTTCCTGGAAGTCAAATTTCAATCAATGAATTTATCGAAGCTAACAAATCTGTTTTGCTTTCTGGAAAGCGTCCTGCCGTTGCTAAACCTGTATTACTTGGCATCACTAAAGCGAGCTTGCGTTCCGATTCGTTCTTATCCGCTGCCTCCTTCCAAGAGACGACGCGCGTCTTAACAGATGCTGCGATTCGTAGTAAAGAAGACCCATTACTCGGACTTAAAGAAAACGTCATTATTGGTGGATTGATTCCTGCCGGTACTGGAATTCTAAAACATAAAGTTTTCGAGTATGAGGCACCAGCAAACGAAGAAGAAGATCTGTTCGCTGATTTTGAAGAATAAATCAATTTGGAAGAGGGTATATACCCTCTTCTTTTTTTGAAATTGTAATGAAAATTTTTTTATCGTTTTCTCGGTAAATTATAGTTGACTTGTAAT
>DILB01000013.1:0-21719 GCA_002424815.1 Caryophanales bacterium UBA5603
ATCTTTAATGAAAAGTACACTGCAAAACAGATATCAAAAATGGAACTTTCTCTGAATCATTTCCTTGAAGTGATGAAAGTTGAGCCATTTTTAGCTCAGACTATCGGTGATCAGATTTCAACTTTTATCAAGGACGAACGTATCTTTTTATCAGTCCTTCGTGTTAATAAAGAACTGAAAGCCAACATCAATTATGATATTCAAACCGCAAAAATCAAAAACGAAATCAATTGTTTAGAAACTGATCTTCGCTATGCGGTAAAAAAAGAAATACTTAAGCAAGAATCAGAACTGCTTGAACAAATCTATGATATTAATATTTTTCTCCTTGAGACAAGCTTAAAACGAGCTTTATCAAAACATAACATTCTTAAAGAACGAACCATGATTGAGCGCCTTGACAAAGCAACGAATGAACATTTAGCCTACTTAGTTGAATCGTTAAATACTAATCGCATGTGGCTTTCATTAGTAAGCCAAGCACTGATTGATTATGTCCGCACTAAAGAAACACATAATATCTATGTCACTGAAGCTAAATCGAAAATCGAATTTGTTCTAAAACAATATGAAATGAAGGCTCTGCATTTTAAAGCCCTGTTTGAAAATGAAATGAGCTATCTTGTTATGCAACAAACGAGAGTCGATCAAGAGTCACAAATTCATAATCAGTTTGTCCTCACTACTTATCTCAATCAAATGCGATTTGCTGAAGAACAAATTCATTTAGCAGAAAATGAATATCATCTTCGACTGGAAGCTATCACCGAAACGATTGATGATGAACGTATTTACCATCATGAGATGATTGAAAGTACAAAACATCGTTACAGCGAGCAAATAAAAATCATCAAAAACGAGTATGAAGCATTCTTCTATCAGGATAGTAGGCAACTCGAGTATACTTCGGATGAAAAGAAACGCAAAGCGGTGGTTGCGAAAATCGAAAAAGCAACCAAAAGTCGAGACCAAAAAATTAACACTCTTGTCGCTGACATGTCCGATGACCAAGTAATTAAACATGCTGAATCTGAGTTAAATCATCTGGATGAATATCTTGAAGAAGCCATCAATGATGCGACTGAATTAAGAGATTCAACCATTTCAGAATTTAAGGAATTATATCAATTTGCCAAAGAACGCTATGACGTACTTAAACCTTATCTTGAAAATTCAGTTAATATTCTCGACCCAACGTTTTATAATCAATTGGAACGAATTAACGATCGAATGACTTTCCAAATGAAAAAAGCTGAGATGGAACTTGAATCTAATACAAAAGAACTGCTTGATCGATATTTAGAGATTTATTTCCAAAAAACTGAAGATATCAATAAGTCAGATTACACGGAGTTGCTTGAGGGAATCATCAATTCTCGCGAGCAAGTTTCAGCGCGTTATGCTTCTAGACTACAAGTGGTCGAATCTTCTTATCAAATGAAAATCTCAGAATATGCGAAAACCGAAGAGTCCATGAAGCGAGAGACTACGGCTCTTATAAACAATTGGAAAACCAAACATGAAACAGCTATCTCACAAATTAATTTGACGCTTCAATCTGTTGAATCTGAATATTTGGTTCAAGTTACCGCCAATCAGTCGAAAACAGAAAAAACAGTTGCCAAACTTGAAAGTGAATATCGACAAGCAATCAAAAATCATCGACAATTCACCGATAATGTCGCATCTGATTTTAAAAAATTGATTAAAACTTACAGACCTTACATGAAAATGGCCAAACAAGATATTGAATATCGAAAACTTGTCAAACCTTTAAATAAAAGTAATCGTCATAAACTGAAACGCACACTTCGTGATATTGAACTACGATATCAAAGATACCGTATTCATTCTGCTTCAGATGATTCGAATAAACGGACAAAAAGCTCTCATTGATTCCATAAAATGAATTAAACCGGTTCATAAAAATTGAACCGGTTTTTTGTTGGGAAATTGAATGAATAATATAAATAAATACATATAAAAAAGATTGGTTTTGACCAATCTTCAAAACAAAACTTATCTTAATTTCTTTAATAAACTTTCACCATGTTCAGTTGATGAAACATTAAAATTATCCGCAATTGTTGCACCAATATCGGCAAATGTTTCCGAAACCGGCAATTCTGCTCCTTTAAAATATCGATTATAGATTAACAAAGGAACATATTCGCGTGTATGGTCGGTTCCAGCATGGGTTGGATCATTACCATGATCAGCCGTGATGATAAGCAAATCTTCTTCACCAATGTGTGGTAATAGTGCATCCAAATCGCGATCGAATTCTTCTAAGGCCAATCGATAACCCATGGCATCGCGTCGGTGTCCATACAAAGCATCAAAATCGACAAGATTGACAAAGCACAAACCTAAAAAATTCGACTGAGCAATTTCAATTGTTTTTAACATTCCATCATGGTTTGATATAATTCCATAATGTTGGTTAATGCCTGAACCATTAAAAATATCACGAATTTTACCGACCGAAATTACATCAAATTGTGATTCATCTAAATAATTTAAAACTGTTTTTTCGGTAGGACTTAAAGCGTAATCATGACGATGGGTTGTTCGCTTAAATCCGTTAATTTCATCTCCAATAAAAGGACGAGCAATGATACGGCCAACTTTCCATTCATCTTTCATAGTAATATCACGAGCTATACGACAAATTTCATAAAGTTCTTCTAAGGGAACTATGTCTTCATGAGCCGCAATTTGTAAAACCGAGTCAGCACTCGTATAAACAATAATTGCGCCAGATTTCATATGTTGTGGGCCAAGATTCACTAAAATTTCTGTTCCACTAGCCGCAATATTTCCAATCACCTTGCGTCTGGTTTTACGTTCTAGTTCATCAATTAATTCTTTTGGAAAGCCGGTATCTGTGAAAGTTTGAAAGGGTGTTTCTGTCTTGATACCCATTATTTCCCAGTGTCCTGTCATGGTATCTTTACCATTCGAAAGTTCGGCCATTTTTGTATAATTTGCGCGTGTTTGGTTGATTTTTGCAACACCTTTGATATCTGCTAAATTCCCAATTCCAAATGATTCTAAAACTGGAAGTGTAATTCCATTGGTTACTTTGGCAAGATTGGCGAGTGTATTTGCGCCAACATCACCAAAATTAATTGCATCTGGCATTGCACCAATGCCAACTGAATCCATAATAATTAAAAAAATGCGTTTATATTTCATATTATCCTACCTTTCGATTTGCACGGGGATGCGCAGATTCATATGCTTCCTGCAAATGATGTTTTGAAATGTGTGTATAATTTTCTGTTGTTAAAATATCTTCATGTCCTAGCAGTTCTTGAACCGCACGAAGGTCTGCTCCATTTTCAAGAAGATGCGTTGCAAACGAATGCCGAAGTGTATGTGGAGAAATCGGTTTATCGATATTGGCATTTTGAGATAATGTTTGAATAATCTTATAAAATCCAACCCTCGATAATTTTCGCCCATTTTTATTGACAAAAAGGATATCTTTTCCTTCTGGATGGATCATTGGTCTCGAGTCGACCAAATATTTTCTTAATGATATAATTGCATTTTCACCTAAAGGTACTATTCTTTCTTTATTTCCTTTACCCACGATTTTTACCATACTATTGGTTAAATGAAGATCAGAAATTTTAAGATTCATCAGTTCAGAGACGCGAAGACCAGATCCATATGCTAATTCAATCATTGCCAAATTTCGAATATCTAAAATTTTATTATCTCCTTTTGCGGCAAGTAACAAACGGTCAATCTCATCAAGGTTGAGTACGACAGGTAGTTTTACTGCAACTTTGGGTTGAGAAATGTTTCGAAAGATATTTTCATCAACCAATTTTTCAGAAACAAGATAATGGTGAAAAGATTTTATCGCTGAAAGTTTTCTTGCAATTGATCGGCTGGATAATTCAGCTCGTTTTAAATGATTTAAATAATTCAGAGCTTGTTGATGTGTCACTTGATTAAATTGTGTCAAGTGATAATTTTTATCAATAAAACTCAAATAATCGGATAAATCATGATGATAGGATTCAATCGTGTTTTTTGCAAGATTTTTTGTGATTTTTAAATAATATAAATATTCTTTTAAGTAGTTTTCTAACAAGAAATTCACACTCTTTTCAAATAAAACTTAATTCGACATAGTTCATTAACATCATTCCACGTTTAGTTAACAATAAATGATTATTTTCGACTTTTAATAAACCTTCTTGGATGTTTTTTCTTATTTTTGGATACCTATCAAACACATCAAATGAAAAACGTTGAAAGACATCATCGAGATTTACGCCTTGAGTTTTTCTTAAACCCATTAAAAAAGTTTCCTGAAATAAATCACAAGAGTCTTGTGATTCGACACCAACCCCCGTGTCAAGCACTGTTTTAATGTATTTTTTTATTGAACTAAAATTATGGAAACGCGTTGAATCAATTTGCGAATGAGCTCCCATGCCAATGCCTAAATACTCTTCTGTATTCCAATAGGATAGATTATGTTTTGATTCATAGCCTGGGATGGCAAAATTCGATATTTCATATTGCATAAAACCTTTATTAGGCAATAATTCCATAATCCGTTCATACATCATTGCATCAATATCCACGTCAATTAAGGCGATTGTGCCATTTTTATAGTCATGGTACAACTTTGTCCGTTCTTCAAGAATCAATGCGTAAAACGACAAATGCGTCGGTTTTAAACTGATTGCATAATCAATGTCACTTTCCAGTTCTTTCATCGTCTGATTGGGCCAAGCGTAGATAAAATCCAGGTTAATATTATTAATCCCAGCCGCTTTCAATAATCTCACAGCATGAGATATTTGATGAACGTTATGGCTGCGATTCATCGCAAGCAAATGTTTTTTATGACTGGATTCTGCACCCAATGAAATACGGTTGATGTGATGCTTTTTAAACAGCTGCGTCAGTTCTAAGGTTACATCATTAGGATTCACTTCAATGCCAAATTCAATAATCTGAGAAAAATTAAGATGATGGGAGATAACATTTAAAAGTTTTTCAAGAAGATGAATTGGAAGCGCTGTGGGTGTTCCGCCTCCCAAATGAATTGTTCTTAAATTTTGAAGCAGAGGAAGATAATGATTCAGTTCTTCAATCATCGATGCGATATATTGTTCCATCAATGCTTCATTTCCAACGAGTTTAGCAAAATCACAATAAGTACATATTTTTTTACAAAAAGGAATGTGCAAATAAAGACTTGTTATCATGATATCACCCATATTATGTTAACATAATCTGACTAATTTGTACATTATTATGCCTAAATTAAAATAAAAAGACGATGATTATTCATCATCGTCCAAAGACAAGACACTCATAAATGCTTCTTGAGGAATTTCGACAGAACCAACGGATTTCATCCGTTTTTTCCCTTCTTTTTGCTTTTCAAGTAGTTTTTTCTTTCGAGAAATATCGCCACCGTAACATTTAGCTAAAACATCTTTTCGCATGGCTTTAATATTTGAACGTGCAATGATTTTCGATCCAATCGCTGCTTGCACTGGAATTTCGAATAGTTGTTTAGGAATCAAATTCTTTAAACGAGAACACATTTTACTACCACGTTCATAGGCAAATTCTTGATGAACAATCATTGCAAGCGCATCAACAGGTTCGCTATTGAGTAAAATATCAAGTTTCACCAGTTTAGATTCCTTATAACCCGATAAAACATAATCAAGGGAAGCATATCCTTTTGTGGATGATTTTAATTTATCAAAAAAATCAAAAATAATTTCTGCCAGAGGAACCTCATACATTAATTCCACTCGGTTGGTACTGATATATTGCATATCTTTGAATGTACCTCTTTTGCGCTGACAAAGTTCCATAATGTTGCCAACATATTCTGAGGGTGAAATAATGGTGGCCTTGACATACGGTTCTTCGATATGATGAACTCGGCCTAAATCAGGTAACATCGCAGGGTTATCAATGTCAATAATATTTTTGTCATTCATAACGACACGGTAATTAACTGAAGGCGCAGTGGCTATCACGTTTTGGTTAAATTCACGATCCAGACGTTCTTGAAAAATTTCCATGTGTAATAATCCCAAAAAGCCAACGCGAAATCCAAATCCGAGTGCGCTAGAAGATTCAGGTTCATATTGTAAAGATGCATCTGATAATTTTAATTTGTCGAGGGAATCTCTTAAAGATGAATAATCGGAAGCATCAACTGGGTAAATACCACAGTAAACCATGGGAGTCAATTTGCGATATCCAGGTAATGGACTTTTGGCTTGCTTTAAAGCATGAGTAATCGTATCGCCCACATGAATCGTATCAATATTTTTAATTGCTGCTGTCAAGAACCCGACATCACCCGTCGCAAGAAAATCACGACTTTCTTCTTTGGGTGTAAATACTCCTATTTCGATTACTTCATATTCAGCATTCGTAGCCATCATTTTAATTTTGTCGCCTTTATAAAGAATTCCATTGACGATTCTTATCAAAGGAATAACTCCGCGATATGCATCGTAATAAGAATCGAAAATTAAAGCTTGTAGGGGCTCATCAATCGATCCGTTCGGCGCAGGAACATTCATAACTACTGATTCTAAAATCGTATCGATTCCTATACCCGCTTTCGCTGAAGCAAGGATGGCATTCGCTCCATCGAGACCAATCGTATCTTCCATTTCATGGATTACTTTTTCAGGATCAGCATTGGGCAAATCAATTTTATTAATAACTGGGATAATTTCGAGATTATTATCCAGAGCTAAATAGACATTTGCTAAAGTCTGAGCTTCAATTCCTTGTGAAGCATCTATAACCAAAATCGCTCCATCACAAGCTGCGAGAGACCGAGACACCTCATAAGTGAAATCGACATGACCAGGCGTATCAATTAAATGAAAGATATAATCTTCATTATTTTTAGCTCGATATTGAAGTTCTACTGAGTTTAATTTGATTGTAATCCCTCGTTCGCGTTCTAAATCCATTGAATCGAGAAGTTGATTCTTCATTTCTCGCATGGGAACGGCTGAGGTCAATTCCAAAATGCGGTCTGCGAGCGTTGATTTTCCATGATCAATATGGGCAATAATTGAAAAATTTCGGATATGTTTTTGACGTTTTTTCAGCGATTCGCGATCACTCATATGCCTCACCCTTTCCATAAGTTGTATGCTGATTTATTGTACTATAAAAACTGCTATTTTTCAATAAAAAAAGCATAAAGCGAGTCTATGCTTTTTATAATAGCCAGATTATCGATAAGCCATGTTCTGTCCTCTTTCGAGGTGGTAATCATTTATCTCCGGCCGAAGCCGCCAGTTGGATAGATTGAATTCTCCGCCAACCATTCCCCTACCAAATTTGGGTTTCTAGCTTGAGGGGTTTACCGCGTTTCATTCATGCATATTTTGCATGACTCGTCTCTGTGGCACCTTAGGGGTATAGGGCCTTTAAAATCCCGTTTCCCGCCGTCACCATTGCTGGTGCCTGAACTTATCGGTTCGTTCAGCACAATCACTACAGGCATCTCAGCCTGTGCTAGCATGGACTTTCCTAACACTTTCGTGCTCGATTACCTAATAATCTGACAATTAATTATAACACAATTATTTTTTGATTGCTTCGAGTAAAACTTTTCTAGATAAATCGACGCGACCTTTTTCATCGACACCGATGACTTTGACAGCGATGATGTCCCCAAGTTTAACGACATCTTCTACATTTGCAACACGTTCTTTTGCAAGTTGAGAAATATGACATAATCCATCTTGCCCTTGCCAAAGTTCAACAAATGCACCAAACTTTTCGATTCTAACGACCTTACCATTATAGATTTCGCCAACTTCAACTTTGCGAATGATATCTTCAATCATTTTCATCGCTTGGTTGATAAAGAACATATCTGTGTGCATTAAAATAACTCTTCCATCTTGTTCAATGTCAATCTTGACATTATTGCATTTTTCGATGATAGCTGAGATTGTTTTTCCGCCCGAACCAATGACATCACGAATTTGATCGGGATTAATTCTCATCATTTTAACCTTTGGCGCATACTTACTTAATTCTTCACGATGAGAAGAAATTACGGAATTCATAGTATCAAGAATCTGTAGGCGAGCTATTTTTGCTTGCGTCAAAGCTTCACCTAAAATTTGACGGCTGATGCCAGATATTTTAATATCCATTTGCAATGCTGTGATACCATCTTTTGTACCAGCAACTTTGAAATCCATATCGCCAAAGTGATCTTCTAAACCTTGAATATCCGTTAAAATAGTATAATAATCGTCTTTTTTTACAAGTCCCATTGCAATTCCAGCGACGGGTGCTTTGATGGGAACCCCTGCGGCCATTAAACTCAATGATCCAGCACAAATCGTTGCTTGTGAAGAAGAACCATTCGATTCTAAGACTTCACCCACAACACGAATGGTGTAAGGAAATTCATCTTCTGTAGGAATTACTTGGAGCAATGCTCTTTCTCCTAAAGCGCCATGACCTATCTCACGACGTCCCGGTGACATGTATCTTCCGGTTGAACCTACGGAGAATTGAGGGAAATTATAGTGTAACATGAAGCGTTTCCCCTCTTCAAGGTTAACACCATCGATAATTTGAGCTTCGCCAAGAGCACCGAGTGTAGTGACTCCAAGAACTTGTGTTTGCCCACGTGTAAATAACGCAGAACCGTGGGTTCTTTCAAATAAATCAATTTCAGCCGCAAGCGGACGTATTTCGTCTGTCTTACGACCATCCGGACGAATTTTATCGACCGTTATCAATCTTCTGACTTCGTTGACTTGAATTTCTTCTAAGACACGTTTGACATAATTAATTTGTATGTTAACCTCATCTTTATCAAGGCCAGATGCTTTAAAGCGTCCTTCCATGATTCCGATTATTTCTTCTTCAATAGCACGAATAGCGTCGCCTCTTGCTAATTTTTCATGAATAGAGATTGATTTAACAATTCTACCTGCTTCGAGTTCATAAACCGTTTTTAAAATATCTTCTGGTACATTATCAATTTCAACTTCAATGACGGGTTTACCATATTGAGCAATTATTTCTTCTTGTAAGGAGACTAATTCTTTAATTTTTTCGTGAGCAAACATGATAGCATCTAACATATCTTCTTCATTAATTTGTTTTGCGCCAGCTTCAACCATATTGACTGCATCTTTTGTACCCGCAACGGTTAAATCAAGGTCAGAAACAAGAAGTTGCTCCATGGATGGATTACAAATCAATTGACCATCAATTCTACCAACAACGACACCCGCTACAGGACCTTTGAAAGGAACTCCCCCTAAGCCAAGTGCTAAACTTGATCCAAATAAAGCGACCATTTCAGGAGCATAATCAGGATTTGTCGATAAAACTGTGTTTATAATTTGAACTTCATAACGGAAGAAATCATCAAATAATGGACGAATTGGACGATCGATTGCTCTCGCTGCCAAAGTCTCATGTTCAGATGGACGTCCTTCACGGCGTAAAAATCCACCGGGGATTTTACCAGCCGAATACAGTTTTTCTTGATACAGAACCATCAATGGAAAGAAATCTTGTGTGGATGGTTTGTCACCAATCACGGCAACAGATAATACTGCTGTGTCCGCATACCGGATTAAAGCTGCTCCGGTTGCCTGTTTTGCGAGTTGACCAATTTCAATAACTAATTTGGCTCCTGCAAATTCTCTTTCAAATACTACTTTTTCACTCATTTTATACCCTCTTCTCCCTACCAAATATCCCATATTTGGCTTCTCATAAATCTTATTTTCGTCACTTTTTATTTCTAAAAAATGATTTGGACAAATAATAAGCACCCAAACTGCTTTGGGTGCCAAGTTTCAAATTATCGACGTAATCCGAGTTTTCCGATGCAAGCTTTATAACGATCTTCTGAAATTGATTCCAAATACTTAAGCAAGCTCTTTCTGTTTCCAACTTTCATTAATAGACCACGTTTGGAATGGAAGTCGTGTTTATGAATTTGCAAGTGTGCGTTGAGAAGATTGATTTCTTCGGTCAATAAGGCAATTTGGATTTCAGGTGATCCTGTGTCGCCTTCTTTGAATTGAAACTCTTTAACGATTTCAGCTGTTCTTTCTTTACTTAATGCCATTTTTAAATCCTCCTAAGTTTTTGTCTTACCCAGATCCGAAGCATCGTTGGAGTCTTCGAGTGTTTCAGGTTTGGGCGCGATGATTATTATAACATAATAGAGCTGTATATGCAAGCAATAATTATTGCTAGTTTTTTGATTTCAAAACTTCCAGTATCAGATACATCGCATAGGTATCCATCTGACAATAGTCATAAAGATTATCTATCGTTTGTTTTCTTTCAATTTCATCCATTTTTGACAAACGAGCATAATGGATATAAGCAGATTCACCATTATTAATCACTAGATGATTATAATTAACTCCGCATAAGGCAGGAAGTACTTTTTTTAAAGAGTAAGATCCATCCAAGGAAGGCGCATAAAAATTATAGGTGTCAATTTCATCTTTTGAAAAACCTTGTCTCTGATAGAAAGCAGGATTATTTTTAATGACTTTATATAAATCAAACAATCTTGAAGATAAATCAAGCAACCTTTGGGCATAAATCGGAAATAGTGAAGCCAATTCTTGTAATCGATTTTTTTCAAAAGTCTGGTTATAAACGACAATCGAACCGTTGTCTTCAGGAATCGCTTCTAATAATGCTTGAATTAGTTCCAGACGATGGTCTCTATCGTCTTGTGACAAGAATTGTCGATGCGTGTGTGGATTGTCAAGATCAATCGGTTTTTGATCCGTTTGAATGTGGAGTGAAAACTGAAAAACACTTTGCTGATAAGCAGACTCACCCTTAAAACGTGGTAGAATCGAAGGATAAGCTTCAAAATCTAAATAATAAATTGGGTATCGAAGTGTAGATAAATAGGCGTTTATCTTTGTTTTATTAAAATAAGTATACTCATTTTCAATACAATATCGTTGCATTAAATTTTTTTCTCGATGTAGCCAAGATATAGGGATATCCTGCATACTTACCATTCCGTCATTTATTAAATCATATGTATCATGAATTATTTCTTGAGAAGGCGTTTTTTCAACAAAACCTTGATGTTGGAAAAAATAATGAAGGATTGAATGTTCTTCGGGAAGGTGCGAAAAGCAATAATCAACGAACTGACATTCAAATGACTGATTTTTGCAACATTCATTTTTAACGAGGAGACATCGCGAATCATCATCAAGTTCGATATGATTAATCATTCGATACAAATCAATTTCTATTTGGGGTTGCATTTTTTCAACCAAATAAGTCATATCAAAATAAGAAAGCATATCTGCCGCGTAAATTGGCCCAAAAGCATCCTTTTGACCATCATAGACGTACTGATGATTTACCACAGATAATATGTGTTTTTGATCCTTATTAGGATATATTTTATTAAGGATAAAAGCTTTAAAAGCTAAATGATAAATGTGTCGACCTAAAGAATAATGTCTATCTAGTAACTTGCGAAATTTATCTTCATAATTGCTTTTAGTTGCCATCAATTCTGACTCATGTTCGGGATGAAAAATGCCATCTAAATCTGGCGAAAAAAAAGTTCTACGATTTTTATCGAAGGTGAATTTTAAATTGCGAAATTCTTTATCTGTGATGGGTAAAATCGTCATTGAAAGCAGATAATTTGCTTCTTCAGAAAAAAAATCAAGTCTCGATGAAATCGTAATTTCTGGGGTGAAAGAAAAAGAAATCACTTTTTTTTCGTGTATTTCTGCAGATCCAAAGACAATCTGCAAATTTTGTCTCGCAACCTCATGGAGCTGATCAAGCGCCAAATTCATTAACTCTTTTGAGGCTGAAGTTGAATCTATCCTTACAGTTTCATCATCATCGGGTTCAATTGATTTTTCGTAACTTGCAAGACCACTAATATAGAGCATTTCTTGAAATTTATCATCAACAATCTGCTTCTCATATCGTCTTTCCTGGCTCACCCTGTCAAGAGGAGCATAGCGTCTGCAACGGATATAATTTAACAAATCAATCGTCGTAACAATCATGATTGTCTCCTTCGAAAAGAGTTTGTTTTACAATATTATTATACCATAATTATAATATTTATAGGTTAATTAAAAAAACTCCTAATAAGGAGTTTATAAACTATTCAATAGTCCAATGAGTTCGCGTTGATGGATATTTTGACCATAGGGATGTCTTGTTGGTGCCGTTTCAAGAATTTCTAAAAAAGCATAAAGTTCAATCCAAACTGGTGTTAATCCGGATGAAATTTCCTCTTCAGTCAATGTAACTGAACATTGGTTAGAATCGGTTAATTCACATTTAAAAAAATGCGTTTCCCAGGTAGATTCAGGATAATATTCCATGATAATGATGGATTCAGAGAGAACTATTACTTGATATCCAGTTTCTTCTAACACTTCTCTTTTAAGTCCAATCTCCAACGTTTCGTGCTTTTCAATGCCACCCCCGGGAAGATTATAATGGTCGGTTGATAAAAAATGGACTGCCAAAACTTTTCCTTCATTGACAACAACACATCTGGCCGTTATTTTATGCTGCGTTTTATTGATTTGAGATCGATCAATACCATCACCAAAGATTTCAATTCGCATCGATAGCCTCCAAGATTCTAAAAATCGGTTTTTTAAATAAATCAATCATTTTCCCAATGCCTAAAGCAAAAATAATTGTTGTAACACCAATAAAAAAATGCTGTTCATAATGACTGAAGATTAACCCAGCTATTACCGCTAGGAACAAGGCTAATAATTCACCAATTAATTTACCTTTGCCATATGTCGATTTTAAAGCAACACCAATACCATAACATAATTCATCGAGTGCCGGTAATGGGTAATTGCAGTAGACGACAAAGTTTAAACCAATCGAACATACAATCATAGCAGTTAATAAATACACTAGATTCCAAATCAAATTTGCATTTTCAACACTCGGAATAATCAAAAGTAACATGTCTATAATGGCTCCTATATAAAAACTAATCACTAAAGGGAACAACATCCAAAGACTAAATCGTTTTTTTTGAATTAAATAAGCAATCGGAATCAGTATTAAAGCAATTATCGGATTCAGATATTTATATTCCAAAGGAATACCTTCATAAAGGTTTCGATAGAATGCATCCCAACTACTCATACCAAGGTTTGTTTTTTGAATCAAAGTAACACATACAGCTAGAAGTCCAAGTCCAATTAAGTAAATCAAACTTTTGCGAAAAGTTAATTTCATGTAGTCCTTTCTGCAATGAATTTGGCAACTTCTAGTCCCGTAACCATTGCATCGACGATGCGTTTATTTTTGTTAATCCGATCTCCTCCGACAAAAACATGAGGAAGGCTGGTTGAATAAGGCGAAATATTGGGTAATAACTTAATGCCTGTGTCATGAAATAAAATGTCGCTTGTTTTTTGTCCCGTAGCGAAAATGAGGTCATCAACACAAAATGAAGATTCAATTCCTGGTAAATTTTCAACTAAATCTCTTCCACCATCTTCGGACTTAATTAGGCAAGTTTTTTCACAGTCAAGATATTTCTGTTTATTTCTCAACTGAAAAGCAATCGGCCCCATTAATTCATGAATGATTACACCTTCTTGAACAGCAGCTTCTATTTCTGATTTAGCAGCTGGAGCATCAATGATTGTACGTCGATAAATGATATGAACATCTTTGCCAATTCTTTTTAATGTTCTAGCCATATCAATAGCGACATTTCCCAATCCGATGATGTAGATTCGGTGACCTAACATCGTTCTTAGATCATTACTGTTGTAGAGGGTTCTGTTCAATAAATCCTGAGCATAATAAACGTTTAACCCCTCAATATGAATATCGACGTTAGCAGGTAATCCTAAACCGTCTGCAATAAAAATCGAATCATATTGCAACACAAGATCTTGTAAAAACAAATCTTTACCAACATACGTATGGTATCTAGTTTTTATTTGAACTGCTTCAAATTTATGAATGATGTCCTTAAGTATTTTCTTATCAAATCGAAATTCTGGGACTAAATTATAGACCGTTCCCCCGAGTGATTCATTCGCATCAATGGCTTCAACTTGATATCCAAATTCTGCCATTTTTAATGCATTTGCGATTCCGGCTGGTCCAAGACCAATCACAAGGTGTTTTTTATTGATTTTTTTTGAAGGATAGTCAACATAATTTTTAAATAATTCTGCAATTCCCGATTCAATAAAACCTATTTTAACTGGTTTGTGTATTTTGTTAAGAGTACAGGCGCCTTCACACATATTTTCATTTTGACATAAAGCCCCACATAATTCAGGCAGATTAGAAGTCTTATGCCAAAGCGTTCGCGCTTCTTCCCAGGCTCCATTTTTAACAAGTTTCATAAAATTCGGTATGTCATTTTGAGCAGGGCAAGCATAAACGCAGGGTTTATGTTTACAATCTAAACAACGAAGTGCTTCTGCTTGAAGTGTTTTTTTATCCATCGATTATCCTCCTCAATCAAAACATGAAAGACATAATTAAGGGACAATGAATTCAGCAATTTCAGATTCCATCCGAGGTGTCATCTCGTGACCAACAGGATAGAGAGAAAATTGAATGAATTTATGCCCAAAAGAAATTAGTTTCTGGTAAAACGAATTAGCATTTCGGTAATCAACAATCGTATCTAACTCTCCTTCGATAATCAATATCTTTGTTGTTGGAGAGTATGCTAAAGTACTGACAGAGAGACGATCCCACCAGTCATCTAGACTTTTCAAAAGCACATTTCCCAAAAGTGACAATTTATTGTCATTATAATGTCGCTTTAAATCTGGTGCACCTAAAATTGGGATAAGAAAGTCAATCGAATTGATATATTTAGGCATTTGATAAATAATATGTCCACCCATTGAAATCCCTATAAATCAAAGTTTCCCGCTTATTTTTGAATATTTGTTATCATAAAGGTATTGGAGATCACTACAGGTATGTTCAATCACTTCAGGCATGGCTAATGCCTTATCAATTTCATTTCCTAATAGATAAGGTTCACTTTTTCGCTCCCCATGACGATATGCATCGATTGCAACAAATAGATATCCTAATCGAGTGAAAATTAAAGGAAGATTACCAAGATATTTTGGCTCTTTTGAACAGGTATGCCCGTGAACAAAAAAGAAAGTTCCTTGGATTTCAACATCAATATCAGGGCGATATTCAGTAAAAGGAATATGATTAAACCATCCGTTTTCAGTAATGATTGACAAAGTCTCACCCCACTCTATTATATTATATCAACAACCCTAGAAATAACAAGAAAAAATGCCATCTAAAAGATGGCAAAAATCTATTTCTTCAAGGCAAAACTTAATACATCGTCTAAAGTCTCTGCAAATTCAATTTTTAGTACGTCTCTGACTTCCTTTGGAATGTCATCTACATCTTTCTCGTTTCCGCGAGGAATGACGATTTGTTTGAGACCACTTCTCGCAGCTGCGATTGCTTTTTCTTTTAAACCACCAATGGGTAAGACCCTTCCTTTTAAAGTGATTTCACCGGTCATACCTGTAAATCGATCCACTTTTCTTCCTGATAAAACCGAAACTAAAGCAGTAGCTATTGTCACGCCAGCCGAAGGACCATCCTTAGGGATTGCGCCTTCAGGGACATGGATATGTATATCTGATTTTTCAAACAATTCCTTTTTGATTCCTAGGGTATCGGCATTAGTGCGGACATAACTTAGAGCCGCCATCGCAGATTCTTTCATAACATTTCCTAAATTTCCAGTAGA
Source organism: Caryophanales bacterium UBA5603 (assembly GCA_002424815.1). Lineage (GTDB taxonomy): Bacteria > Bacillota_I > Bacilli_A > Izemoplasmatales > Hujiaoplasmataceae > UBA5603. The sequence continues at coordinate 15,818 of DILB01000013.1, forward strand.
AACCATTCCAGTCTTACCTTCATAATAGGTTGCTTCAACATCGAGTGTATCGCCACCAGCGACGGTATAAGCTAATCCAGTCACCACGCCAACCATATCTTCCTTTTGAATTTGATTATTGTGAAAGAGCGGTTTGCCAAGATAGTTGATGAGATTATCTACGTCTATCTTAACAATCTCCAGTTTATTAACAAGAATTTCTTTGATAACTTTGCGAACAATTGATCCAATCAATCGTTCGAGTTGACGTACACCTGCTTCTCGTGTGTAATCTTTGATAATTGAACGAATAGCATCATCAGTAAAGATAATTTTAGCTCGGTCAAGTCCATGACTGTCGACTTGTTTGTTAATAAGAAAGCGATGGGCAATATGGAATTTTTCAATCTCTGTATAAGAAGATAATTCGATAATTTCCATGCGGTCACGCAGTGGCGCAGGGACATTCTCTAAATAATTTGCCGTAGCAATAAAAAGAACTTTTGAAAGATCATAATTTTCTTCAACGTAATGATCGCTAAAAAATTGATTTTGTTCCGGATCAAGCACTTCAAGCAGTGCTGATGAAGGATCATTTCGGTCGTCATAAGTTAATTTGTCGATTTCATCAATCAAAAAGACTGGATTAGAAACTTCGGCCTTAATCATACCATTGATGATTCTACCTGGTAGTGCGCCTACATAGGTGCGTCTGTGACCGCGAATCTCAGCTTCATCTCTCACTCCACCTAATGAAGTTTTAACAAATTTGCGATTCAAAGCATTCGCAATCGATTTTGCAAGTGAAGTTTTACCTACGCCAGGAGGTCCCGAAAGGCATAGAATTGTTTGAGGATTTTTACCAGTTAGCATTTTAACACTCAAATATTCAATAATTCTTTCTTTGACTTTATCGAGTCCATAATGGGCTTCTTCAAGTTTGTTAATCGCATTATTAATTTCTTTTTCATCAGATGTCGTCTTTTGCCACGGAATACTGATGAGCGTTTCAAGATAAGTTCTAACAACATTACTTTCGCTTGAATTGGCTGATAAATATTCATATCTTTTAAGCTCTTTTAAAGCCTTTTCTTTTACTTCTTTTGGCATATCTGAGTTGTTAATACCTTCTAGAAGTTTTGAAACATCATCTTGTTTCGAATCACCAAGTTCTTCTTGAATTGCTCGCATTTTCTCACGAAGATAATATTCTTTTTGGTTTTGATCAGCTGATTTACGGACGGATTCATTGATTTTTGATTCAATGGATTGAAGTTGTTTTTCTTTTTCAATATCTTCAAGCAAATACTGAAGTCTCTTGTTGATAGAAATGGTTACCAAGTATTTTGAACGTTCATTTTCGGAAATTCGTAATTCAGAAGCAATTAAGTCACAGAGTTTATCACTCGTGATGCCACCTTGCATGGAATCGAGAACTTTTTTTGAGTCCCGAAATAAGTAAGCAGCATTTTCAACCACTTCTTTTGTAACCATTTTAAGAAGGACTTGTTCTTCATCAAGATTTTCAGGCCGTAATACCATCGATGTAAAATCAATGAGATAGTAAGGATCTTTTGTAATTAAATCATTTATTTGAACGCGGGTAATTGGTTCGAATTTAATTTTAAAATTTCCGTTTGGCAATTTAATCTTCACGCTAATTCTCGCCAAAAGACCCACCTCAATAAGGTCGGTAAATTCTGGTTCAACTATTTCAGGATTGGATTGAAATAATAATATGACGTAACCATCACGATTTGATTCCGATTCGAAAATAGCATTTTTAGAAAAATCACGACCGACTTCGACGCGAACATCTGAATTTGGTAAGAAAATGACCCCCCTAACAGGTACAGCCGGTAAGCGGTCATTAAATATTTTAGTTTGATCGTACATCGTAATCACCTCTTGTATAGTGAATTCATAATAAATTGATGATAGCAAAAAGATGTGTTGTTTCAGTGTGCTACATCTAGTAATATTTTAACACAAATCATCAAACAAACAAAAACATTTGCTGCTGATAAAGAAAAGAATTCCCATGACGGAAGTCAGAGGAATTCAAGAAGTCATGAATTAATCAATGAATTTAATATTTTGAACTAAAAAATCGACGGCTTTTTTAAAGATGATTTCATCAACGACCGCTGTTTCTGGAATGGCTGCTTGAGCTTGTTCTAAAGTAACATTTTGGCTTTTATATTGTTCTACGATTTCTAAGTATTTTGCATTAATTTCATCTTTAGAAGCTTCAAGTTTTTCTTTTTTACCGATAGCTTCTACTACGAGTTGTGAACGAATGGTCTTTGTCGCTTGTGCTTGAAGATCTTCATAATATTGTTCTTTCGTTTTGCCCATATATTGAAGATACATGTCAAAATCTAATCCGTATTGTTTAATTTGACGGGCTGTTGATTCATTTAGGCGATCTGCTTCTTCTTTAATCATTTCCTCTGGTATTTCAAAGGTAGCATTTTGAGAAGCAAGCTCAATGACTTTATTGGTTGTTTCGTTAACATTTTTTTCTTTTTTACCTTTTTCAAGGTCCGCTTTGACATGAGCACGATATTCTGCGATATTACTTACATTTTCAATATTCAATTCTAAAACAAATTCATCAGAAAGGGTAGGAACAACACGTTGTTTAATCTCGTGAAGTTTAACAGCAAAGACAGCCTCTTTACCTGCTAATGATGCTTCGTGATATTCTTCTGGGAATGTAACAACAACGTTTTTTTCAGCCTCTGGAGCCATGCCAATCATTTGTTCTTCAAAGCCAGGTATAAATTGACCAGAACCAATGATAAGTTCATAATTTTCTGAAGTTCCTCCATCAAATTTAACACCATCAACAGAACCAGAAAAATCAAAAACAGCAGTATCATTTAATTCAAGAGTCCCATTTTCTTTCAGCACCATCTCTGCATTTTTAGATAGTTCTTTATTGATAGCTGCATCGATTTCAAGGTCAGTCGCTTCATCCGATGCTTTTTTGATTTCGAGGCCCAAGTATTCACCTAAGATGATTTCTGGTTTAACGGCAACAACAACTTCATAAGTGAAGTCTTCGCCTCGCTTTACTTTTTTGAAATCTAAATTAATTTTTGGTTGAGCAACGACTTGAATGTTGTTTTCAACAACTGCATCATAGTAAGTATCTTGCATTGCGTGGTTAATTGCTTCTTCATAAAGCGATTCAACGCCAAATTTCGCTTCATATATATTTCTTGGTGTGTGACCTTTTCGAAAGCCTTTAACTTCCACTTTTTGATTGATTTCTTCGAAAGCATGGTCAAGTGCATGTTCGAACAATTCTTTGGTTACGGTAACTTCAAAGCGAACTTTTGAACCGCTGAGTTTATCAATAATCATTTGTTTCCTCCAATAGATTTTAATCGCGAGTTTAATTATAACAAATCAAGGTAGCTAAATCAATCTTTTTGAACTTTAAAAGATTTTTTCGAAGACAGAGCGTAATCGAGATGGCATTCTTTTAACCGACTCAACTAAAACACTTGGCAACAAGATAATCGCCTCGCCAAATGCGTTTTTTCTTAGTTCTTTTTTGGTCATCCCTTTTAAATTCATGAATAAGTAATTTCGACAGATAATTCCAACACGAAGCGATAGTAAAGCATTCCCAACACCTTGAGCTAACGATCCTGTCAAAATTTTCATAAAAGGAATTTCATTTAGTGCTTGAAGGCCTTTAGAAGGAAACAATTCATTTAAATCAATACCTTCCAATGATTCAGCGATAACGGCAGCACTCATTACATTCAGTGACAGTTTTCCTAAAGCTGCATAACTGGGTCTGAAGCCACATTTTATCACTAATTCTTTTATCAATCGTAAATTAATGATTAATACTGCCGCTAAATCTAATCTTCCGTTTTGTGAGATGGCTGTTGAAAGAAACACTGTTTCAGCGTGACTAACGATAATTTTGTTCAATTCTTTTTTTATCGTTTCATCGAAGATTTTTCCTAAGATTGATTTGAGCATTAAGGGATCCGATATCGCATCTTTTAAAGCTGTTTTTTCCTCTTGGCTCAAGTAATCTTCCAAAAGTAAATTGTTTGCGACTTTTTTATACATGTGATAGTTCTTTCGTGCATTGGCTTCTTCATCGAAAAGAGAATCCATGGAAAAAGTCGGAGAAAAAACGACAATAAAAATTGGCCTTACAACCAGAAGCAAAAACAGAATTGCCGAAAATGCATAAAATGCATAGGCAAGATATGGGTGGATTTGTCCCACTCTTTCACCTAGATCCAAAACACTTGATAATAACACAAGGATGATAAAGAAAAGTGCGCCAATACCTAAAGTAATCCAAAAAGCTTTGCTGATTTTTTTCATCACAGTGACCTCTTTTTTTTGAAGATTTCATTAACTACTTTCTCATCAAGATGCATTTGCTGTATCAAATCAGTTGTTGAACGATATTTTATTTCCTCTCGGATGTATTCAATAAATTCTACTTTAACAACTTTACCATATATGCTTTGAGAAAAACGAAAAATATGAACTTCAAACGTCACAAATTTGTCTGAAAAAGTTGGATTGTCACCAATGTTAGCCATTGATTCATATTCAACCCCATCAACAGTAACTATTGTTGCATAGACACCAGATTTGGGTAGAAAATATCCATCATAATCAATATTCGCCGTAGGAAATCCTAAATATTTTCCTCTTCCCTTACCAGAAATCACAGTGCCAGAGATTGAGAATTGATAACCTAACAGATGATTCGCTAAAGTAATGTCTCCATTTGATAGTGCTTCTCTGATACGCGTTGACCCTATTTTCTCAGTTTCATAAACCATTTCATCTAGTACAATAGTTTTAAAATTCGGAGAATTTTGAAGCGTGGTTGCATTACCTAATCCACGATATCCAAAAGTAAAATCAAAGCCGACAACAACAATGGTAGCGCAACTCAAAAATCTTTGAATGAAAGTAAGGTAATCAAGTGAAATCAAATCCTTTGTGACTTCAAAAATATATAGGTAATCAAAGCCCATTGCTTGAGCTTTTTTAGCTTTTTCATCAAGATTTGTTAAATGATGAAAGGGTTGGTTTTTAATAAATGACAATACATGTGTTGAGAAAGTCATAATTCCTGATTTTAAATTCTGAGTTTTCGCAATTTCTAAAGTTTTGTCAAGTAAAGTTCGATGGGCAATATGCATGCCATCAAAGAATCCTAGGGATATGACTAATCCAGTTTCATTGATATGATCATCAAATTTAAGTATTTTAATCTGCATTATAACAACACCGACAGTCTCATAATATTTTTTTCAACATCAAAGGTATAAATAGCAAGCGGATTACCCTCTTTATCACAAACAAGCGAATCTTCTTGAGATTCAAAGATATCAGTGGGTAGAAATGCACCATTTTTAATTTTTGGCAAATATTCATCTATGACATATACTACTGGAAAATCTAGATGCTTAAGTGGATTTATAAATTCAATCATTTCAGTTGACACTTCATCAATCCTTTTTGCATCTTCAATAACAAAATTGCCAACTTGAATCCTTCTTAAATTTGACAAAGTTGCAGGCAGATGCATTTTGGCACCAATATCCCGTGCTAAAGAACGAATATACGTTCCTTTCGAGCATGAAACAGACACTGATACTTCAACAAATTGATTCGTTTTTGTCATTGAATCTTCTAAAATTAATGAGAAAATGGATATCGGTCTTGGTTCCATTTGAGGACGGGCTAAATTCTTATGAACATATTCATAAGCTCGTTTTCCATTGATTTTAATTGCAGAAGCCACAGGTGGAATTTGCATTGAATCACCTAAAAATGATTCTAAGACCCTCTTAAGTTCCTCGACATCAATCGAGTCGACATCCAAAGTGTCAATTTGATTTCCAGTGATATCATCCGTATCAGT
>DILB01000013.1:21799-48669 GCA_002424815.1 Caryophanales bacterium UBA5603
AGCCATTGGGTCTAAAGTCCCAGTATGACCAATTTTAGTGGTTCCTAATCGTTTACGTAATTGATAGACGACATCATGGCTCGTTAATCCTGCCGGCTTGTCGATTAAGAGGATTCCATTCATGAGCACACCTCAAATCATATCCAAAATTATACCACAAATCTTACTGCTAATAAAGATTTTTCCTATGTAAAAAGAATCGTCCTAAGACAATTCTTTAAACTCATCCACTGAATGAATCCATAATTTAAATTCCTCAAAATTTAAGGAACCGCCAATCCTCATCACTTCTTCATTTTTATACATGAGAACTAACAAAGGAACTCCAAGAACTTCAAATTGAGAAGACAAATCTTTTGCTGTATCAATATCAACACGGATAATTTCAAGACATTTCTTGGTTTCAAGATGTTTTAACATGCGGGTGACACTTCGGCAAGTGCCACACCAATTTGCATAAAACTCAAGCAAAACATAGCCTTGAGAAAGTAAATTTTCAAATTGTTTCCTGCTTGAAGGTGAAAATTCCATCATGGTTATCACACTCATTTGAAGTAAAGCACTGTCACGCCTGAACCGCCTTCATTTTGGCCTCCAGGACGTGAATTTTTGATTTGCTTGTTGGTCCTTATTAGTTCTTGTACACCTTTTCGCAACGCCCCTGTACCATACCCATGGATGATATAAGTGAATTCAAGATTGTTAATTAAACAATCATCGATATGTTTTTCAAGAGCATTCATCGCCTCTTCGAATCGCATTCCACGAAGGTCAAGTTCCGCTTTGGCTGAATTGCTTCTGGATACAGAAACACGAACTTTTTGCTCTGATGTTTTACGGTCTGAAAACTCCAATTGGTCTTCACTAAAAACAGAAGTTAAAATTCCCATTTGGATTTCATATTTGTTAGGGCTAATTTTTCTCATGACAATACCTTGTTTTTGATAAGGTATGACTGTAACAATATCACCCAAAGCGATTTGCTGCTGATTGATTTTCTTTAATTGTATCGGATTAGATCCCATATTTTTTACTTCATGTTTTAATTTCGCAAGCTCATGATCTTTGAAATTTTCTTGTTTTCTTAATTCGTTCAATTCCTTAATTAATTCATTAGCCTCTGTTTTGGCCTTTTCTATTATTTCTGATTTATAGTGTTCAAGTTCTTTGTATACTTTATTTTGATTTTCCTTCGTTGTATCGAGCGTTTTTTGAACTTCATGATACTTTTGGTCTAATATGGTTTTTTTATGTCGATACTCCTCGATTTCTTGATTCAATTCTAAACTTTGAATTTCCATCTTTTTCATTAGAATAGAAATTTCTGTATCAAATGAAAGCGATACGGATTTTGCATGCTCAATAATTTCAGACTGCAACCCTAATCGTGTAGCGATTTCAAGAGCGTTTGAAGTTCCTGGCGTGCCAATTTGAAGACGATAAGTAGGTTTTAAAGTATCAATATCAAACTCTACAGATGCATTGACTGTGTCATCTAAATTAAAAGCATAAAGTTTGAGCTCTGGATAATGCGTCGTTACCATCGTGTATGCGTTCTTATTTCGTAAGTAATCCATAATGGAGATTGCTAAAGAAGCACCTTCTTTTGGATCTGTCCCTGATCCAAGTTCATCAAGTAAAACTAAAGATCGATTGTCTACTTTTTCAAGAATTTCAATAATTTTTTTTATATGTCCAGAAAAAGTGGATAATGATTGCTCTATGGATTGTTCATCACCAATATCGGCGAATACATTCGAAAAAATCATTGTCTTAGATCCTTCTTCTGAGGGAATTAAGATTCCTGATTGCACCATGATAGATAACAGTCCTAATAATTTAAGAACAACTGTTTTTCCTCCTGTGTTTGGTCCAGTTATAATTATTGAATGATATTGATGAAAATGAATTGTATTTGCCACAACTTGCTCTTTAGGTATCAAAGGATGACGGGCATGACGTAGATTAATTTCTGAAGATGTAATCATTGGCGCCATTGAATCGCTTTGAATTGCATATTTTGCTTTTGCAAAAATAACATCAAGTTGCGTTAAAATCAAAAAATCAGTTTCGATTTCATTGGCGTATTCTCCCACCATTGCCGAAAGCATTTGTAATATTTTTTCAATTGCCTCAAGTTCTTGAATGTACAAAGATTGTATCAGGTTATTAATTTCAACACAGGCCATTGGCTCAATAAACACTGTTTCGCGAGAACTTGATTGATCGTGAATAATCCCTTTGAAATTATTTTTAAATTCTGCTCGTACAGGCAACACAAGTCGGTTATTTCTGATTGTTATAATACTATCTGTTAATTTAATTGATTCACTCTTTAACAAACTTTCCATTTTTTCAGTCACTCTTTTTTGATTGATTGTCAATTTACGACGAATCGCGGAAAGTTCTTCTGATGCATCATCATAAACCCCCCCTTTGACATCAATGCATTTATCAATGGCTGTCTTAATAGGGATTAATGGGATTAATTCGTCATAATAGTGATTTAACAAAATACTAGAAATCTCAAGTTGGCGTATCTTTCGAATGAAACGTTGATTGTTTGATACCGCTTCGACTAAGGAAACAATTTTTAGAAGTTCTTCAATACCTAATGTTGAACCCAGGCGAGCTCTTTTGATGGAATCTGAAATGTTTAAAACCCCGCCCATAGGCGAGGAATCGTATCTTTGAATCATCGTTTTTGCTTCTGTAACTTCACCCAACCAGAGTTCTATTAATTCTTGATTGTCAATCGGTTCGATTTTCATTACAGCGATTTTACCGGCATCCGTTTCTGCAAAAGAACGGATTTGTGTCAAAATCTTTGGAAATTCCAACACGGTTTGATTAAAGTGCATAATTATTCACCCGTCTTTGTCTTCTATTTTAACACAATCTATGTTAAAATGTAACCCGGGATGTGAGATTATGAATTATGTTTTTTCGATTAAAAAAAGCGACATTCCGCTCTTTTTGGAACATTATGAATCCGTTTCATCTGAAAACAACGATCCAAGAATCCTAATGATGTTTAAAAATGCTGATACGACGATTACCATTTTTCAAACACTAAAAGTTATGATTCAAGGTATCAATGCACAGGATGAATATTTAATGTGGTCTGATGTCTTAGGATTTATCCCACAATCTCTTGAATTTCAAGAAAACCAATCTTTACATCCAAAATCAATCGTTAAATCTCAGTATTACTCTACTTCAGCAATCGGTTCTGATGAAGTTGGTACGGGAGATTTTTTTGGTCCTGTTGTTGTTGCAACCGCATTTGTTTCAAAAACGATGATTCCTGAATTGGAAAAAATGAAAATCCGCGACTCAAAACAAATGACAGATGAATACATGTTACAAATAGCTAAACGATTAAAAGATATGATTCCTCATGTTGTCCTAGTAACAGATAATGTTAAATTCAATGAGTTAACCCAACAGGGATTCAATATGAATAAAATTAAGGCTTATTTACATAATCATGCAATTAAAAAATGTATTAAAAAAATCAAAGAACCCTTTGATTATGTTATCTTGGATCAATTTTGTTCACCGACGCTTTACTTTGATTACTTAAAAGAGGTTGATATTTATTCCAATATCACTTTCTTAGAAAGAGCTGAAAACGAACATTTGAGCGTTGCGGTCGCAAGTATTATTGCAAGAACTACTTTTCTTGAACAGATGGAACTATTGAATAAATTATCGGGAGTTACGCTTCCATTGGGTGCGGGTCCGGGGGTCGATGTTGTCGCAAAACTCGTTGTCATGAAAAAAGGAAAAGATTTTCTTCAAAAAATTGCCAAGATTAATTTTAAAAATATAGAAAGAATTCTCAACTAGAAGTCATACATTTTACTTTAAAACCCTTTTGTGGGTTTTTTCTTTAATTACTAGTTAGATTAAACTAACTTTTCGAGCACATGATTTGCTTCTAGCCCCTATCCATGGTAAATTATAGATGTAAATGAATTTAATTATTGGAGGTATCATTATGAAACATCAATTACCAAAACTTGGTTACGAGTATAATGCTTTAGAACCTTTTATCGATGAATTGACTATGACCATTCACCATTCGAAACATCATCAAGCTTATGTCGACAATCTGAATATTGCACTCGATAAACATCCAGAATTATATAATCTTGATTTGAAGGATCTGCTTGTCGATTTAGAAAATGTTCCTTCTGACATTCAAACTGCAGTCAAGAATAATGGCGGAGGTCATTATAATCATTCTCTCTTTTGGAGCTTATTGAAAATTAATGGCGGCCAATTACCAAATGATGATTTGTTGAAAGATATTATGAACACTTTTGGATCTTTTGAAGAATTTAAGAATCAATTTGCAACGGCAGCTAAAACTCGATTCGGTTCTGGTTGGGCTTGGTTGATTGTCAATCACCATAAACGATTAGAAATTTTATCAACACCTAATCAAGATCCTGTTTTTGCTTATGGAACACCTATCTTAGGTTTAGATGTCTGGGAACACGCTTACTATTTAAAATATCAAAATCGTCGTCCAGATTATATTAATGCATTCTTTAATATTATTAACTGGAATGCTGTTGATTTATTGTATAAGGAAGCTAAAAAATAAAAGAAAGAGACAATCGTCTCTTTTTTTTGATTTTTACTTACTAGGAATTTTATAATCTCCATTAAACACATCAATCATCTCATTCCTAGCATCGGTAGTAAATGCAATGACAGGTATTAGCAGAAAATTGCCTATAATAAGTTTAGATTCTTCTAGATCAACAATTAAACTTTGCAGTGTTTCACTTTCATCTATTTGTTTCCTTAGTTCTTTTGTTGTTTCAAATTCCAATACAATTGCGACTCTTAACCCGTTTGTATAAACATGTGCGGTCACTTCAACACCCTCTCTTTGCATCTCAGCAAGCAAACTAGAAATCCAGGTACTTGCATCTTCTGAATGTGTGTAACCCGCCTCAGTAAAACGTTCATTTATGGTGTTAGCATTAACACATCCTAAAATGAGTAAAGAAATCGTAAAAACAAATAATAATCTTAAAAATTTGATTTTCATATCTGTCTCCCTTAAAAAGATTTGATGATTCCATCATAATTGATTTTTAATCATAAATCAAGGTCAAGACGTGACAATATCAAAAACAGCGGAATTTCTCCGCTGTTTTTGATTTAAAATGAAATCTTAATCTTCATCGTGATGTTCTTTTTCTTTTTTTGGTGAAGTAATCTTTTTTAAAAATTTTAATTTCAAGTAACCAATACCAACGACAGCAATACCAATTAAAACCCATCCATACCACGGCATTTTCTTTTTCTCCTTATTAAGTTAATTTTTTTATAAAAACTTTTAAAGCAAAGATTCCTAGTAATATCGGATAAATGGTTCCGATAACCATGTAGACCCAAAAATTTAAATTGGCCGATGATTGAAGATTAAGTGACAAGTTTAAAAGCGCCTTCATAGACCAAAAATTTGGAAAAATAGCAAAAATATACTGCTTTCCATCTTGAAAACTGTTCAAGAGAAGCAACATCGGTATCATAATAAAAATCCCACCAGCTTTTACATAGGCAAACCCTTCAATTTTGTTTTTAGCAAAAGCTGCTAATAACATGGCCACAAAGGGAACAATCAATGCTGAAACAAATGAAAAAACAATTATGTGCCCAACTTGAATTGTATCAAGTAATCCGATGACTGAATCTCCATAATTGACGGTGTAGGCATCACTCGCAAACAATTTTAAACCACCAATCATTATAAAATTACTGATTACGGCAAAAATGTAAGTGTAGATGATTTTAAAAATCGCATATCCTGATAACGTGATAGGTGTAACTGCAATGTTTAAAAGAATATTTTCATCTCGATTATCAAGCAAAGCAAATCCTAACATGGCACCCATAAACATTCCACCAACTGAAAGCAACATCATAAAACCTAATAACATCGCTATAGCCTTTGCATTGGATGTGGGATCAGCAGTTCTATTCACAATCGCAGGAAGTAAATAACCACAAATAAATAACATTAAGATTGGAAAAACCAGCATAAACAAGTTCATGGGGTCTTTGATAATATTTTTCATTTCGTACTTAAAAAGTGTCATATATTTTTTCATGATAACTACCCTTGGATGGCGTACTGTTTAAATTTGGGATAGACAATCAGCCAATAAATACCTATTCCAAGTACGCTTAAGTATCCCAGCGCTAGCAATTTGGTTAATAAATCCGTTTGATTCATTGTGCTTTTTATGAGAAGTTCACCTGAATACGTGGGTGATAATAGAGCAAATATTTCTAAATTCTCAGGGATGATTTTCAATATGACCAATAACGTAGGTAAGTAAAAAATTAAGATTAAGCCCGATAATTTGACTAACATAGCAAGAAAATCAGGGCTTTTTAAAATAACGATATAACCGAGGCCAGTATGACTGATGACCACCACTAACACATATAATATCAGTTCAAAAATTGATACTGAAATACCATGAATTATGATGGCAGATCCAACAACAACAATCACAGAAATGAATGCCATCACGACAGCAGAAACAATTTTGGAAATCAATACTTGCGATAATGAAACCGGTGATACCAAGACAGACTTAATGGTGTTTTCTTGTTTTTCATAATAAAAACCCGCCCCAATTAAGATTATTGCCATCATTCCAGAGTCAGTAACCACTAATAGAGGAATTAAGCCTTTAGCTTGTTCAGGAGTTTGAAAAGCGACGATTAAAATCCATATTAAGGAAACTAAGATGCCGAAGAATATTATTCGATATTTTACTAAACGGATGATTTCCCCTTTAATAAGGTTTAAAATGTTATTCATATTTATCTTCACCCGTCACACGTATAAATATGTCTTCCATCGAGGTCTCGCCACTATGGATTGTTTCAATATCATAGGTTTTAAGCAAGGATAGGAATTCTTCATCAGTACCGATATTTGATAAAGAAAATGTCTGGCGTTTTCGCTCATGATTATTTAAATATTCCACATATACTTCTTTTTTCCCGTACTTAAGCTTTAAATCCCTTGGTGTTGCAATATCACTGATTTTTCCTTTGGTAATAAAAACGACTTGATCACAAAGTTGTTCAACATCTCCCATCAAATGGGTGGAAATAAAAATGGTTTTTCCTTGTTTCTTTAGATCGAGAATAATGTCTTTTATAACTTTGGCATTCTTTGGATCGAGTCCGTTCGTTGGTTCATCCAAAAATATTACATCAGGATTATTGAGTAATGCTCTGACAAAATTGAGACGAATTTTCATCCCTTTCGAAAATTCACCAACGGATTGGTTTCTTGCCTCATATAAACCTACTTTACGGAGTAATTCGATGTAATCTCCTGTGTTTTTATATAGATGGGCAAAATAATCAAGATTTTCTAAGGCTGTCAGTTTTCCAAAATGAATCGGCATTTCAAAGCCAACACCAATATTTTCATAAAAACTCTTATCGTAGGAAGATAAGTCTTTGCCTTTATATGTTATGGTACCTTGATATCCTGTCAGTAATTTTGTCAAGATTTTTTGTGTTGTCGATTTCCCAGCTCCAGAAGGACCAAGCAAACCAAAAATGGTTCCCTCTTCAACTGCAAATGAAATCGATTTGATAACATCTTCACGACCTTTTGGATAACGAAACGATAGATTATTCACTTCAAATATTTTTGCCATGTTAATTATTTCTCCATTCCTCTAATTAATATTTTTAAGTATTCTAAACTTTCACTACGAATCGATTCTAATACTTCGAAATTTGTGTTTTTGTCAATGTATGTCGCTTGTAATCCTGCAACTGCAATATTGATTACTCTTGCGACAGTTTCTTTTGATATTTCTGGATTGGTTTTATCAAATGCAATTCCTGAAATCAAATCAGAAATGGATATCTCTTTTAACGTAATAAGTTTTCCTAGTAGTTGTTCTTTTATTTCTAAAGGCGGATTGGCAATACCTTCAAGTAATACATTAGAACTATTAGGATAGCGTTTTGCATATTGACCTTTCCAAATGACAATATCGATGATTTGTTCAAAAATATCATTTTTCAATTGTGTTTTAAACTCACGATATTGTTCTAAAAAGAAATTTAGTTCTCTCTCGAAAACAATATAAAAAAGGTTTGCTTTTGAACTAAAATACTTAAAAATCAGTCCCTTAGATACGCTAGCATTTTTCGCAATGACATTGGTGGAAGCAACTAAGTATCCTTTTGTGCCAAACTCGATGAGCGCAGCTTCAATGATATTATCATAAACTGATGCTTTCGAATCCAAAAAAATCACCACCTTATCATCGTGACCACCCGGTCACATGTAAATTATACTGCTATATTAAATAATATTCAAGAAGAAAATAATAAAAAAACTGCCATTAGGCAGCTTTTATTGATTGTCTTTTCGAAATTTACTTAAAATATCGGCAAAAGGTTTGGGTATATCAACTGAAAAGTTCAAAAACTCATGCGTTGTTGGGTGGGTAAAACCTAAAGTGGCTGCGTGAAGAAATTGCCCAAAGTCATCTGATTCAGCTTTTTTTCCATAAATAGGGTCTCCCCATACTGGATGACCGATAAATGCCAGGTGAACTCTGATTTGATGGGTTCTTCCGGTTTCTAAGATACAACGAATCAATGTCGCGTTAGAAAATCTTTCTAATACGACAAAATGAGTGACAGCGGGTTTCCCAAACTCATGAACCGCCATACGTTTACGATCTTTATAATCACGTCCAATCGGTGCTTCTATCTTTCCGTTTGGATTTCCAATCACACCTTTTACTAAAGCAAGATATTCTCGTTTAGTTTCTTTAGCTTTGAGTTCTTCCGCAAGAATTCGATGCGACTCATCATTTTTCGCTACCATCAAAAGTCCACTTGTATCTTTATCTATTCGATGAACAATTCCGGGACGCAATGGATGAGATCCTTGCGAAAGTTGATTAATGTGATATAACAATCCGTTGACGAGGGTATGTTCATAGTTTCCTGGAGCGGGGTGAACAACCATCCCAGAAGGTTTGTTCACAACTAAAACATCATCATCTTCATAGATTATATCAAGATCCATTTTTTCAGCGACAAGATTCATTTCGGTCAAAGGAATCTCGGTGATTTGAATAAAATCTCCGGGTCTAACCACATAATTTGCTTTAATTGAATCACCATTGACTAACAAGGTATTATTTTTAATAATCTTTTGTATTAAAGTCCGTGAATATTGAGGAAATAAGAGCGTAACGAATCGATCAATTCGCATCAATTCATCGGTCGGTAATACTTCATATTCAATAGCATATTCAAACTCGGTTTGCATCTGCGTCCGCCTTCATTCTTCGGGGATCTAAAATAAATTGATCAAACATAAAAATTGAGATACCAACCGTTAAGCACATATCCGCAACATTAAAAACATAGTCCCATATTCCACGAAAATCTAAAAAATCGACGACCTTGTGGTCCGGTTGAAAAATTCTGTCAATAAAATTTCCTAAAGTTCCTGCAACGAGAAGCGCTAAACTGATGTTATATAACCACCGACGCCGATCTTTCCAATCGTTTTTATAGAATAAGTAGGAAAAAATACCTAAACCTAGAATTCCAAAAGCAATAAAGATTAAATAATTGGATCCACTGTTTCCACCCAGTCCAAAAACAGCACCGGGATTTCTCACATAAGTAAAATGGAAGAAATCTTGAATGATGGGTATGGTCTGTCCAACCGAATCAAATGATGCGACAGTCCATGCTTTTGTGAGCTGGTCGATGATGACTAATGCCAGAATTACAAGAAGATAAATTATCATGTCACAACTCCTCTAGACCCATAAAATTGGTATTAAAACAAAAATGAAAAGCAGACCAATAATAAATACAATCGTCATCCAAATCAAAGAATGAGTCATCCAAATTGATTTTATATCGGTTGTGGTATCGGGCTTTTTTAAGATGAGCGCTTTTGCGGTTAATTTGTTTATAGTATACACATTCATCATTGCAGCAAAGGTAATAAGAATAACAAAAGTATTTAATCGGTGCATAAAAATCATCGCGGTTTCAACTAAGATAATATAAATTGGTACAAAGATAAGGGTGCTATAAACAATTCCCCCAAGAAGGGCGTCAAGAACTTCCTTCCATGAAAAATCTTTGAAAAGTTGCCGACATTTATTCAAAAATACTTTCATTTCATTCACCTAACCCTTGTAAGTAATCCAAGGCATCAGCGAACGTTGCAATGGGTATTACCCATCCATCGGGATTAATTCCCAATTCTTCACAGGCCCTTATAGCTTCGACATAATTGTCATAGTAATAATTAGAATCTAAACTTGGTATAAAGAATACGTCGACTTTATTCATGTATGCTGTGGCTATTTTTTGTTTCACTCCGCCTATATAACCGACGGATCCATCGTAACCAATTGTTCCTGTTCCAGCAATTTTTAAACCTTGGGTTATATCCTCTTTGACAAGCATATTATAAATGGCTAGCGTTTGAAGAAGTCCTCCACTCGGGCCACCAATGTTTGAATTTACGACACGGTAAGATGGGAAAGTTAATTCTTTATCAACAAAGTATGAAGCTCTAAATGTAATTCCAAATTTATTAGTAGTCGCATCTTTGGTCAGTGTCACTGTATACATTTCGTTATTACTATTTTTAAAAGTGAAATCGTAAGCGTTACTTAATAAAGTATTATTGGCAATTTCACTGACTACCGTGACCGTTCCATTATCGCCTTCTACTTTAATAAATTCATCCCCAAAAGCAATCGATTGATAATTCGATAAATAAGATGCTTTGCTATAAACTAGAACTTTTTCGACATAACTGATTGTAATATCGGGGTTATCGATTTGGGCAGCCAAAAAAGCGACAATAAGTGAGGCGTCTACCGAAGTATATTTATCCCAATAACTGATTTGAGACCTTTCTTCATTGGTATAATCTGCATAGGAACCGGTTAAGGCAGCAATAGTCGTGTATGGTGAAAAATAGCCCACAATAAACTGAAAAAACGAAGGACGATTAACCACGATAATGTAAGTTGTCGATATCGATCCTTGGGCTACTTTTTCTTGGTTATAATCAATTTCAATAAGGTTTTCAACTTCAGCTAACCCACCAGGAGCATCCATATAATACTGTATAGGATACACTAAAAGAAATAATAGGCAAAGATAGGGAATGAGTAGCAAACGTACGATTGGCCAAGCTTTATTGGTCAGTTCATTCATTGATATTCACCGATAGATTAAAGTTTACTAGCTTTCGTGTCTTTACGTTTGCTGCATTTAGCATCCTCTTTGCTGCCAAATCAGTATCTGTTCCTAAATATTTATCAGAAAGATAAATGATTTCTTTGATTCCAGCTTGAATGATAAGTTTCGAACATTCATTACATGGAAATAAGGTTACATATATTTTTGCACCTTCTAAAGGAACCGTTGCATTGAGAATCGCATTGGGTTCGGCATGAACAACATAAGGATATTTTGTTTCTAAAAATGCTCCTTCTCTTTCCCAAGGAAATTCATCATCATTGCAGCCAATGGGCAAACCATTATATCCAATACCCACAATACGGTTTTTTTGGTTTACAATGCAAGCACCTACTTGACTAGAGTCATCTTTCGAACGCAAACTAGAAAGATAAGCAACCCCCATAAAATACGTATCCCATGAAATATAATTATTTCGTTTCATGCTATCAATGTCCTTTTATAAAATTTTTAGCAATATCAGCTGCTAAAGCGCAATTATTATATACGAGGGCAATATTTGCTAGCAAACTTTTCCCTCCTGTAATATCAACAATGCGTTTTAATAAAAACGGCGTGGTCTCTTTGCCTTTAATTCCGAGTTGATTCATTTCAATCAAAGCAGATTCAATTGCTTCATCAATTAAATGACGTGGAAAGGACATCTCTTGTGGAATTGGATTACATATTAATGTGCCACCATGAAGACCTAAACTGTCTTTGGTTTTCAGAAATTCAGCAATCGATTCGGGTGTATCATAGCGAAAATCAACGTAAAAATCGGATTCGCGAGTATAAAAAGCGGGTAAAACATTGGTTTGATATCCGATAACGGGTACACCACGAGTTTCTAAATATTCCAAAGTTTTTCCTAAATCAAGAATTGATTTTGCTCCAGCACAAATGACTGTTACATCCGTTTTGGCAAGTTCTTCAAGATCGGCTGAAATATCCATTGAAGTTTCTGAACCACGATGGACACCGCCAATTCCTCCCGTCGCAAAAAAACGAATCGATGCCCATTGAGCAACTATCATTGTTGCTGCTACAGTGAGAGCTCCGTTTTTTTTGGAAGTAACCACATAGGGAATATCGCGTCGGGAAGTTTTATGAACCTCTGCTGTTGGCAGAGCAATTCGTTCAATTTCATCTGGGGTTAAGCCAACCGTAATGATACCATCAATAATCGCAATGGTCGCTGGAACCGCCCCGTGTTCCCGAATAATATCTTCGCATTTCTTTGCAGTTTGAATATTCTCAGGGTACGGCATTCCATGTGAAATGATGGTTGATTCTAATGCTACAACTGGTTGATTTTTAGATAAGGCTTCCTGAACTTCAGGATGAATTTTTAGAGCAACGTTCATGATATTACTCCTTTCGTTCTTCCGGTTTCAATAAATTTAAATTGATATGGCAGTAGCCAGTTGGATTCTTAACCAAGTATTCTTGATGATAATCTTCTGCATCATAGAAAGGTGCAGCTGCTTTTACATAAGTATAAATCTTTTTTGTGTATTTTTTCTGAAGTTTTTTGAGATATTCAGTTATTTGGTTTTCATCTTCAACATCAATAAAATAGATTGCACTACGATATTGAACACCGATATCGTGACCTTGACGATTGAATTCAGTTGGATTAATAATTCTAAAAAAGTGATCCATCAGCGTTTGTAAGGTTAAAACCGATTCATCATAAGTCAAAAAAACGGCTTCAACATGGCCAGAACTATTGCATACTTCCTTGTAAGTGGGATTAGCACCATCTCCGTCTGTGTATCCAACTCGTGTCGTTAAGACGCCTTTAAGTCTTGAAAAATAGGCCTCAACACCCCAAAAGCAACCACCTGCTAATATTATTTTTTTCATTTTATGTCTCCTCTTTTATTATTTCATTGATGACATATGATGCCATCATTAAACCTGCAACCGGTGGGACTGTTGAAGAAGATCCAAGTTTTATATCTTGATTCATCGACTCAATCGGTAATTCTTTAGAATATACAACCGGTATATCTAAGGTGTATCCTGCTTGTCTTAGTTGATAACGAAGCGTTTTAGCTAGAGGACAAATTTCTGTTTTTTTAAGTGTTGTCAGTTCAATTTGTTCAGGATGCATTTTTTTAGCAAACCCCATTGAAGAAATAATCGGAATCGCTTGCTTAATAGCATGACTAATAAGCAAAATTTTTGAAGGAATCGTATCGATGGCATCAATGATAAAGTCGGGATTCGTTGAAAAAATTTTGCTTGAAGATTGTTCATTAAAAAACAACTGAAAGGTGTGCACAATACACTTGGGATTGATGTCTCGTATGCGATCCTTCATAACTTCAACTTTGGGTTTCCCAAGCGTACTTTCTAAGGCAATCAGTTGACGATTGATATTGGTAATATCAACAACATCATGGTCAACAAGAAATATTTCACCGATGCCACTTCGCGCAATCGCTTCAGCAGCAAATGAACCTACCCCACCTAAGCCAACAATCATGATTCTTTTTTGATTAAGATTTTTGACGGACTTTTGGCCGACTAAAGCTTCTAATCGATTGAATCGCATTGACACTCCTAACAAATAAGGCTGCAAGCGCAGCCGTTATTTCTTTTTCATATAATCGTATTTAAAGAATTTTCGGTTGAGGTTTAGCAAGATATAAATTAACACTGCCACAACAACAACAAGGACATTTGCAATATATTGGCGATTTCCACCCATGTAGTCATAGATAACGACTAATCCCAAGACACCAAAAGAGCAGATGAATAACAAATAAACAAACTCATTTTGATAATCTGCTTTCACGCGACGTTTTAGAAGATCACGTTGAAACAGTAAAACACCAGTTCCAATCAAAGTTAATATGAAATTGGCAATAGCCAGCCAAAAGATGAACTGGTTGATGTTTAATTTCTGATCAATTTCAAAGACATAAGTGACAACCAAAATAATTGGCAACAACCAAATCATTGTCGCATAGAAATTAATGACTTTGATTTCGTATTGAGAATAGATTCTAGTTTTTCGCTTCTTATCAATCATCCTGTGTTCGCCACGCCTTCATCGGGTTGATTCAACTTACGTGCTTTAATTTCTTTAAAGAAATTCCAAATAACACGAATGGAAGCAGCGATTGGCGAAGCAAATACAACCCCTAACGCACCGAATAGCGAACCGAAAAAGAGGATGGAAATAATGATTACAATTGGATGAATCTCCAATTGGCGACCCATAATAATCGGTTGGAAAATATTACCTTCAATAAATTGAATCACCACATTGACCGCAAGGACCAATAAAGGACCTGGTCCAACAGGAGCACTGATAAATGCATAAGTAATAGGTGGTACGGCAGCTATAATAGTTCCAAAATAAGGAATGATGTTGGTTAGACCAACAATAAGTCCGAATACAAAGAAATATTTAAGTCCAATTAATTTATATACAATTGTAGCCACCGATCCTATCGCAATCATTAAAATTAATTGACCACGAAGATAAGCACCAACCGTTTGATTGAGTCGCGATCCAAGTTCAGCCACATTTTTTTCATGTTTTTGCGGAATGATTGATCGCATACGCTCAGTGATTAACTCATAATCTAGTAAATAGTAGAGTAATAAAATAGGAACCAAGGCAATCGTTGTGATAATGGGAATCGCAACGCTACCAACTGAGGCAAGAAAAGTCGGTAATAAATTGTTCAACCATTCGCCAATAATGTTTGTATCTTCGATATAAGCCATGATTCGATCAAAAATATCGGTTCCCAATATAAATCCATCACGCATATCAACTGTAAGGTAAGTAATGACTTTTGGAAAATCATTTGAGAAGAAATTGTTAATTTCAGATATGACGAGAGGCGTTACAAAAAAGAACCCTGCAAACACGATACCTATACCGAGAATAAAAACAATCGCTAAGGAAAGTCCTCGTGGACCAATTCCTTTTTTCTCAAGATATTTTATGAGTGGGAAAAATAGGAGAGCAATAAGATAAGCAAGCGATACTGGAAGTATCACAGATTTAACGGCACTTGTAATCCAGTTCCAAAGGTCTTTAAATTGAATAGCCATGAATAAAAGCGCCATCACTAAAAGCGCGATAGATAGATACTTTATAATCCGATTCAGGGTTTGATCAGAGATAGGTTGTTTCTTCAAAATATCACGCCCTTCATTTTTCAATTATAGCATAATTGTGAGGAAAAAACATGGGTTTTTTATTTAATGGCAATCATCATCACAATCATCACAATGGCCTTGGCATGCATGTGATGCACTTTGAATTGCTTGAACCAAATACTGATATAAGTTCTCAAAACTGACAGGGATTTGTTCGCCAGATTGAGTGTTTTTAACATTGACAACATTTTTAGCCAGTTCATCATCCCCAATAATCAAGATAAATTGGGGATTAATTCTCTCTGCTTGTTTAAATTGCCCTTTCATGGGCCGATCAAAAAAGTCAGTTTCACAAACGAGCCCACCATGACGGAGCGTCGTCACGATTTCCATAGATTTAATCTTAGCTTCCTCACCGATTGGCATTATAAATACATGGGTTCTTTGTTCCTCAATTTTCTGCTCAACACTTTCCATAGCTAAAAGGAGACGTTCCATACCAAAGGCAAAGCCAACCGCCGGAAAGCTAGGGCCATCGAGGTTTTCAACTAAATCATTATATCTACCGCCACCACCTAAAGTTGCTTGTGAACCTAAGGTTGGCAGATCTGCTTCAAGTTCAAAAACCGTATGAGTATAGTAATCCAATCCCCTGACCAAGGATGAATCTACAACATATTGAACTTTCATGGCTTCAAGATATTTCAAAACCATTTCAAAATGAGCTTTATCTTCAATATTGAGTGAGTCGAGTGGTTTCGGAGCATGAATCAAGACTGGATGGTCATGATCGATTTTGCAATCCAAAACACGTAGTGGATTTTCCAAATATCGATGTTGACAATCAGAACATAATTCTGATATTTGTGGTTTCAAATAATCTAACAAAATGTCGCGATAGGCAGCTTTACTAGCTTTGTCACCTAAAGAATTGACTTTGACTCTCACATTCGCCAATCTCAATGCTTTCAATAGTGTAGAAGCATATCCAATCACTTCAGCATCGAGCTTCGGATCATACGATCCCATCGCTTCAGCTCCAAATTGATGAAATTGACGTTGACGACCCTTTTGAGGACGTTCATAACGAAACATGGGACCAACATAATAATACTTGAGAGGAAGATTTGCAGAAGCATATAATTTATTTTCAATCACACTTCTGACCACGCCCGCTGTTCCTTCTGGACGAAGGGTTACGCTGCGATCGCCACGATCTAAAAAATCATAAGTTTCTTTTTTTATAATATCGGTTGTATCTCCGACACCACGATGAAAAAGTTCGCTCGCTTCAAATATCGGAGTGCGAATTTCTTGAAAATGATAGAGTTTTGAGACGGCAGATATGATGGACTCTAAACGTTGCCAAGATTGGGTCTCTTGGGGAAGAAGGTCGTATGTCCCTTTTATTTTATTGATCATTCAGGGCTCCTTTTCTGAAAAAAATCGTCCTCTCATCAAGGACGATATCCTCCTATAAAGAGGTATTCTAAGTCATTATTATTAATTAGTTAAAATATTTATCGCTAACATGTTCTAAAACAAAATCAACAAGATCACTAACATCTTTCATCTTCATAGCTGCTTCATCGGAAATTGTCACAAGAAATTCACTTTCAATTTGGTTGAACAATTCAAGGGCATCCAATGAATCCGCACCAAAATCATCAGCCAAAGCGGCGTTCAAAACAACCTTTTCAGCTTTGACTCCGAGTTCAGTCACGATAATTTCCTTTATTTTATCAAATACAACTTGCTTTTTATCCATGATAATTCCTCCAAGATTTTTATATGTTGTTACTATAAGTAAGATTATATTATCAAACCCTTTTAATGTCAAACAAAAACACCAATAATTGGCTATTTCCGACTATCAATGATGATAGTCACTGGACCTTTATTAATTAGTTCTACCGCCATATCTTCTCCGAAGGCACCGGTTTCAACGATAAGTCCGTGATCTTGACGTAAAGAATGGTTAAATGCATTGTAGAGTGGTAAGGCAATATCCCCTTGTGCCGCATTGATAAAAGAAGGCCGATTTCCTTCTGAAACATCGCCATATAGAGTGAATTGAGAGATTGATAAAATAACGCCATGAACTTCTTTAATCGATCGATTCATCTTTCCGTTGGCATCTTCGAATACTCGTAAATTGGCAATTTTACGAGCCAAAAATAGTGCATCGATGAGGGTATCATCAACTTTAACGCCTAACAAAACGAGATAACCTTCCCCAATTGAAGATAATATGTTTTCAGAAACCGAAACTTTTGCGCTCGATACGCGTTGAACAATCGCTCTCATGTTAAGCAACCCGTTCGATGGAGAAAATTCCCTTGATTTTTGCAATATTTGTCAAAATATGCTCAAGTTCGATGACAGAACCAACTTCAAGTTTCATTTTGATAATCCCTTCTTTTGAGCGATTTACTTGAGCTGACACTTGATTGATTTTGCCTTTTGAAGAAGTTGTAGCATTGATAATATCTGCTAATACATTGTCTCGGTTGATGACAGTGATTTTAATTTGGGTTTCATATTTTTTTTGAGTGTTATGTCCCCAAAAAACATCGATTAAGCGTTCAGAATCAAAGGTCTCGACATTTTTGCATATACGTCGATGAACAACAATTCCTGTTCCTTTGGTAATAAAACCAACGATATCATCTCCAAGCACTGGGGTACAGCAATTTGCAAGTTTAACCGAAGGATTGGTCAGCCCTTCAACAACCACGTTAATGTCAGAATGTAATGTTCGAAGTTTACCTTGTCGTTTGGCATCTGGGATTTTGTTGATTTGATCTATTAGCATATCTTCTGTCACAACATCTTTACCCGTAATGGTGTTGATGGCAGTGATTGGAGATAAGACGTTTTTACCAATTTCGTAATATAAATCTTCGATTGAACGAATGCCTTTGGGCTCAAATAAATCTTTGCATTGTTTGTCTGTCAACGTCAATGTTATTCTTCGAGACTGAAGTTCTTTATCAAGATCTTCACGACCACGTTGAATCAAATAATCACGTCGTTGACGATTTAAGAAGTTTTTTATTTTACTTCTAGCGTTGCTAGTTTTTGCGATTTTAAGCCAGTTATCATTGGGGCCAACGGCATTTTGAGATGTTTTTATTTCAATAACATCTCCGGTTTTAAGAGTGTAGTCGAGAGGAACAATTTTACCGTTAACAATTGAGCCGACTGTTTTCTCTCCTACTCTCGTATGGATTCGAAAAGCAAAATCCAAAGGTGTAGCGCCTGCGGTTAGGTCAATAATGTCTCCGTTAGGAGTAAATACATAAACATTCGCATTTAAAATATCATCAGTAAAAATGTTGAGAATTTCTTCATCAGAATTGGATTCTTCCGTATATTTAATTAACTCTGAATACCATCTTAGTTTTGAAGAAACGATGTCTTCAATGTTTTTACGGCTTTGTCCTTGGTTTTCTTTATACGCCCAATGAGCTGCAACGCCCTTTTCAGCGATTTCATCCATTTGATTCGTACGAATCTGAATTTCATAAATTTTGCCATGATAAACGACCGTGGTGTGTAAAGATTGATACATGTTAGGCTTAGGCATTGCAATATAATCTTTGAAACGACCCGGTACAGGGACGAATTTAGAATGAACAATTCCAATAGCTCGATAACAATCGCTGATGGTTTCGACGATAATTCGAAGTGCTAATAAGTCATTAATTTCCTCGAATTCCAAATCTTTGATATGCATTTTACGATAAACTGAATAGATATTTTTAATACGCCCACTAATGCTAAATAATTGAAAACCTTCTAGTTTAAGTAAACCTTCCAGTTCTTTTTGCATGAGCTTGACATCGACTTCTCGATTGCCTTTTTTATCCTTAATCTGGCGTGCAATCTCTGAATATTCTTCGGGATATAAATATTTGAATGCTAAATCTTCAAGTTCTGCTTTAAGACGATACATACCCAGTCTGTGGGCGATGGGCGCAAAAATATCGAGTGTCTCACGACTAATACGAATCTGTCTTTCACTGTCGAGATGAGACAAGGTTCTCATATTATTGAGACGATCAGAAAGTTTAACAAAGATCACACGAATATCTTTTGCCATAGCAAGAACCATTTTTTGATGATTCTTGACCTGTTCAGAAGCCTTCGATCCTTCATAATGCAAAAGATGAAGTTTTGTCAAACCTTCAACGATATCGGCAACTTCCTCACCAAACAACATTTTAACTTCATCGTATTTAGTGTCAGTATCCTCCAACAAATCGTGCAAAAGACCACTTGCAATCGTTGACGGATCAACTTGATATTCAGCAAGCGTACAAGCAACCTGAACAGGATGGATGATATAAGGTTCGCCTGATTTGCGAAGTTGACCATCATGTTTTTCAAACGCGAAATCAAACGCCTTTTGGATGAAACTTAGGTGTTCAGGACGCGTCAGGTAAGTTGATATGGAGTTTTGCAATGGCCGGAATATATCAGCTTTGGTCATTGTTTATCCTCCTATATAAAAATTAATATTGAATTAAGACTTTTACAGGGAATCCTTTTAATTTTGCACGGCCATTCAACTCGAGGAGTTCAATTAAAAAACCGAGTCCGACAACTTCTCCGCCTGCAGCCTCTATTAATTTAATAGTAGCTTCCATGGTCCCACCCGTGGCCAAAAGATCATCGATGATAACTACTTTTTGGCCAGGTTTAATAGCGTCTTTATGCATGGCAAGCGTGTTTTTACCATATTCAAGATCATAATCATATTGAATGGTTTCTCGAGGTAATTTACCTGGTTTTCGAACAGGAACAAATCCTGCATTAATAGCATATGCGACGGGTGAGCCAAAAATAAATCCCCTCGCATCTGGACCTACAATCAGTTCAGCGCCTTTTGATTTGGCAAAATTAGCAAGCTCATCGATGGCTGAACGATAAGCATCCCCATCGCCTATAAGCGGTGTAATGTCTTTAAATTGGATTCCTGTGACAGGAAAATCAGGAACGTTTTTGATGTAATCTGTATATTTCATAGTTTTACCTCCGAATGTTTCATCAATTGGTTTTTGATGGCCATCAAATCTCCTTCCATCAAAAACTCATAAGTTTTTTTGGTATCTGCCAATCGCCGGTAAGTCAAAGATTCATCGAGGAATCGTTTTTTGTCGGTTTTAAGGACTTTAATTACTGATCCATGGCGTTCAATTAAATTCAATTCTGAGAATATCATCATCGCTTCTTCTGCAATCCACTCAGAACTACCGATTAATGATGCAAGATGCGTAGTCTCTAGGGTTGGAACATTTTGTATTGTTTTATAAATATGCCCTAATCCGTCTTTTGAAAGGATTTTATTTAAAGCCGGCAAGCATTCGAAGGGACCCAAAATAACCGTATTAATATTTGTATTACCTGCGATTTGATAATTATCATTATTTTTAAGGTAATAATCATTTATTACAACAGTTTCATTGGATAACCAACGTGGGTCAAGAACTTCCTTTGGATGATTGCGAAAATCAAGAACTTGGAACGTTTGGCATCTTAAATCTTTTATCATAATTTGTAATGTTTCTTTGTTTTTCCATTGGTTAATGACCAGCCCGCCGACAATATCAACTATATCGCCTGATTCAAGCAAATAAAAATAATCAGTATTATTAAAAATTATAGCTTCAAAGCTGCGATCTGCATCCATGACAACCAGTTTAGTATGTTTTCCTGCCATGATGCTTTTAGAACGGACAGATAAATTTTCAAAAAGGTAAGTACCTGTAAAGAACGAATATTTTTCAAGCGTTTTTACGGTAGGTAATGTTACAGTAGAAAGTTTTAAACGCATATCGATATTCAAAATAGGTTGTGAGGCTAATCTTGAATGAAGATTCATGCGTTCCTTAAATAAAGTCAAATTGCTTTCTGAAATTGTCAATCCAGCAGCTTGAGAGTGCCCTCCATATTTGATTAACAAATCCACGTTGGCATCGAGCATTTCTAAAATATTATCTCCCCCAAATGCTCGGCAAGATCCTTTTCCAATGCCTTCCTCATCAAAACAAATGACACAAGTTGTTTTCTGATATTTTTCTGCCATTTTTTGTGCGCAAATTCCAATAATACCTTCATGAAGATTCGTGCTAGAAATGACTAGAACATTGTCTGATTGATTCATTAATCGTTCGCATGTCAGAAAGGCTTCTTCGGTTAAATCTTTCCGTGTAGAATGGTTTTGTTCAATGTCTCGGATTAAAAGATTTGCTTCGTCATCTTGATCTGTAACCAGAAGTTTAACAGCATCGAGGGCTTTACCTAAGCGACCACTACTATTAATTTTCGGTGCGATTTTAAAAGCAATGGCAGTTTCGTTCAATTGATCGAGATGTGAATGTTGAATCAATTTTTTTAAGCCAGGATGTGTTGTTTTTGCAAGTTGTTTTAAGCCAAGATTGACGAGTGCTTGATTTTCATCCTTTAAAGGCATTAAATCAGCGATTGTGCCTATCATCACTAAATCAAGTAAATCATCATGTTCAGAAGCACAGACAGCGCAAGCCAACTTGTAAGCCACTGCAACTCCAGCGAGTTCTTTCCATGGATATAACGGACTCAATTTAGCATGAATGATTGCATAAGCTTCTGGTAAAATATCTTTTGCTTCATGATGATCGGTGATAATGCAATCAATTTTTGCTTGTTGCAAATTTCTAACTTCTTCGATACAAGTAATTCCGTTATCAACTGTAATAACTAAACGATATTTTTTTTCTATGATTTTTTGAACTGCTTTTTGGTTCAGTCCGTACCCATCACTAAATCGGTCAGGTAAATCGTAATCAACATTAGCTCCCAAACGCTTTAAAGCTCTATACAAGACACTGATGGCTGTAATTCCATCGCAATCATAATCGCCAAAAATAATAATCGGTTCATCAGCTGAGATCGCAAGAAGAATTCTTGATACTGCTTTGTTCATATCCTTCAGAAGGAAAGGGTCATGAAGCGTTTCTTTGCCCATGTTAAAAAAACGGTTCGCATCATCGATGCCCCGATTTTTAAGAATATGGTTGAAAATATCTTCGTCTAATACTAAACCATCGACAGCGACATTCCAGCCGTATTTCGCTTTGAGCATGCTTATCACCAGTTTCCTAACTTTCTATTATATCGAATTAGTTTAAATTTTCATAGGGATAATGGCAAAATTCTAAAGAAACTTTAAGGAAATATCTAGGGCAGAATAAGAATGTGTTAACGCGCCAACAGAGATGTAATCAACGCCTGTTTTTGCAACTTCATGGATTCGGTCAAGTGTCATATTACCACTCGCTTCTAATTTCTTAATTCCATGATTAATTAAAACACATTCCGTCATCATGCCGACACTCATATTATCCAGCATGATAATATCCACGGGTGTCTTGAGTGCTTCTTTAAGTTCGATAATAGATTCTACTTCAATCTCAATTTTAATGGTGGATGGAATTTTAGATTTAACGATATTAACAGCTTTGGTAATGGATCCGGCAGCTTTGATATGATTGTCTTTTAGCATAACCATTTCCGAGAGGTTCATCCGATGATTCATCCCACCACCATCTTTAACTGCCTGTTTTTCAAGGATTCTGAAATTGGGCGTTGTTTTTCTTGTATCGAGTATTAAAGCTTTTGTGCCAATCGTTTGTGCAACATACTGTGCAGTTAAAGTGGCAATTCCTGACATTCTTTGCATAAAATTCAGCGCTACCCGTTCACCCTTTAAGATGGACTTCGTCAATCCTGAAACCATTGCGATTGTATCGCCTTTTACAACAGAGGTCCCATTTTCTTTATATATTTCGAAATGAATATTTTCGTCAATTTGTTTAAAAACTTCTCGAGCAACTAAAATTCCGGAAATAATACCCGATGATTTTGCGATAAATCGTGCTTGAGAGGATTCGTTCGTAAAAAGAGTATCGGTTGTAATATCTCCATTAGGCATGTCCTCTAGTAAAGCATTGGCAATGATTTTGCTAATTTCATTCATTTTTTTATTCCCCCAAATCAAGATTCATTTGTTTTAAAATAGTCTTTTTTGTTTCTTTTTGGTATAATTTTGCCCATTTAGCGCTTCTACCTTTTCCCAAAGGTCGAATCTTATTTTCTTCTTGCATTCTTTTTAAGGTGCGATTAATGGTTGAATCAGAAATCAAAGGATGTCTTAGTCGAATATCCTCTTTAGAGAATATCTGATTTAATTTATCGATTGTATTTTCAACATAATCTGATTTTGATATTTCAAGACTTGATTCATACTCGTAATCTCTTGCGTTTTCTTCAAGTTCCAAATACATTTCATAATACATTCTTAGAAAAAGTCGATGCAAAGGCATAATTTCTGCATATCCTTCTTTCCAATTCATTTTCGCACTATCTTTCGCGGTGTTATATTCTTTTAAATTAAGGAGTAATTTTGAGAAGAATGAAATATATTGAGAAACAACAAAGTTGTCCTGCATGCAAATAATATAATATATTAATAGCGCAACTATTTCGCCATCAGGAATCTTATAAATATCCATATTCATATAATCAACCATAAAATTTAAATTCACGTATGAGGATTCATACTCGCCATCTGTTTTGATATTAGCATATAAATGGATCATCGATTCCAGATGTTCACGCTTTGAAACCGATTCAGTAGAAAGCAACGAATGCTTGTGGCGTTCCGTTTTTTGATAGGTCAATTGATCTTTCGAATAGTAATCTTTATATAATAAAGTAACAAGATTATTAATTTCAGCGACGGTTAGTTCAAAAGGTGTTCTTCTGGGCGCGTGTATAATTTTAAAGATTTCAATGATATTTTTATACAGAGTTTCCCCACGATTTTTTGGTTTGGTTGAATCGAGATGCAATGACTTCAAACGGGACTCGGGAATTTTGGTGGATGCGTAGAAGCATCGATAAAAACTATAGGATTCATGAAAAATCATCTGTTTTGAAAGAAAATCAAAATCTGACGCAAATAGCGTCGTATAATGGCTGTTTTTTCCGATTTCTCTATAGAGTTTTAATGAATTCATAATCACATCGTTAGGAATTTGTTTTTTAGCAATATTTTCGAGACATTTCAATTTAATCACCTAAAAGTATTATACTATATCTGCCTATGTTTGAGTATAAAAAAGACAACAATTAATAGCAGAAATTCAAATAAACATATTCATAAAACAAAAAATGACATTAATAATCATTCGTAATTTCATTTAATCGTTTCACAAAAAGAAGACCCGGGATTTCTCCTGGGTCATAGTCAACTATGAGTTATCGACTTGAGATAAAATAGTTATAGCCGTGTTAATCACTTCATTATCATCCCATGTTAAGATGGTTTGATACCAAGTCAATAAAATAAGATCACTTGAAGAAACTATAGATCCCGCTGTTGTTTTAAGCAAACCGTCATAGTGAATCTTGAAATAACTATTTGTTATGACTGATTGAGCGTTAATCGATGCAATGAGACCAGAAACATGCAGTGATTCAGACTCAGAAAGTGAATCAGTCGAAGTTACTTGGATGGTTGCAACGCTATTTTTGATTGTTCCAAACCAATCTTCTCCAATTAAACCAGCGACATAATATCGATCATCAGAAATTAAAGTTACTTCACTAAAAGCATAGGAATTAACGATAATACCGTATTGATTGTACCCTATCAAACCGCCAACACTCGTCCAAGTTCCTTCGCTTGCAACGCTGATAACTGAATTTGCATAACTGTTTTCAATACTGATATCCACTGTATCAACAATTTCAGCATAATTTATTAAGATTCCTCCGAAGTTATGCCCAATAAGGCCTCCCACATATGCTCTGAAATTCCTTGATACTGCCTGTATTTCAACTTCAGCAGAAGCATTATTAAAATGAACATTATAAGCCTTCCCGACCAAACCTCCGACATAAACAAAGTTTTGTCCATCGATAGAAATCGTGCCTTTTGCAGAAACATTCGTGACTTCGCCGGCAACAAATTGGGTTACAGTCAATGTCTCTGATAAGAAAGCTGTCTGAAAACCGCTTAACAGGCCAACATATGAATTGCTTTCAGTGTTTCTGATGTCAATATTCCCACTAACAGAGACTTGGTCGATATCTCCGGTCATATGACCTACTAATCCGCCGGCGTAAGTGAGGAATCCAGAGTTGTAAGAAATGCTAAAATTGGTTATCGTCAAGTTTTTAATGTTTCCTGTTGCGACACCAAAAAGACCGTTATAATCATTATTTTTTTTCGTAATGACAT
The DNA here is from genome assembly GCA_002424815.1 of Caryophanales bacterium UBA5603. Lineage (GTDB taxonomy): Bacteria > Bacillota_I > Bacilli_A > Izemoplasmatales > Hujiaoplasmataceae > UBA5603. The sequence goes on from DILB01000013.1 coordinate 47,520, forward strand.
AATTTGAAATGGTATGTCCATCGCCATCGAACCATCCTGAAAAAGGATTATTATAACTACCAATGGGTGTCCATTCGGCGCCATCTAAATCAATATCAGTTGTCAAGCGATAGGATTTTGTAACATCCATTGACCGTAATTCTTCTTCATTAGAAACGGTCAACCAAACCTCTGGTTCAGTATCTTCTATTTCAGTCAAGGTTGTTGTTATGGGTCCAAAAAAATCGCAACCGAAAGTAATCAGTGATAGCGCAAAAATCAAAATGAATGTAAGTATTTTTTTCATGTATGTTTCTCCTTAATAAATAGCAAAAATATTATAACATAATCTCTGTTATGTAATTGTGTATTTTACTGAAACTTAAAAAAGGGTTTGTTGAATAACTTTTTCATTATCTTCCTCTTCTTCGTCCTCAATATTTTTGTTTGTATTGATAATTTTTTCAAGCTCCCACATGACGGAGTTATCATCTTCAATAGAGGGAATCTCGATTTCTTCTTCTAAATCTGTTTCTGGAGACGAAACGATCGTAATTTCATCAGAAATCACATTTCCTAATCGTTCGCGAGACAATTTAATGAGTATTTTCTCAATGACTGTTGGATCTTTTTCATCAATTCGAAGCGCAATAGGAAGCTGATCTCTTTCAACATAAGGTATACCATGTTCATATTTGTCTGGTTTAAGTTCATCACCAGGGATGATTAATGAGGTCGTTTCAAGTTCGATTCTTAAAGTAACATAATCTTTTAAATAGAACATATTGATGGAGGATCCGCCAACAAATTCATAAGGATTTGTTTTAACACTTTTTAAATAAAGTTTCCCTTTTGCCGGACGATGACCCGTTTCAATATTTTGAACAAATTCACGTTTAACTGCACCACGATTTGTCAAAAGTATTATTTCGTCTTTGGAAGTTGAAGTAACATACATAGCCGCTACCATCTCATCTTCGCGAAGATTCATACCTTTGACACCACGAGCACTTAATCCAAGAACCGAAACTTCATCGATTGGGAATTTCAGCACATATCCGTTTTTCGAAACAACCACAATTTCAGTATCATAAATTCCTGATAAATCCACTGAAACAAGTGGATTTATTTTTGTACATGGCATCGCCAAATAGGTTTTGTTAATTCTTGC
>DILB01000009.1 GCA_002424815.1 Caryophanales bacterium UBA5603
AGTGCCCTGAATGTGGCAAAAAGGCGCCTCGTCCGCAGAATCTGTGGGTGGATTTTAGTGCGCTAGCGCAGTAATTGTCTGAAATTACAAATTATATGGCTGACTATTACGATGTTTTTTTCACTATCAGTTTAAAATGAACACTTAGACCCGATACTGAGCTTCCAAAAGTCCTTGAGCCAGAGGTGAGGAAATGGCGTCCTTTCGCCATCGGCAACTGCCGGTTCAACAAGAGAACGCTGGCCTGTCAAGGCTGCGTAACGAAGTGAAGCACCCGAAGGGCTTGGCCTTGATTGGTCAGCTTTCTCTTGTTATAGGTGCTCCTCAAAGTGGATCTTCTATCAAATGGCAGTGTAAATTTTAAGAAAAATACCCACAGATTCTGCGGACGAGGCTTAAATTTAAAATGCTATATTCGACTCAAAAAAACATCACCTCTAATGCTCCAGAATTTAATGAAGCAAATCCTGTTGTTGGTCGCTATTTTCAATACCCTGATCAGGCTGAAACAAGAATCGATGAGGGTGGGTTACGAATTAAGGGGAAGTTTAAAAGATCTTTACCCCATATGCCATTGGTTACAATTATTACGGTCTGTCTTAACTCCAGGAAGACAATTGAACAATGCATGAAGTCTGTGTTTGAACAGACATACTCAAACATTGAATACATTATAATAGATGCCTGTTCAACAGATGGGACACTTGATATTATTAAAAAATACCAGGATTCCGTCGATTACTTTCTATCAGAAACCGATCGTGGTCTATATCATGCTATGAATAAAGGGCTGGAGTTAGCATCAGGGGATTATATTTTGATCTTAAACTCAGACGATTGGTATGAAAAGAGATGTGTGGAAATATTAATACAGGCAAAACATTATAGCTCCTGTGATATTGTGTGTGCTCTAGCCCAGAGAGTTGGTGAAAGTAATAAAATTCTGGGCAATATGAGAAGCATAGAATTTGATGAAAGTATATATATCAGGATGGTGCTTCGTCATGAGACGATGTTAGTCTCTAGTGCCATATATAACCAATGTGGTAACTACTTTGAAGGCCTTGTAATTACTGCAGACTGGGACTTTGCGATAAGATTATTCCAGGCGAATTATACAGTATATGAAGTTCCTCTCCCGTTATTGAATTTTCGTATTTCAGGCGTGTCAAATACTTGCCAAGATGGATTGATGTACGATAGGGAACTGATGTTTAAGAAGTTTTTCCCTTTTTTGGAGAACAATGAAATCAGAAACTGTCTAATTGATAGAGACAGTCATAGCTTTCCTAAAATGGAAAACTTAGCAAAGAAGTACATTAATGAATCTCTGTTTGTTAAGGCCTTACAAAAATATTCAGAAGAAATGAATAAAACAGCAACATTTCATCCTGGGTTTAACAAAAAGAATTATGAGTGGAGTGTATCGTTAATAGATAATAAGTTGCCATTAATTAGTTTAATACTTCCATTTTTCAATTCTGAAAATACTATTGTTAATTGCCTGGAAAGTATTTGTAGCCAATCCATTCGTGAGATTGAAGTGATATGTGTTGATGATGCTTCTTCTGATGGCTCGGCCTTGTTGGTAGAGCAATATATGACTAAGGATAATCGTATTAAGCTTTTTAAAAATAAAATAAATGTTGGCTGTGGTGCATCGAGAAATGTTGGGATAAAAAATGCCAAAGGCAAGTATATTTTTAATATTGATGCTGATGATATGATTCCGCCTAAAGCACTTGAGACTCTTTATGGTTGTGCAAAAAATCATAAAAGCGATCTGGTCAGGGGTGCGTATATTAAAGAGCAAACATTTCATGGCAAGAAAAATAAACCAACTAGACATAGTCTTGCTGGTGGGCGGAATAAGCCTATTATACAAACAAATTTATATAAAACTGCTGAACTCTTAACAGGACCTACTACAGTGGAGGGGCATTGGTCATACTTGTACAAGCGTGATTTGGTAAAAAAATGCCCATGGCCGTCTGACCTGAAAATGGGGCAGGACGCATTGTTCCTTGTTGATATATTGACGCGTGCAAAAAAGATTACAATCGTAGATCAAGTAGTTTACAAATACCTTGAAAATTCCTCTTCGACCATGAATAATTTTAATTACCAAAAATACATGGACGTATTGGAATGGAGAAGACGCGCATGGCATGTGCTTAAAGACTCTGGTTTAAAGCATGTTGGTGATTTCTTTCTAATTGATTATCCAAATTCTTTATGGCATGAAAGATTTATTGAAGAATATAAAAGTTCTGAGCAAAAGCCAATGCTAGCGAAATTAATTGATCGCGTAAAAAATGCATATTTTGAAGCTGATATTAAGTTCGATCAAATTAAAACTAAGGCAGAGACAAAGAATTTTTTTAAATTTATTTTTGATGGTAATTTGGAAGGCGCCCATAACTGTCTTGTTCCTTCAATTGAAATGCAAATGCATTATAACTCAACTAATAAGAATAAATTGCAGCAAAGAGATATTGATAAGCGAACAAAGAGTGAGATTTTTTTGCCTTCTTTGTTTTGGTCGAAATGTTATGAGGCAATTTTACAAAACAAAAAAGGTCACAAGGATGTTGCACTAAGTTTATGTGATACAGCAGAGTCTATGCTTGTGCATGATAAAAATATTACCAAAAAAAAGGTTTATTTAGATAAACTGAAATATTTTATTAATGAGAATGCAGGATATTCACCCGATTTGTTATTAAAGAATCCTTTAACAACGTCTAATTCTAGTAAATTACAAATCATTGATCCTTTTTTTACTGCTCAAACTGACAGTAATAAAGAAGAATTTGGAATCATTGTTTATGGTCATACTCGAATTAATACATTGAAGTCAGTGTTGGAAAGCCTAAGTAAGCAAGATGCCTTAAAATACACGGAAGTATGGTTGGATGGTGATCAAGGGAATTCTGAGTTACGACAAAAAATCAATAAAACTATTGAAATTGTTAAGCTTTATCCCGTTAAGCGTCTCAGTGTTCAAAGAGGTAATTTTGGATTTCGAAAAATGATAATTATAGGGCTTCTCGAGATGTGTTCTAAATATAGAGACATTTTGATTTTAGAAGATGACTGCTTTCCAGCTAGAGATGCTGTGAGTGTTTTTAGGGAGGAACTTGATGTTATTAGAAATGATCCGAAAATATTTTCAGTATATGGTCATCATTTTCTTGTGGAAAGTGAAAAAGATACTTGTACCAGATTTCAGGGGTGGGGATGGGCTACCACCGCAGATAAACTCGAACCCATATTACGTCAATTGATTCATTGCTATTCAATGAGTGAAGAGACATATATGGAATTTGTGAAAACTGCATTTACAGACGAAATAAAACGACGAATAGATGTGACAGCTCCGAGGCAACCTTCACATACAATAATGAATTTCTTTGCATGGGACGAAACAATATGTTTGTTGTGTGCACTTAATGGATTAGTGCATCGTCCCACAAAAAGAAGAGTGATTTATAATTGCGGTATGGGTAATACTTCTACGCATTTCAAAAATATCGCTATGTTTAGAAAACCACCTTTTAATTTGATATTGGAAGATGAAGTTTGGGAGTATTTTTAATTTTTTTCACTCTCGTTCAAAATAGCTTTCAAACAGAAGACCCTCTCGGTGAATTGTGGTGTTGATTTTTACGCTAATAAAAAAAACATCGCAACCACCAAAGAGGGCGTACTCATCATAAAAGGTTCCAGCTTGTTTAATCAACTTTTTCATCATTTTTCCAGGGCTTAATTTGCTCATCTGGTGGTTAAACATCAGGCGAAAGACAAGCAAAAGGCTTTACCTGCTGGACTCGTAAGCGCTTAGACAGCCCTCCTTCCATTGCAGACTTCACCAGTGCCACGCAGTCCAGATTCCAGGGGCGCAGAGCCTCGTAATATTCCTGTGAAACAGCCAACGGGATTTTTTCGAAGATGTGGCAGATAGCTATAGGAGTCCAGTTGATTGGCTTTGGCTGTCTCGATCAAATTGTAAAAAAGGGCCCTAGCTTCCACCCCTTCCGGCGTCCCAGCAAACAGCCAATTTTTTCGACCGACAACAAAGTGCTGTAGGTTGAAATAAATGGACATCAATCACCATGGGAGGTAATGATAGCCATGTTTTTTAAAATAAAACTTAAGCTGTTAATTTGCGCATTCCTTTTGCTTATTTGTATTTCTAATGGGCAGACTGAAAATATCACGCAGACCATTAAAGTATCCGTTGATGGAAAAGATACATCTGCACTATGTAAAAAGAATGAGTTATCTAAATGTCTGGACGGACTAACTTTGGAAGGTGCTTTTGAGTGGATTCGTGGTCCAGAAGTTGATCGAATGCGAAGGGGCGGTAAAGTCAGCGTTACAATTCAGTTGTCACCAGGTATATATCGGTTAAGTGCTCCACTTGTCACTAATTGGGGGGCGACAGACTCTCACGGAATGCTTGCTATCATAGGCCCGAATACTGGTGCCGCCGTGATATCAGGAGCGCATGTGGTAAATGAGTTTTCTCTAGTAAGGGATTCGCAATTAAAGAAAATTCCTGATGAGGCTAAGGGGCATGTACTTGAGGCTTCCTTGAAATCATTTAATGCAGGTGGTTGGAGATCGCCTGTAGAACGAGGATTTGGTAGGTCTACCAGCCCTGTTTTACTGGAGGTTTTTTCACGCGGAGAGCCAATGCAGGTGGCAGGGTGGCCAGACAATGGGTTCGGTCGAATAATAGAATATTCCTCAACACCAACAAAAGGGGATAAGCGTTTTGGAATCGAAGGCCATGACATTACCCGTTTGATTGAAGATCCTGATATTGTTGCGAAAGGATATTTCGCACGAGATTGGGCTGAAGAAAGCATTCCGGTTGAGAAAATTGATATTGAGCGTAATGAAATTGTACTGTCCGATCCTGGCCCACAGTTTGGCATCAAGAATGGCATGCGAGTTCGTTTGGAAAATGCGTTGAGCGAACTGGACCATGCTGGTGAGTGGTACTTGGATCGCGGTACAGATATACTTTATTTTTGGCCACTACGGGCACTAAAAGCCGGCGATGTGGAAGTATCCTTGCTCGATACGCTTTTAAAGGTTGTTGGTGCAAAAGACGTCCGCATTGCCAATCTTCAATTTGAAAAATCGAGGGGGGATGCACTTACAATCACTGATAGCGAAAATGTGGTGCTTGAAAAAAGCTTAATCCGTTATACTGGAAATCGAGGGGTGGTTATTTCTGGAGGCAGGAATAGTGGATTACGCGAGGTGAGTATCGAAAACACAGGCGAAGGAGGTGTGGTTCTGCAAGGGGGGGCGCGTAAAACGCTTATTCCGGCAAATCTGTTTGTGGATAGTTGTAAAATTACTCGATTCAGTCGTCTCTCAAGCACCTATCGTCCTGCTGTTCTTCTGAGGGGCGTAGGTAATAAAGTGGTTCACTGCACGATCTCAGATGCCCCTCACAGTGCAATTATGTTTTATGGCAATGATCATTTAATTGCATTCAATAACATATCAGATGTGGTTCAGGATACGGATGATGCCGGTGCGATATATACGGGTCGCAATTGGACTGCGCGCGGGACTGTGATTGAGGGTAATTTTCTTCATGATATTGGTGGACGAAAAAATGGCCAACATGGTGCGATGGGAGTGTATTTGGATGACCAGAGCAGTGGCGTAACGGTACGTGGCAATCTGTTCGCACGTGTTACCCAGCCTGTGTTTATTGGTGGGGGGCGGGATAATTTGGTTGAGCAGAATATGATTTTTTATAGCTCTCCCGCGTTACACCTGGATGCACGAGGGCTAAATTGGCAGCGTGCTGAAACCTTCGACCATAAAAAGCCGTGGCTGCAGAGTCTCGATTCTGTGCCATATAACCGCCCCCCCTATTCTGATCGATATCCTCATCTGGCCGATATTCGAAAGGATGATCTTGGTGCGCCAAAATACAATGTGGCGAGACATAACCTGATGATCGGATCCTCCCCTTTTGATATCAAAAAGGGGGCCGAATCGGGCATCACGTTGAAAAATAATTTTTGGGATCGAGATGCTATATTTTTGAAATTGTTATCGCCAGAACAGCGTCGGCAACCTGATGACTTCAGGCTTGATCAGTCGTCGCCTGCTATAATGAATGGTTTTGTGATGCCATCACTAGACAAGATGGCTTATTAGTTATTAGTTAAGTTTGATGGACTCGTAACAACTGTGATCGGCTCCACCAGTATAAATAGTTGAATTGTTTGACATTGTATAAATATACTGCTTGCGGTTTTCGT
>DILB01000021.1:0-4667 GCA_002424815.1 Caryophanales bacterium UBA5603
GATTTTGATACTTTAGTTCGAGCCTACCAACATTACTATCATCCAGCTAATATGATGATGGTTATCATAGGCGACGTTGAAGTAGAATCACTCATCTTAACGATTGAATCAGAATTAAAAAACTATGTTATAAAACCTTGGAAGTTAAAATCTAGATTAATTAATCAAGACCAAAAAAACCATCATTCTTTTAAAAAAACCATCACGAAAGATATTTCAATGCCTATGGTGATAACAGGATTAAAAGTCCAGGTTCAAAATAATGAATCACCACTCAAGATTGCACTTGATGAAATCAAACTTTCGTTTCTTTTATCTGGCGTTTATGGCAAAAGTGGTAAATATTATCATCAATTAATGAAAAAACATTTAATCAATGATTCGTTTGAGTTTTTCAGTAATCTTGAATCAACTTACGGACATATCGTGCTTTTTACAGAAACAAAAAAGAATAACCAGACCGAAATGGTCCTAAAGGATCAAATTAAATCATTGATTGACAATCCACCCGATCAAAAACTGTTTGAACTGTCCAAACGTAAAATGATAGGTGAGTTTTTGGTATTGTGTAATTCTATTTCACAATTAGGCAATTATGCGATGGATTATTTTATCAAAGGTATTAATCCTTTTGAATTTTATCATGCTCTTTGTAAGATGACTTATGATGAAATGCAACTGATTAGAAATCGGCTGATAATTGATACGTTAGTAACGATCGAATACATCCCTGCAAGATGACCTGTTTAGGTTGTCTTTTTTATTTTTCAAAGTAGAATAGGTCAAGAGAATATGATATAATGAATGTACTGGGGTGAATCTATGGAAACCTGTCGAATCACATTAAAACCAAATGAAGAAACCCGTATTAAAAATGGTCATCCCTGGGTCTATAATAATGAAATTGCTTCGATTCAAGGAGCCATTATTAGTGGTGGAATTGCGGATGTTTTTAGTCATCGTGGCGAATTCATTGGCCGCGGGCTATTAAATACAGCGTCTAAAATTTTTGTCAGAATATTGAGCCGTCAAGCCATCGAAATAAACGAAGAATTTTTTCGCGACCGGATTGTTCGTGCTAATCAATCGCGACTTGAACTTGGATTTGAAAACAGTTATCGAGTTTTCTTTGGTGAAGCGGATGGCATCCCTGGATTGATTGTAGATAAATATTCTGATTATTTATCGATTCAGATTCTGTCTTTAGGTATCGATCAACGTAAAGCAATCATTATCAAAATTCTTATCGATATTTTTCATCCTCAAGGAATCATCGAACGTAATGATGCTGCTGTTCGAATTAAAGAGGGACTTGAAGAGTATAAAGGTGTCATTTACGGAAAAGTCCCAGAGTTTGTAGAGATCATTGAAAATGGAATCCACATTCTTGTTGATCTTTATCATGGCCAAAAAACTGGTTATTTTCTTGACCAACAAGAAAATCATGCTTCAATAAAACCTTATGTAATCAATAAAACGGTTCTAGATTGTTTTTCTCATACCGGGGGTTTTGGTCTTCATGCGGCCTTTTATGGCGCAAAAGAAGTGACCTGTGTTGATTTAAGCCAAACTGCCATCGATGCAATTACTCGACATTGTGCATTGAACCATTTATCCAACCTTCAAGGTTTACGTGCAGATGTTTTTAATTTATTGAGAGAAAAAGTGGCGGATAAAATACAATATGGTGTGGTGATCCTTGATCCTCCCGCCTTCACCAAGAATCTTGAAAATGTTAAAAAAGCTTACTCGGGATATAAAGAAATCAATCTACAAGCGATGAAGCTTATTGAATCAGGTGGATATTTAATAACGAATTCATGTTCGCATTATATGACGCCTGCTCTATTTCTTGAAATGCTAATGGAAGCCGCCGTTGATTCGGGGCGGATTGCTCAAATGGTTGAATTCAGAACCCAAGGTAAAGACCATCCGGCTCTGTTGGGAAGCGAAGAATCATTTTATCTCAAATGTGTCATATTGCGTATCATCGATAAATACTAGGAGGAGCCATCATGATAATTCGATCCATTGATTTTTACGGTAGCGTTGTTAGTCCTAAAGGCTATCCGAATGATCTTTTTCCCCAAATTGTTTTGGCTGGCCGGTCCAATGTTGGTAAGTCATCTTTTATAAATGCAATGTTGAATAATCACAAAGTTGCACGTGTTGCAAAAACACCAGGTAAAACGAGATTGCTCAACTTTTTCTTAATTAATCAATCCTTTTATTTTGTTGATGTCCCTGGATATGGATTTGCTAATGTTGCAAAATCACAACTTGAAATGTTTCGCGACATGATTGAGACATATCTTGAAAATAGTCGATCATTAGCTTTGGCTATTTTGCTGCTCGATATGCGACACTTACCTACTGAAGATGATCTTCAAATGTATCGGTATTTAAAAAACAAAGGCTTACCGGTTATTATCATTCTAACAAAATCTGATAAACTATCGGGAAATGGTAAAGCGAAGCAAAAACAATTAATTTCAAAAGCAATTTTATTACAAGAACCTGATCGAATGATTCCGTTTTCTTCAGTAACAAAAGCAGAAACTTCCATAGTGTGGGAACAAATAGAAAAACTTTTACCTGTTATCAAGAGTGAAGAAAATAGCAAATAATTCATTGGATGTGTGATTGAAATGTTTAAAGATTTATATGATCGCATGAGTTTGACGTATGATGCGGATGTCATTGATTGCGACGATCAAAATCGGTTCCCTTTTGCTGGTTATCAAAAAACACTAAATTTAATTGCCGAAGATATTAATCGTCGGCGAGATTTTTCGTCTATTACAGTATTAGATCTGGGTATTGGAACCGGAATACTTGCCAGTAAACTTTTTCCTGAACGAATGACACTTTTTGGTATTGATTCATCCAAAGCCATGTTAGAAATTGCTAGTTTAAAATTACCTTCTGGAAAATTTTATCTACACGACTTTAGAGCTGGACTTCCACAGGAATTATCCAACGAAAGATTTGATTATATCGTGTCAACTTATGTGATGCATCGTCTTACTTCAGAGGAATTCATTAATTATCTTGATTATTTAATTGAAAAACTAAACCCCTTTGGGCGAATTTATATTGGTGATATTATGTTTCTTAACGCACGCGAACGTGAAAATTGCCGTTTAGGAAATCTTGAAGATTGGGATGAAACTGCTTTTTATCATGATTTTGATAACATTGTAAATAAACTTAAAAAGAAAATTTCAATGAATTATCTTAAGATGTCATTTTGTGCTGGAATACTAATCTTAGAAAATTATCATGAGCATACTTTACAAAATTGTGAATCTTTGGTAAAATATTAGTCAAATACAATGAACTGAAAGAGTAATGGTGTGCAGCTATAGAGAGTAAACGGTTGGTGCAAGTTTACGGAAGTAACCATGAAGGTCGTCAGGGAGTAGCGGTACTGAAATGAGTAAGTATCGACGTTAGCAACGTTATAGCTCTTAAGCGCTGGAGCAATCCAGAACAAAGGTGGTACCGCGATTATTTCGTCCTTTTTAGGACGATTTTTTTATTGAAAAGAGGGATTTTTTTGGAAGATAAGAGCTATATTCGATATTTACGTGAAATGGTTGGCGATTCGATGGTTATCTTAAATGCAGCCAACACCATCATTGTCAACGATAAAAACGAAGTGCTGCTCCAACAACGTAGTGAAGGCGGCTTATGGGGACTGCCAGGTGGACTGATGGAACTTGAAGATACCATAGAGTCTTGTGCAATTCGAGAAGCAAAAGAAGAAATGGGAATCGATGTCCGTTTGACCGATTTCGTTGGAATTTTTGTGAATCCGATGATGCGTTGGCGCAAAAACGACCGTGCTAAAGTCATTTGTTATTGCTTTGTCGCAGAGATTATTGGAGGATCAGTCGCAATAAGCGATGATGAATCAGTTGCTTTTGGATACTTTCCAAAAGATTCTTTACCCCCTATTCACGCTATCGATAATTTAGAAGCTATACATGCTTATTATGCCAATCAAAGATCCATCATAGAAGGGAAGTCTTACCGATGAAAAGTTTAAACATAAAGTATGATCATCATAATGTTGAAAAAGGAAAATATCATTTTTGGCTCGAAAATGGGTATTTTTCAGCGGGCGACTTAAGTAAAAAGCCATTTACCATAGTGATTCCACCTCCTAATGTGACGGGAAGGTTACATCTAGGCCATACATGGGACAACACCTTACAAGATATTATTATTCGAAGAAAACGGATGCAAGGATTCGATGCACTTTATTTGCCAGGAATGGATCATGCAGGAATCGCAACCCAAGCAAAAATTGATTCCAAGCTAAAAAGCATGGGAATTAATCGTTATGAACTTGGGCGCGAAAAATATCTAGACCATGCTTGGAACTGGAAAGAGGAATACGCTGGTTTTATTCGCTCTCAATGGGAATCGATGGGATTGTCCCTCGATTATTCAAAAGAACGTTTTACGCTCGATGCTGGACTTTCTGATGCAGTCCATGAAGTTTTCATTAAACTATATCAAAAAGGTTACATCTATCGTGGTGAACGTATCATCAACTGGGATGTTGAAGCAAAGACAGCACTATCAAACATTGAAATTGAGCATTTTGAAATCGAAGGAGCACTCTATCATATCACCTATCCTTTTGTCGATGGAAACGG
>DILB01000021.1:4744-9692 GCA_002424815.1 Caryophanales bacterium UBA5603
CCAACGACTAAACGATCAATTTCTGTCATCGCAGATGAATTTGTTGATATGGATTTTGGCACAGGAATTGTCAAAGTCACACCCGCACATGACCCAAATGATTTTGAAGTCGGGAAACGCCATCATCTTCCAATGCCATTGTGCATGAAAGAGGACGGCACAATGAATGAATTAGCAGGAATTTATGAATCAATGGAACGTTTTGCTTGCCGAAAACAACTCGTTAAAGATCTTGAAAAACTTCAATTACTTGTAACAATCGAAAAACATATTCATAGTGTTGGTCATAGTGAAAGAACCGGCGTCATTGCAGAACCTCGTCTTTCAAAACAATGGTTTGTTCGGATGGACCAACTCGCAAAAAACGCTTTAGAAAAAAATCAAGTTGCTTTTGTTCCAGAGCGTTTTAACAAAACTTTTCTAAATTGGATGGAAAATATTGAAGACTGGTGTATATCAAGACAGTTATGGTGGGGACATAGAATCCCTGTTTGGTATCGTGGTGATGAGATTTACTGCGGGTTGGAGGCGCCAACAGAAGCAGGATGGCACCTAGATGAAGACGTCCTTGACACATGGTTTTCATCAGCATTATGGCCGTTTTCAACATTAGGATGGCCAAAAGAATCGGATGATTATAAACGGTTTTTTCCGACCGATGTTTTGGTTACTGGTTACGACATTATTTTCTTTTGGGTTGCCAGAATGATTTTTCAGTCGATTGAATTCACAGAGCAATCACCCTTTAGAGATTGTTTAATTCATGGTTTAATTCGGGATGCGGATGGCAGAAAAATGTCTAAATCATTAGGAAATGGGATCGATCCTTTTGATGTAATAGAAAAATATGGTGCTGATGCACTTCGTTATTTTATTTCCACTAATTCGAGTCCAGGACAAGATCTTCGATATGAGGAAGAGAAGGTAGAGTCTAGTTGGAATTTCATCAATAAATTATGGAATATTTCGCGTTACGTTTTGATGAATACTGAGGGTGTAAATTTTGATGAAATCAAATTAGATCCTTCAAGTTTTAATTTGGCAGACCGTTGGATTATTGAAAAACTTGATGAGACCATTGTGACAGTCGACCAATTTAGTGATCGATATGAATTTGGCGAAGCTGCTAAAGCTCTCTACAATTTCACATGGAATGATTTTGCAGCATGGTACCTTGAGATGGCTAAACTCGCCAATGATAAACCTTCAACTAAGTCAGTATTGCTGCATGTTCTGACATCGATTCTTAAGATGTTACATCCATATATGCCCTTTGTAACCGAAGAAATCTATCAACTCCTTCCAAAGAATGCTCAATCAATCATGATTTCTTCTTGGCCGACAGTGACGAATTTATCATTTGAAAATACGAAATCCATTGAAGTGATATTTGAGATTATTCGCCGTTGTCGACAGATTCGCAACGATTACAATGTGCCATTGTCAAAACCCATTGATGTGATAATCAAGACAGATTCATTTGAAACGAGTCGTTTCTTGATTGAAAATGATATATATCTAGATAAATTTATTAATCCAAAGAGTCTTATAATATCTGAATCTATCGAACCGATAGAAGAAGCTATCACCATCATTCATCCTCAAGCAACTGTCTATTTACCGCTTGGATCACTCGTCGATATTCCTCAAGAACTAGCCAAACTTGAAAAAGAACTTGTAAGACTCACAAGTGAAATCACCAGAAGTGAAGCGATGTTGACGAATGAAAATTTTCTTCGAAAAGCACCGCAATCAAAAATAGATGCAGAGAAAGAAAAACTTAAAGGTTACCTTGAGAGTCACAATCAAACGCAGGCGAGAATCGAGGCATTAAAAAAATAACATGTTTTTAACATTTGAAGAGGCTGTAGCATGGATTGAGAATTCCCACCGATTCGGCGAAAAATTAGATTTGATTAGGATGAAAATCGCCTGTGAATTACTGGAACATCCTGAAAAAACATTCAAATCTATTCATGTTGCTGGAACCAATGGTAAGGGTTCTACTACCAATTTTATAAAAAATATTCTTTACCAAGCAGGCTATAAAGTCGGCATTTACACATCACCTTACGTTGTAAAATTTAATGAACGCATTGGCATAGGGTTGGATTTTATAAGTGATGAAGATATCATTAAATATGCCAATATTCTTCAAGCTTTATGGAATCGCGTTTATGAAGATTATCAGGATTCCATAACATTTTTTGAGATATTAACATTGATGTGCTTTCTTTATTTTCGTGACCAAGCAATCGATATTGCGGTTATCGAAGTAGGGTTGGGTGGACTTTTGGATGCAACCAATGTGATTGACCCTGTCATATCGGTCATCACCAATATTTCTTATGACCATATGAAGCAACTGGGTAACACGCTTGAAAGTATTGCCTTAAATAAATTAGGAATTGTGAAACCTTTTAGGCCTTTGGTTACCACAGAAGACAACCCCCAATTATGGCCTCTATTTGAAGAAAAAACGCATGAATGTCATTCAGAATTAATTATCATTAATCCAGGAGATATTACAGAAATAAAAGTTGGAACTACCACAGAATTCATCTATCAAGAAACGCGTTATAAACTTCAATTGACAGGTCTACATCAGATAAAAAATGCCGTTTTAGCAATTAAGTGCATAGAAACATTAAAAAAAGACAAGCAAATTGAAGTTGAAAATCGTAATATTATACAAGGATTGTGGATGACCCAATGGCCCGGGAGATTTGAAATATTTAATGGTAACGTTGTTTTGGATGGGGCACATAACATTGGCGGTATTGAGTCACTTAAATCTTCTATAAAATTGGTATTTCCGGCGAAAAAGATTAAATGCTTATTCTGTATGATGCGCGATAAAGAACATTTTAAAGTGATTGGTGAACTTGACAATCTTGTAGATGAATTTCATTTTACTCAGATTAGTTATTACCGAAGTGCTACTGCACAAGAACTTTATGAGGAAAGTACTCATCAAAATAAATTTACACATGAAAATCCAAGAGACGCATTTTATCATCTTCGTGATACTTTAAAAGAAAATGAAGTCTTAATTGTTACAGGATCCTTATATTTTATTTCCGAGATACGACCACTTATTGCAAATAAGTATTAATCCCACTAAAAAGTGGGATTTTTTTATTAAGGAGATGAAATAATGTACACAATAAAAGAAATGCCGAGAAATGAAAGGCCACGTGAGAAATTGATGGACGGCGGCGCAAAAAATCTAAACGATCATGAATTACTTGCAATCGTCCTTCGAACCGGTACAAAAGAAATGCCCGTCTTGGATCTAGCAAAAAGCTTGCTTTATGAACAAGGTGGTTTAAAAAAGATTACGGAAATGAGTGTTGATGAACTTGCAAAGATTAAAGGCATCGGTATTGTAAAGGCGATTGTTTTGGTTGCAGCAATTGAATTAGGAAGACGTACACTCTCAACTTGGTCAGATGAAATTGTAATCACGTCACCCAAAGATGTATTCGATTTATTACATCACGAGTTAGGAGACTTAAAACAAGAAGTCTTGATTGCGCTATATTTAGATATCAAAGCGCATCTTATTCAAAAAAAAGAGATATATGTTGGTGGATTAAATCAATCGTTGATTCATCCTCGTGAAATTTTTAAGTATGCGGTAAAATGTTCGGCTTATCAAATTATTTTAGTTCATAACCATCCATCCGGTGATCCAGAGCCTTCATCGCATGATATAGAAATAACCAAAAAACTTGTAGAAGCGGGAAATTTAATGCAAATCCCCTTAATTGATCATGTCATTGTGACAAAGTCAAAATGGATTTCCCTCATGAATCGTTTTATAAAAAAATAAAAGCGAGCAAATGCTCGCTTAAGACTCAATAAAATTTAAAACTTCATCAAAAACTTTTTGATTGTCAATCTCATTTAACACTTCATGACGATAGCCATCATAGAGTTTCATTTGCACACGACGATACCCTATCTTTTTTAGTTTTTCAACCAAAGCGATTACGTTTTCTCCATAATTAGATAGTGGATCTTGTTTCCCTGAAATAAATAATATCGGCTGATCTAAATGTCCTTTTTTAATGTTTTTAGTTTTTGATATGAACTGCATCCAAGTAAACAAATCTTTATTAGCTGATACAGTAAAAGGTTGTCCACACATCGGGCTTGATTCATAATAATTTTGGATATTGACATCATGGGTAATCCACTCCACGTTTCGTTCGGAAATGAGTCCGTCCTTTTTCATTTTTGCAGGGCAAGAGTCGATTGCAATGCTCTGTATTAAAGGAGAAACATATTTAGGACCACGGAAGAAACCGATTAATTTACACAGCGTTTTACCAGCGGCCAATGAAATTGGGTCTGGCATTGTTGTTCCCGAGATGACGGCTTTATTATAGAACTGCGGATACTTGAAAATCATTAGTTCTCCAAGAAATGCGCCCATTGAATGTCCTAATAAATAGACAGGAATTTCAGGGTAAGTCTCATTAATATAATCTTTGACAATAACGAGTGATTCCAATGCTAATTCATGTCCTTTACGATCATGATAATGAACATAATCATTGGTTTTAGTGGATAATCCATGGCCAAGAAAATCGGCGCCAATACAAGTGTAACCATGATTATTCATGAACTCTGCAAAGACACCATAGCGCAATAAATGTTCGCTTGCACCGTGAATTAAATGAATAATTCCTTTAACAGTGTCAGTCTTGGCATGATAAATATATACGTGGATGTCATTTTTCATTGAATCTTGAAAGATTTTTTGTTCCATGATTCCTCCAGAAAATAAATATTATCTTATATTATTATATCATTCACCATACCTTTTTTGAAGGGTATTTGATATAATATTTATAAATTTGCGAGGTGAATCAAATGGAAAAATTCATTTTAGCGATTGATCAAGGTACAACTTCGTCTAGAGCCCTGGTATTTGATAAGT
>DILB01000007.1 GCA_002424815.1 Caryophanales bacterium UBA5603
ACCACGAAACCCGTGAAACCGATGCACCACTCATATGATTATGAGGTGCAACTAAAACAACTTCACCATATTTTT
Organism: Caryophanales bacterium UBA5603; assembly: GCA_002424815.1. Lineage (GTDB taxonomy): Bacteria > Bacillota_I > Bacilli_A > Izemoplasmatales > Hujiaoplasmataceae > UBA5603. Next base: position 76 of record DILB01000007.1, read on the forward strand.
GAAGTTTTTCATAAAGTATTCGGATTCCTTCAGCATTGTAACCATCATCATTGGTCAATAATATTTTTTTCATCGAGGAAACCTAATGCCTGCTTCAAGTTTATGATTGCGTTTAAAAACAACCAAATTATTGCCGATGATTTGGATAACTTGGATTTTTTGGTTCTCAATTTTGGTTGTTAATTCTTCTTTTGATTCGGGACAAGAATCTAGAATACTGATTTTTCCGAGTTCGTTTTTGATAATATAATTCTCAATCGCTAACATGACTTCATCGGTGAGTCCTTCTTTTCCAATTTGAAACATTGGTTTTTGCGTTTGAGCAAGACTCCGAAGATAGCTTTTTTGTTTTCCTGTTAAATTCATTCTTATACCTCTCTTATAGGTAGAATGGCAATAAAATCGCCAGACTAATGGAATAGTAAAGTGTTAAGGTGATAATGTCACTAATGGTCGTAATAAAGGGTCCTGATGCAACTGCTGGGTCAATATTTATTTTGTTCATTACTAAAGGTATCAGCGCTCCTAAAACGGTTGAAACGATTAAGGCAATCATAATTGAGCCTGCCGTAACCACTCCCGTAACTAAAGTGAGAGAATCCATGCTTGATCCCTTTCTAATATATCCTGTGATAACGATAATACCAAATACAAATAGAGAAATCAAAAATCCTTCCACCAATCCCGTACCGATTTCACGAAGCATATGATGTTTGGCTTGTTTACCAGAGATTTGGTTCTGATTGGTTGTCAAATATCGAATCATGACTGCTAAACTTTGAGTTCCAGTATTCCCAGACATATCTAAAATCAAAGGAAGATATATGGCAAGTTGAGCAGCTAAAATCTTAGCTTGATCTGATCCTGAGAGTGTTCCTTCAAATAAAGATAAAATAATAGAAGTTATCATCGATAAACCTAATAAAATCGATAACCAGGGAAGTCTTTTTTTTACCGATGAGAAAACTGTTTCAGTTTTGTGATCAATTTCACCGGTTGTCAATGCTGCAAATTTAGCATAATCTTCCGACTTTGACTCAGATATAATATCCATTAAGTCATCGTATGTAATGAGTCCGATGATATGATTTTCCGCATCTACGATGGGCAAAGAAGATAAGCCATAGTCCTGTATTAACGCGGCCGCATATTCTTTGTCATCATTGGGATGAGAAGAAATTACACGCGTTTCCATAATCTCACCGATGGTTTGAGATGCCCTTGCAATAATCAAATCTTTCAACTTAAGATATCCCACTAATTTATGTTTTTCAACAACATATAAAATAGAGATATATTCAGTATCTGCAGCAATTGTTGTTACTTTTTTCATAGCTTCTTTGACCGTCATACCGGTAGATAATTCGATAAAACTATTTGACATTGCTGAACCAATTTCATGGTCTTCATAATGCCAAAGTTTTTTGAGTTCAGTACGTTTTTTAGGGCTTAATAAGCTGACTAGATCAAAATCTTCATCCGTATCTTCAAGGTATTGAAGCAAGTCGACGGCATCATCAGATTCCATGCGATCAATGATATTAACGGCAAATAATGGTGGCAACTCTTTAATGAAATCAATCTGATTTTCTTGATCCAAATGTTCAAAAATAGTCGCAGTCATATCAAGCGGCAGTTGATTAAATGTGGAAATTCGTTCGTTCTTTTGAACTTCTAATAATGCCTGGGCGATATCATACGGATGATATTCATTAATTTTTTCACTGAAACCAGAATCATTAATTTCGGTTTCAATCAAATGGATAATTTCCCTTACATAGTCACGTTCAGTTTCAGAATTAATTCTTTCTGCATCCATTGCTCACACCCCCTAAAATAATTCCTGAAGCATGAGTGTTGCTAATCCAAAATAAATTAACAACGAAATAATGTCATTAATGGTTGTAATAAAAGGACCCGATGCTACCGCGGGATCTTGTTTTAAAAGTTTTATCACTAGAGGAATTCCTGCGCCAGCAATCGTTGCTGCAGACAAAGAAATCGCAATTGCGATGCTGATGACTTTTGCAAATGAAGCGGCACTCTCAAAACTGTTTCCATCAATCATTTTGATTATTAATACTAAAAAGAAAAGCAATGCTCCAATAATCACGCCATTAACTATCCCAGTTAAAAATTCGCGCCAGAGATGCTTCAAAATATCCGCTTTTGATTCAAGTTGATTGGAAGCAAACAAACGAATAATGACACCTAAACTTTGGGTTCCTGTATTTCCAGCCATATTTAATATAAGCGGCATAAATAAAGCCAAAGTTGGAATAGTTGTCAAAATGACTTCGTATCCTGTCACAATACCAGAAGTAATCAAATTGATAAACAGTAATATAATCAACCAAGGCATGCGTTTTTTGACAGACGAAACAATTGTTTCGTTTTCTTCGTCGATGGTTACATCCGACACACCCGCTAAACGGCTATAGTCCATATCAGACTCATAATTGATTGTTTCCATCATATCATCAAAGGAGATAATTCCAATCATATCAAAATCTTCATCGACCACAGGTAACAAAAGGAAATCATAGTTTTGCATAACACTGATGGCTTCTTCATTCTTCGTTGTAGGTTTCACAGTGATCAAATTCACCGACATGATATCAGCGATGATTTGATCGGGTTGATTGCCTGCAGATATAATTTCTTTCAGAGATACAGCCCCAACCAGTTTTTCGTTTTCAACAACGTATAAAACATTGATAAATTCGGTATCTTCCGCCATCTTTACCATCGTTTTTATAGCTTGTTTAACGGTCATCTGAGGCGTAATTTCGATATAGGTGGTATTCATGATGGATCCAACAACAGAATCATCATAGTCAATTAAATCTTTAATGATGTTACGTTTTGATAAATCGATGAGCGCTAAATATTTAATTTGTTCTTCACGAGATTCAAAAGTTTGCATGACGTCAACCAAGTCGTCGACTTCCATAAAGTTCAAGATTTTTCCGGCATCAGTTAAGGACATCTCTTTGAACAAATTAATGACGGCTTCTGGATCTAAATTTTCAAAAATATTCGCAAGATTTTTCCAAGAGAAACAAGTATAGAAACATTTTTTTTCAGATAAGGACATCTCAAGCAGACTTTCTGCAAGATCAAAATCATGAAACTCGTCAAGTAGTTTCTTTTTTTCTTCGAGAGGGATAGAACTCTTTATAATATCAATAATCGATAGAATTGAGTTTGATTCGATTAACATTTCTTGTTCCATAATAATCCCTCCTTTTGATGAAAATTTTAACACTTTATGTAATAAAAAACAACCTCTTTCAGATATAAAAAAAAGGCTAGTCACCCAGCCTTCTAGTTATTTTTTAAATCGATCTCGAAGCCACGAAGGGATGGTTACATCCTCTGGTTCTTCTTCGACCTTTTTTGGCATTTTATCTAAATCTTTCCGTGCTTTTTCGTCTTTTCGAAGATCTTTTTTTGATTTAACCGTCGGTTTTTGAGGCAAATCTTCGACACGTGGCGTTGATGATTGATTATTTTCAGCTTTCTGAATGGTCGTTTCTTTAAAGAGAGGATCTTCAGAATATCCAGTTGCGATAACGGTGACGATTATTTCATCATCAAGATCCGTATTGATAGCACTTCCGTAAATGACATTAATCTCTGTGGTTGAACTCTTTCGAATTTCTTCAATAATTTCATTAACTTCATACAAAGATGCATTGAACCCTGAAGTAATATTTACAATCGCATCAGTCGCTCCGTTAATGGATGTTTCAAGTAAAGGACTTCTGATTGCTGCACGAGCCGACTCAACGGCGCGATTTTCACCGGAGGCAATGCCAATACCCATCAAGGCTGTTCCTTTATCTTTCATGACCGTCTTGATATCCGCAAAGTCAACATTGACGACACCAGGAACAGCGATAATTTCTGTAATGCCTTGAACGCCTTGGCGAAGAATATTGTCTGCTTCTCTAAAAGCATCAAGGTAGGGTGTATCTTTTTCAACGATATATAATAGTTTATCATTAGGAATGACGATTAAAGTATCTACGAAAGGTTTAAGTTCTTCAAGTCCCTGCATCGCAACTGATCCACGTTTTCGGCCTTCAAATCCAAAAGGTTTTGTAACAATACCAATAGTGAGGCAGCCCATTTCACGTGCGATTCTTGCTATCACTGGCGCTGCGCCAGTTCCTGTTCCACCACCCATACCAGCGGTGATGAAAACCATATCGGTTTCAGCGAGTATTTCACGAATTTCATCTTCTGATTCTAATGCTGCTTGTCTGCCTACTTCAGGATTTGCGCCTGCGCCAAGTCCTCTAGTAAGCATTTTACCAAGTTGCAATCGAACATCTGCTTTAGAAAGTTTAAGCACTTGGGCGTCGGTATTCATCGCGACAAATTCGACACCTTGAACATCATTTTCAATCATACGGTTAATAGCAGAACCTCCGCCACCGCCAACACCAACGACCTTGATGATTGGTTTTTGGTTAAATTTTTCATTAATATCAAACATAAACTACCTCCGCAGTCGAACCTTAATAACTATGTTATCACAAATATGACATATTTAAAATATAGGATGAAAAAATAGTGATTGAGAGATCATTAGCCACCATCTATTAATTATACGAGACAATCCCTCAATTATCAACACTGTTCAATGACTTTAGAAACAAATTATTCAAATTTTATTGCATCGCTAATGTTAATCCTGGCTGCATAACTTGCGGGGATGATTGTTGCAATAAGACTCGATAAGTTAATTAATAAAAATGTCAAAATAATCGTATCAAAATGAATAGAAACATCATAAAAATATAGGGATGGATGATTGTATCTAAAAATATAAAAACCAATATAAACCGCATAAATCGATACAATCAAACTAATCAGGAAAGCAAAAATACTTGTCATTTGTCCTTCTATAAGAAAATCGATCATCATCTTAACTTTTGAAGCTCCAAAAGCTTTTTTAACGCCGATTTCACCAATTCTTTCTTTCACCGCAAAAATCATGATGCTAATAATTGAAACCATCGAAATGAGCAATAATACCACTGCGACAGCTACAAAGCCAAGTTTCAAAGTTTGATACTGCTCTTGAATAGAATAAACGATGCCATCAAAATAGTTGACTTGATAAAGAATCGTTCCTGTCGGAATGCCACTTAAAAAATTAGCTGACATACGGTTAATATCTTTTGTATCATAGAAAACATAAGTGATGGCTTCTGGCTTTATTACTTCAGGTATTAAAAAACTGCTTGTGACATATAACCCTGTGTTATAAGCAAAATTTTCATCATTTTCAAGATTATTGATAAATTCGACTTGTGAACGCATATCGGCTTGAAGCACTCCGATTATTTCTAGAGGTTGATACCGTAATATTCCATATTTCTCTATGCCGTTTTCCAAGTAATAACCATAAATTGGAATACTAATAGTTTTACCAATCGGGTCTTCAGTATCAAAAAGAATTCCAGATAAAATGGTATCAATAACGACATAAGGCTTATTTTCAATAAAATCAGATTCATTGAAAACCCGACCCTTTATAATACTTGAAGGCATCACATAATCGCCTGCGACAATTAAATCTCCGGTAAAATGTGAATTGGTTGATATAAGGTCGTAATAAATTGTAAATGATTGGTTTGCAGTTTCAAATTCAGCTAATTTGCCCTTCGTATAATGTTTATAAGTGATATATTTTTCACCTAATTCATCTTGAAGGTAAATCAGTGGTCGACTCTCAGAATTATTCATTCTGACTTCAAATAGATTTAGTTCTTGATAATGTCGATACTCATTAAAATTAGAATAATAAATCGAATCTAAAGCAAAATAAGCAGTCATTAACAACATTCCTGGTAAAACTAAGCCAAAGAGGACTAAAAAGAACCTTGTACGATTTTTAAAAATGTTTTTAAACAGATGATTAATTCGATATAAAAGTCCTAGATGTCTCATATTAGATGTCCCATCGCCAAACGATAGGATCGTGTGGCATCCTTTGTGAGAGAAATGTCATGCGTAACCAAAATAATGGTGACCCCTTCTTTGTTCAATTCGCGAAAAATCTGTAAAACAGCATCACGGTTCGTAGTATCCAATGATCCGGTTGGTTCATCAGCGATAATCGTCGCCGGTTTATTTACAACTGCCCTCGCAATTGCAACGCGTTGTTTTTCGCCACCTGACAATTTGTTAACCTTCTTATGCAGGAGATGCTTGATGTCTAGTCGATTCAATAAGGAATCAAGATATTCAACATCGACTTGTTTTTTTCTGCCATACATCACTGGAATTAAGATGTTTTCTTCCACAGTTAAGTCGTTTATCAAATTATAGCCTTGAAAAACAAATCCAAATTCTTCATTTCGTAATCTTGAAACTTCTTCATCAAGTTTGTTAACCACATCTTGACCATCGAGGAGATATTTACCAGAAGTTGGCCTATCCATCAGCCCGAGCATACTGATGAAGGTTGTCTTCCCTGCCCCTGATTTTCCCATGATGGTAATATAGTCACCGCCATTAATCGTTACTGAGATATCTTTTAATACAATTAAATCTCCAAACGATTTTGTAACATTTTCAAGTTTAATCATTGTAATTCACAAACAATTTGCTCAGGTAAAACGGTTCAATGGTAATGATTGAATAATATTGAAGATTAGAAACAATTGTGACATATTTTTTAGTGACATTGCCACTACTTCCATCCAACATATACAAATACGTACCGACAAGGTCTGTTTGAATATATGCGGAGGGAACATAATAAGCGTTTGGATAAGACTTGATGACTAATCCAACCTCGACCGTCGATCCTGGAAGCAAAAATAGATTATCAACGATTATTCTCACTTCAATCATTCCATCAATCACTTGATAATCGATATAATCGATAACTGCGTTATAGGTAATTTGATTATAAGAGATTTTTACAGTATTAGAAATGTTAATCAAAGGTTCCAATGTCTGTGGAATCATAGTTTTTACATAGTGATCACTATAATCGATATAATAAATTTTGAGCGAGTTCGTTGTTGTAACAATGTCAATAATCTTTCCATCAGTCGTTGCACGAAAATCGATGGATCCAATTTTTACGATAACATCACTTTTGACAAACTTGTCGCCGATGACTTTGTACATTGTATATTTGGGTGTGGAAAAAACGGTGCTCAAATCCCATTCATATACTGACAATTCTGTCGCATTCGTTGAAACGATTCCAATTGATGAATAAGTATCTTCAAGCGTTCCAAAGCTGACAGAAAATTGTGTATAATCACGATTTTCGACATTACGATTAATAAGGCTGAATCTGGGCGAATTGACATCCAGTGAATTGGCTAATAACCATAGAATTGATGCAGCCATGAATGCGATGATTCCCCCAAGAATCCAATAAAGTTTTTTCATATTAATTTACATCCTTTCAGAAAAAAAACTATCTATTAAGATAGTTATGAATATTTGTTGCTATCTCAGTACAAAGATAACACATAAATGTGATTATTACAAGTTGATAATCATCGATTAGGGTAATACTTGGCGAAAAATTCTGTCTTAAAGTCGAGTAATCTATCTTCCTTGATAGCTTGACGAATTTGACTCATCAGATGCTTCAAAAAATAGAGATTATGATAAGTTACAAGTCTTTGTCCCAACATCTCTTCACCTTTAAAAAGATGTCGAAGATAACTTTTAGTGTAAGTCTTACATACATGGCAATCACATTCAGGGTCTAAAGGTGTCATATCTCGTTCATATAATTTGTTTTTTATGACAATTTTCCCTTGACTGGTCATTGCTGTTCCATGTCGGGCAATTCTGGTGGGTAGAACACAATCAAACATATCAATGCCATTGATGGCGCCCATAATTAAGTCATCTGGTGACCCTACTCCCATTAAATACCTTGGTTTATCAATAGGCATAAGAGGATTAAGATATTCTAACATTTCATACATTTCTGATTTTGATTCACCGACTGACAATCCTCCAATTGAATATCCGGGAAAGTCAATTTTTATTAATTCTTCGATAGATCGTTGACGCAAATCTTTAAATGGCCCTCCTTGGACGATTCCAAAAAGTGCTTGCTCTTCTGGAAAGCGATGGACTTCTTTACCGCGTTTTGCCCATCGAATGGTTCGATCGACCGATTGTTTCATATAATCATAATCCGCATAGAATGGAGGGCATTCATCAAAACTCATAATGATATCTGCGCCTAAGTTATTTTGAACTGTGATTGAATCTTCGGGGCTCATGAACAACTTTTCACCACTTAAATGGTGCCGGAATTCAACGCCCTCTTCACGAATTTTCCGAATATGCGATAAACTGAATACTTGGAATCCCCCTGAATCAGTTAAAAGCATACCGTCCCATTTCATAAATCCGCGAATTCCTCCGTGTTCTTTGACAATATCGTCGCCGGGTTGAAGCCATAAATGATATGTATTGCCAAGAATTATTCCGTCGCTGACTTCTTTTATTTCTCGCGGTTCAAGGGTTTTTACGGTTGCTTGCGTCCCAACAGGCATAAAAACTGGGGTTTCAAAACTTCCATGAGAAGTATGCACCACCCCAGTTCGGGCTTGAGATTGTTGACAAAAATGTGTTATTTCAAAAGAAAACGCCATAATTTATAGGATAGTCCCATAGACAATTCCGGAAACACCGGCCGCATTGCCTTCATCTGTATCAATATGTATTGCCGTTGCAAAATCAGCGCGAACGCGAATGACGACATCATCGAAAATCAAAGAACGACCTTCAGTAGCGATTTTAACTAAGACAACATCTTTGTCCTTAAGATTAAACTTAGTAGCATCCTCAGGCGTTAAATGAATATGTCTTTTTGCAATGATAACTCCTTGATTGATTTCAATTGATCCCTTTGGCCCAACTATAGTACACGGGGCTGAACCAAAAATATCACCGGATTCTTTTACAGGAGCAATAATGCCAATACTTCTTGCGTCTGTTAAAGAAATTTCAACTTGGGTTTCTTTACGAATTGGTCCAAGAATTGAAATATTCGTAATCTCTTTTTTAGGGCCAACAACAGTCACCCTTTCTTCAGCAGCATATTGTCCAGGTTGAGACAACATTTTCTTAATTGTTAGTTGATATCCTTCCCCAAATAAGATTGATAGATCTTTTTCTGATAGATGGACATGACGGGCAGAAACTTCTACCAAGATTTTTCTTTCCATGTTATACCTCCTAAATATCGTGAATATTGTACTACTTTTAGATGTTTTTGGCAACGATATAAACATTATTGTTGAAAATGTAAATTGATTTGATATAATAAAAAAGCAACGCAGTTCGAAATCCATCCTGCGAAAAAAAACTAGGAGGGCTTATATGCCAAACGAATTATTATGGATTATTTTTGCATTAGTTAATTTTATTCTTTTTATTACATGTTATAAATTATTTGGAAGAACCGGCATCTTTGCTTGGATAGCTATCGCAACCATTTTAGCAAACATTCAAGTCATGAAACAAGTCACTTTGTTTGGTATTGAAGCAACACTTGGCAATATCATGTATGGAACTATTTTTCTTGCAACCGATTCTTTAAGTGAAAAATACGGAAAATCACAAGCAAACAAAGCGGTTTTCATGGGTTTTTTTATTTTAGCAGCTTCGATCATAATAATGCAAATAGCTTTATTATTTCAACCCAACAGTTATGATACTGCACAACCTCACCTTGAATCTATTTTTGGGTTTTATCTTCGTGTTGCCGGGGCATCATTGGTAGCTTATTTAGTTAGTCAATTGCTAGATGTTTATATTTTCCATAAAATTAAAAAGGTACTTCCTTCAATAAAATGGTTATGGATTAGAAATAATGTGGCCACAATCTTGTCGCAACTACTAGATACTGCCATCTTTGTAAGTATCGCTTTCATTGGAACGATGGAAACTTCGGTTCTTGTCTCCATCTTTATCTCAACATTTTTAATTAAAATGATGGTAGCAGCTTTGGATACTCCTTTTGTTTACCTAATCGGAAAAATTAAACCATTAAATGAATAAAGGGCTTCCGCCCTTTTTTTTATTCATGATTAGCAATGAACATTGAATCACCAAAAGAAAAGAATCGGTATTTTTCTTTAATTGCTTCCTCATATGCATGTAAAATGATGGATTTAGATGAAAATGCAGAAACTAACATTATCAATGTTGATTTTGGTAAATGGAAGTTCGTAATCAATCCATCAATTGCTTTGAATTGATAACCGGGGTAGATAAATATATCGGTCCAACCACTATCTGCTTGAAATGAATTATATTTTTGCATGATTGTTTCTAAAGTTCGAGTTGATGTTGTTCCTACAGCGATTATTCTCCGTTGTTCTTCTTTTGCTTGATTAAGAAGAGAAGCTGTTGCTGCATCTAAATGATAATATTCTGAATGCATTTTATGATTGTTAATATCATTGACTGCCACAGGTCGAAAAGTTCCTAATCCAACATGTAAAGTCAAGGTACAAATGTGAATATTTTTGTTTCGAAGTTGTTCAAGAAGCTCATTAGTAAAGTGTAATCCGGCAGTTGGAGCTGCAGCGCTTCCAGTTTCTTTGGCATAGACGGTTTGATAACGGTTTTGATCATCTAAATGCTCATGAATATAGGGTGGAAGGGGCATTTCACCTAATCGATCAAGTATTTCAAGAAAGATACCATTAAAAATCATTTCAAAATAACGGATACCTTCTTCGCCAATTCCGACACATTTTGCGACTAAATCTCCTTCACTGAAAACAATTTCAGTTCCAATATGGACTCTTTTTGCTGGTTTTACAATTCCTTCCCATTGGTGGTTTCCTAACTCAGACAATAACAATATTTCAATGACTGCTTTTGTTTCTTTTTTTATTCCGACTAGTCTTGCTGGCATCACTTTGGTATCGTTAAGAACTAAAACATCACCGGGTTTAAGATAATTTTCAATATGCCGAAATGAATCATGTTTTAATGATTCAGAGTGGCGATTCACAATCAGTAATCGTGAGGATGACCGATCAGATAACGGTGTTTGTGCAATCAGTTCATTGAGAAGCAAATAATCAAAATCAGATGTTTTCATTCAAATAAGGTTCCTTGATAATTTTTTTTGAGATGGCGATAGGCTTTTTCTGTGACAACTCGACCTCTTGGTGTACGGCTAATAAATCCTTTTTGAATCAAAAAAGGTTCGTATACATCTTCTAGGGTCAAAGGGTCTTCACTAATAGAAGTTGCAATGGTTTCTAATCCAACGGGACCACCGTGATATTTATCAATAATGACTGACAAATATTCGCGATCTTTGCGATCGAGTCCTGATTCGTCGATTTTTAATTTATCGAGCGCCAGTTTTGTGATGTCAATTGTAATAATACCGTCACTTAATATATCTGCATAATCACGAACTCTTCGGAATAAGCGATTAACGATTCTTGGTGTACCCCGACTTCGTTTCGCGAGTTCTTGAATTGCATAATTGTGAATTTGACAATTATATATTCCTGCAGTCCTTTTACATATCACTTCAAGATCTTCGTCCGTATAAAATTCTAGTTT
>DILB01000012.1:0-25258 GCA_002424815.1 Caryophanales bacterium UBA5603
TCATATCGGTTATTTTCTTTCTTCCTTTATTATATATTTCGATGGGAGAAATGCTCGGATTTCCTCAGCTAGCATTTATCACTGGGATGGAAATGGCCATGAATGCGGCGTTATTACAATTCTTACTTACCTTACCCATTGTCATTGCGAATGCGGCGTATTTTAAAGTCGGTTTTAAACGTTTATGGCTAAGGTCTCCGAATATGGATTCTTTGATTGCGATCGGCTCAGGTGCAGCGATTCTTTATGGTATTTTTGCCTTATTCATGATTGGTACGGGTCTTGGGACACATAATATGGCTTTAGCCGATGAATATCGGATGAATTTATATTTTGAGGCGGCGGGAGCTATTTTAACGCTTGTCACCGTAGGGAAGTATTTAGAAGCGATTAGCAAAGGTAAAACCAGTGAAGCAATTAAGAAACTATTGCAACTGGCTCCTAAAACCGCATTCGTTGAAATCGATTCGGAAATTCAGGAAATTGCAGTAGAGGATTTAAAAAAAGGCGATATCGTTATCATTAAACCGGGGATGAACATTCCGGTGGATGGCGAAATCATCTATGGTGCGTCCACCCTCGATGAATCGGCCATCACGGGAGAATCAATGCCGGTTGATAAAAAAATCGGTGATAAAGTCATTAGTGCAACCATTAATAAAACCGGTTATATCAAATTCAGAGCCGAAAAAGTTGGCAGTGATACAACTTTAGCCCAAATTATTCGTTTGGTAGAAGAAGCCGGTTCCTCGAAAGCACCGATTGCCAAACTCGCTGATCAAATCAGCGGGGTATTTGTACCGATTGTGATGGGCATTGCAATGGTAACCTTCGTCGTTTGGATGTTACAAGGAAACGGATTTTCTTTTGCTTTAGGTATGGCCATTACGGTCTTAGTCATCTCCTGTCCTTGTGCTTTAGGGTTAGCGACACCGTTAGCGATTATGGTGGCGAGTGGCAAGGGTGCTGAAAACGGGATTTTAATTAAATCGGCTGAAAGTTTAGAAACAGCGCATAAAGTTACTTCCGTTGTCTTAGACAAAACTGGAACAATCACCTATGGACATCCTTCGTTAGTCGGATTAAAAACATTGCGAGAACAAAATGAAGATGAGGTTTTAAGAATCGCTTATGCACTGGAATCTCATTCAGAACATCCCATCGCTATTGCGATTGTTGAAGCGGCGAAAGAAAAACAATTGATCATGCCTTTAATCAATCAGTTTGAAGCCATCATCTCTCAAGGGATTAAAGCCACGATGGATGGTCATTGGTACTATGCGGGAAATATGGCGTTGATGCATTCTTTTAATATCAATACTCAAGAGGCTGAAGTCATTGGAAATACTTTTGCTTTAGAAGGAAAAACCTCGATTTATATTGCCAATGAAACCGAAGTATTAGGGGTTTTAGCCATCGCTGATACGATTAAACCGACTTCGATTGAAGCCATTGAAGGATTTCGACGTTTAGGTATTGAAGTGACCATGTTAACCGGAGATAATGCTATCACCGCAGAAGCTATTCGCAAACAATTATCCATTGATAAAGTCATCGCTGAAGTTACGCCTGAAGAAAAAGAACAAGTGATTAAAAAACTGCAAAGCGAAGGAAAAGTTGTGGCGATGGTGGGAGATGGTATCAATGATGCCATTGCTTTAACCAGAGCCGATGTTGGTATTGCGATTGGCGCTGGTACCGATATTGCGATTGAAAGTGCTGATATCGTCTTGATAAAAAATGATCTTCGTGATGCATTGGGTGCGATTGAATTATCGAAAAAAACGATTAACAATATCAAAATGAATTTATTTTGGGCGTTTTTCTACAATGTCGTTGGCATACCGATTGCAGCGGGCGTCTTTTATACTTTATTGAACGGATTAAAACTTGATCCAATGCTCGGCAGTCTTGCGATGAGTATCTCATCGGTATCAGTAGCGATGAGTGCGTTAACCTTAAGAGGATTTAAACCAAGTCATAGAAAAAAAGGAGTGAAATTAGTATGAAAAAAACCATTCAAATATCAGGCATGACTTGTATGCATTGTTCAATGCGCGTTGAAAAAGCTTTAAAAGCTGTTCAAGGCGTAAATCAAGTTAATGTTGACTTGCGACTAGGACAAGCCACACTGGACGTTAATGAGCAAGCAACGGATTTATCGCTCAAAAATGCGATTAAAGAAGCGGGTTATAAACCCGGAAAAATCGAGGGTTCTTTATGAAAGCTGACCATAAATTAGTTACAAAATGGCTAAATATGGCCAAAGGTCAAATTGAAGGTATTCTTAAGATGGTAGAAGAGGATCGTTATTGTATTGATATTTCTCATCAAATGCTTGCCTCAATCGCCATCATAAAAAAAGCAAATAAAGCTGTTTTAACGGTGCATTTAGAAAGTTGTGTCCGGGATTCATTGTCGGCTGAAGGTGTCGAAAAAATCGAAGAAATCATCAAAATCATCGATCAACTCAATTAACTTAAAATCTTCTAAAAAGAACGATTGTAATTTAAATATATATGATATAATCTTAGTTGAACCTTGAGACTGAGGTCTTTGACATGATTTGAAACAGGTGTATAACAGGGAACCGGGTGTAATTCCTGGACTGTGCCAGCAACCGTAAATATCGTTGATATGAGTCGGGAGACCTACCTGTTCAAAAATATAAAAAAAGAAGGGTAAAAAAATGAAGAAAGCACTGGGTACCATGCTGATCTTAATTGTTTCACTCGTTTTGGTAGGTTGTTCAGCCGGCCGCCAAACAGCTACGGGACTAGGTAGTGTCACGTTCGAACTGTTTAATCAAAACGACGAATTAATCAAAACGAGAACTGTTGAATTTGTTGAAGGCGATACGCTCTTAGGATTGCTACAACAAAATTTCACAGTTTATTGTCCTACTGCAGAAGGAACGTCTTCAACGGCATGTGATTACACGCCGACTTGGGGTATCTTTTTAACGGGACTTGATGACATTCATGCCTTTGATTCAAGCATTGAGTATTTAGCCTTTTATATCAATGGTGAATATGCGACAACCGGTGTGGATGGCGCAATGATTGTGGATGGCTATGTCTATACCTTCAAACATGTTCTCCTCTAAGCAAGAGCGAATCACACAACCTTTAAGACAAATCACATTGGCAGCGATGCTGCTAACGGTTTTGTATGTCCAAGAATTAGTTTTATCGAGTATTCCTAATGTCCAATTAACTGTCGTGTTAATCATAGTTTACGGCGCAACACTGCCTTTGGCAATGTCTTTACCGATTGTGATTGGCTATGTTTTGTTAGATAATCTGTTATTAGGTTCTTTTTCGATTCTTTATACACCCGCGATGTTTTTTTCGTGGATATTATTGACGCTGGTTGCGTATGCACTTCGAAATCGTCGTTTCATCATCATCTTATTATTTTCAATTTTCTTTGCTTTTCTTTATGGATGGAGTTTTATTCCAGCAAAGATTATTGAACAAGGGATAAATATTCTATGGCCTTATTTTTTAGCTGATCTTCCTTTTGAGGCGATAATGGCTTTGAATAATGCTATCACTGTTTTGTTTTTTTATCGTCATTTAAAAACGATTCTCCAGTCACTCATCGATCCAGCAAGTATCAGTATTGATTTAGAATAACGCTTAAAAAGCTATGAACCCATCGAAATGATGGGTTTTTTTATTATACAATCGATATATATGATTCATCGATTATTTATTTTACTATCGAAAATATAAAAATAAAAAAATAGTGCAATACTAGGCATTTGACTTCATTCTTGGTTTGTTTTGTGGTATAATATAAACATAAAAATGAAAAATAGGAGGATTAAAAATGTTAAATAACAATGTATCTAAATTAATAAATGAACAAATCAATAAAGAAATGTTCTCTGCCTACCTTTATCTCGACATGGCAAACTACTACATTAACCATGGCCTAAACGGTTTTGCCCACTGGTTCAACAAACAAGCAAAAGAAGAAATGGAACATGCGTTCAAATTTATTGAGTACTTACAAGACAACGGCTTTGAAGTAACCCTTGAGGCAATCGCAAAACCGTCTAAAACGTACAAAAACTATAAAGAACCACTGGAAGAATCTTATAAACACGAACAATTCGTCACCGCTTCCATTCATAACATTTACGCAGAAGCTCAAAAAGTATCTGATTTCCGTACACAAGAATTTCTCAATTGGTTTGTAAAAGAACAAATGGAAGAAGAAAAGAATGCGACGGATTTAATCATTGCTTTTGATATGCACAACCCTGCAGGTCTATTTGCTTTAGACGGCAAACTCGGAACCCGCTAAACCCTTTAATCTATGTTCAAAAGGAGCTATCATTAGCTCTTTTTTTTATTAGAATGTTTTTGAAATCTTAAATGAAGGTATGCTATGATATAATAATCATGGTTAAGACTATGGAAACACGGAGAATACTATGAAACGTAAAATCATCTTACTCATTGTCATTTATATCATCTTCATCGCCCTCGGATTACCGGATGCACTGATTGGCTCAGGTTGGAACATGATTCGTGAAGACTTACACGTGTCTTTAGGAACATTAGGATTTATGACGGTAGCTGTCTATTCAATGTCGGTTTTAGCAACCTTCAATGCCCCGAGACTTTTAAGACTTTTAGAAACAAAACGGATTGCCATTATCAGCGTCTTTTTAACGGGGACCGCCTTAATTTTCATTAGCCAAGTAACAGCGTTTTATCAAATGCTATTTTTTGCTATACCTTTAGGGATTGGCGCAGGCGCCATCGATGTTTCACTCAATCACTACATGGCTAAAAATTATGAAGCCAAACATATGAATTATCTTCATTCATTTTATGGCATCGGTGTAACTTTAGGACCAACGGTCATGGCGTATACTTTAAGTCAAAACTCTTGGCGCAATGGGTATATCATCGTTGGACTGATGCTTTTAGTTATTGCTTTGATTGCTTTATTAACCCATAAATTATGGGCAAAAGAACCGAAAGAAGAACGCGAAGATACACACGCTCACATAAAAATTAAAGATATCTTAAAGATCAAAGGTGCCATCGCCAGTATTTTGATTTTTATGTTTTATGTCCATATCGAATCGTTAGGTGGCGTTTGGATTGCGAGTTATTTTTACATTCAAAAAGATATCTCCTACGCTAGCGCAGCGCTATTTACCACGACTTATTATTTAGCTTTAACCATCGGACGTTTGACGAGTGGGTTTGTTTCATCAATTGTTACGCCGCAACAATTGGTAAAAATCGGACAAACACTGATTGTTATTTCCGCTGTTTTGATGTTATTTAATTTTTCCTCTTTATGGGTTTATTATGTCATCGTTTTCTTGTTTGGCCTAGGATGTGCACCGATATATCCCAATATGATGTTCTTAAATTCTATTTATTTTGAGAAGAAACAATTAAGTAAAATGGTGAGTTTACAAATGGCTCTCGGTTATATGGGATTTGGGATATTGACGCCGCTTGCAGGATTATTTTTTGATAAGATCTCCATCGCTTTCTTTCCAATTTTTGTGCTTTTCACTGGTACAATATTATGGTTGATTACTTTACGATTAATGGCTAATAAAAAATTAGTATTTAAAACCATAAATTCTTAATAAAAAATAAAACATCAGCGCTCATGGCTGATGTTTTTATTAGTTTTGAACAATGTGATACTCATCGGATTTAAATACCATGCTATAAGGTTTATGCGGTTGAATTTCTTGATTGATGATGGCTTTTGCGATGGTGGTTTCAATCATTCTTTGAATATAACGCTTAATCGGTCTTGCGCCGTATTCAGGATCAAAGGCAGAAGCGATAATCGCTTGGGTTGTTGATTCATCAAACGCGAGAATGATATGTTGTTCGTTCAATCGAAGCATGAGTTCATTTAACATCTTCTTAACGATTTTGATTTGTGTATCAAAACTTAACGGTTTAAAAATAATAATTTCGTCGATTCGATTTAAAAACTCAGGTTTGAAGTTTAATTTTACCAGTCGGTGCACTTCTGATTCACCAGCCATCGGATTTTTAATTAAGAACTCACTGCCTAAATTCGAGGTCATAATGATGATGGTGTTTTTAAAATCGACGGTTCTGCCTTGATTGTCCGTTAATCGACCGTCATCGAGTATTTGTAGTAATACATTGAAGACTTCAGGATGTGCCTTCTCAATCTCATCAAATAAGATAATCGAATATGGTTTTCTTCGAATGGCTTCGGTCAATTGCCCACCTTCATCATAGCCAACATAACCTGGTGGCGCCCCAATTAAACGCGAAACGGAATGACTTTCCATGTATTCAGACATGTCGATGCGAACAATGTGGGTTTCACTTGCGAAAAGTTGTTCAGCTAACGATTTAGCAACTTCAGTTTTTCCAACACCCGTTGGACCGAGAAACATAAAGGATCCGATGGGACGACGTTCATCTTTAATCCCCGCTCTTTGTCGGATGATTGCATCGGTAATGAGTTCGATCGCTTGATCTTGACCTATCACGCGTTTTTTTAGGTTTTCAGATAAAGCGAGTAATTTCTCTTTATCGCCTTGCATCAATTTTGAAACCGGTATGCCCGTCCATTTAGAGACGATTTCAGCGATGATGTTTTCAGTGACGACTTCGCTGATCAAACGATCTTTTTCATGTTTTTCCGATTCTTGATAAATATATTTTTCTAATTCGGGAATTTTCGAATACTGTAATTCAGCGGCTTTGGAATAGTCGCTTTTATTCAAAGCGTTCTGTAAATCAGTTTTCAATTGTTCCAAACGCGATTTCATTTTCTTAACATTATCAAGTTCAGCTTTTTCTTGTTCCCATTGGGAACGAATACTCGTTTCTTGTTTTTTTAAAACGGTTAATTCATCTTTTAATTTTGTTAATCGTTCTTTTGTGAGTGGATCTGATTCCTTTTCCAATGCCCGTCGTTCAATCTCAAGTTGCATAATGCGTCGTGTGACCGAATCGAGTTCAGCGGGCATCGAATCGATTTCCATCCGTATAGAAGCAGAAGCCTCATCGATTAAATCAATGGCTTTGTCAGGCAGGAAACGATCGGTAATATAACGATTAGCATATGTCGCAGCGGCAATAATCGCAGAGTCACTGATATGAACGCCATGATGCGTTTCAAAACGATCCTTCAAACCCCGAATAATTGAAATCGTATCTTCGACCGAAGGTTCATCAATTTGAACTTTTTGAAAACGTCGTTCCAAAGCATTGTCTTTTTCAATGTATTTCCGGTATTCATTGAGGGTCGTCGCGCCAATACAATGGAGTTCGCCTCTGGCGAGCATCGGTTTTAACATATTTGAAGCATCCATGGCCCCTTCCGTTCGACCAGCACCGACAATCATATGAATCTCATCAATAAAAAGAATAATCTCGCCTTCAGAGGCTTTAATCTTGTTTAATACCGCTTTTAAGCGTTCTTCAAATTCGCCTCGATACTTGGCACCTGCTAAAAGACTTGCTAAATCGAGTTCATAGACGGTTTTATTTTGCAAACCTAAAGGAACGTCTTTATCGACGATTCGGCGTGCCAAGCCTTCAATAATCGCTGTTTTACCAACGCCGGGTTCACCAATCAAAACTGGATTATTTTTGGTCTTTCTTGAAAGTATTTTGATGATACGACGAATCTCTTCTTCACGACCAATCACTGGATCAATTTTTCCAGATTTGACTTCTTCAATAATATTCCTGCCGAACTTTTCTAAGACGTTCGGATCTTCTTGATAATTTTGCATTTCTGGTTGCATATGATAACCTCCTTTACTCATCAAATATATTTTATCACTGTCTATTAGCACTGTCAAGTGACGAGTGCTAATAGAGATGTAAAACCTGAGGTTTTATTGACAATAATGGTCTTTCAAGGTATAATCATCATGATTTTTATGTTCATTTTACGCCATTAATCTATAAATTAAATACGACAAAACTTGGGGTGGGTCTTTTGGAGTCAAAACGTGTAACAGATCTGTTGGTGATAGGTGGTGGCCCTGGGGGCTACGTTGCAGCTTTATACGCAGCCAAAAAAGGCTTGAAAGTAACTTTAATTGAAAAACGTTTCATTGGCGGCACATGTTTAAATATTGGCTGTATCCCAACGAAAGCATTATGGAAATCGGCTGCTTTAGTCAAAGAAATTCAAGAAGCGAGTTTGTTTGGTGTTTTAACAGAACCGGTCTCTTATGATATGAAAGCAATCCAAAACCGTAAGACTATAGTCGTTGATCAATTGGTCGAAGGCGTGGGTTATCTACTCAAAAGCCTCAATGTTGAAGTTCATTTTGGCACGGCAACTTTTGTCGATGATGAAACTGTGATTATGAAAAATGATTCAGGGTATCTGTCTTATAAACCGAAAAACATTATTATTGCGACAGGTGCGAAAGTCCGTCGTTTAAAAATATCGGGCAGTGATTTGCCTTTTATTATCGATTCAGAAAAATTACTTTCCATCGATCATGTGCCTTCATCGATGGTCATCATCGGTGGTGGAATCATCGGGATGGAATTCGCCTTTATTTTTGGAATGCTCGGATGTAAAGTGACGGTATTAGAAATGATGCCTCAAATCTTACCGATGCTGGATAAAGATATTGCTTTACGGTTAATTCGTTATACCAAAGCTGCAAACATCACTGTTATTCAGCAAGCAGAAGTTCAGAAATATACGAAAGCCCTCGATGGTGGTGCTGAAGTGCATTATCTTCATAACGGTGAAACAAAAAAAATCAATTGTGAACTCGTATTGGAAGCCATCGGACGCATACCTTCGACGGATCATCTCGGTATTGAAAACACCCATGTAATGCTCGATCAAAACAAAGCCATCACTATTAACAAACAGATGAAAACTAATTTAGCGCATATTTATGCCATCGGCGATGTCACTAATAAAGTTCAGTTAGCCCATGTGGCTTCGCATCAAGCGATTGTTGCGGTGGATGCGATGTTGGGTAAAAACCATTCGATTGATTATGCTTTAATTCCTTCAGTAATCTTCACGCAACCCGAAATTGCCTGTGTTGGCATGACCGAAGTTGCTCTTAAAGCTGCCAATATCGCTTATAAAGTCACTAAAGTCCCAGGGTCTGCCAATGGCAAAGCCATGATTGAAAATGAATCGACGAGTCTATTAAAACTGATCGAAGATGAAAAAACAGGGGTTTTAATCGGCGCACAAATCATGGGTGCTGGGGCCGAAAATTTAATCGCAACACTGGGTCTTGCGATTCAACAAAAACAAAAAACTGCGGATTTAAAAAACATTGTATTTGCGCACCCAACAACCGCTGAAATGATCCATGAGGCGGCATTAGGGCTGTTAGGTGAATCAATTCATTATGCCAGTTGAATCCATAAACACATTAAAATCTTGGATTAATCAAGCCTCTAAAATCGTATTTTTTGGCGGTGCTGGCGTCTCTACCGCCTCTGGAATTCCTGATTTTCGAGGTCCTGAGGGCCTTTATTCTATCCCATCGGATGTTCCTCCTGAGATAATTTTATCGCATCGATTCTTTATGAATCATCCAAAAGAATTTTACCATTTTATTAAAACGCACATGAATTATTGTGACGTATTACCAAATGATTGTCATAAAGCCTTAGCTAAACTGGAAAAACAAGGAAAAAACATCATCATTTTGACACAAAACATCGATGGGTTACATCAAAAAGCCGGTTCAAGCCGTGTTATAGAATTGCACGGATCATTACAACGCTTTTATTGTATCAAATGCAAAAGTCCTTATACCCTTGATGATATTTGGCACACAGATGATTTACCTCGATGCACATGTGGGGGAATTATCAAACCCGATGTCGTCCTTTTTGAAGAATTCCTTGATCAAACGCTTTTATCACAAGCCATTAAAGCGATGGAAGAATGTGATTTACTCATTGTGGGAGGAACTTCGCTTTCTGTTTATCCAGCAGCGAATCTCATCCAATATTTTCATCATGGTTTAGCAGTTCTCATCAATAAAACTTTAACAAATTATGATCACTTTTTCGATTTAATCATCCGAGAACCCATCGATTTCGTCTTTAAAGAGATGCTTTTAAAGTAGGTGAGTCCCATGAATTTTTCAAAATCAATGATTGATACATATATCGAAACGATTCGTTTAAATTATGCCAACGATATTTCAATGGTGATTTTATACGGGTCTTATGTCAGTGGGATGACACATCCTTTGTCAGATATCGATATCGTCTTCATTGCGAAAAACGATCGTGCTTATGAAATGTCGAAACAATTTATTTATGAAAATATCGGTTATGACTTTTTTGGAATATCTGAATCACGTTTGAATGATATTTTCATGAAATTTCATCCGCTTGTTTCAATCATTGGTGATGGTCAATTAATCTATTCAGATAACGAGACGACCAAAGTTCGTTTCGAAAGTATGCAAAACCATATTAATACCTTAAAAAACTTGAGTAACCCGACACATTTCGCAAAAGAAATTGAAACAATCTTGACGGAAATGAAAGCGAAAGCCTTTGATTTTCGAGGGTCATCCCATGCTAAAAAACGCTTCCTTCAAGGTCAAATTCTTTACCAAACGGCTCATTTTCTTTCGTTAATTAATCGGTCGCACTTTCGTTTTGGCACAAAACAGTTGGTATCAGAAACTATGGCGATGGCATTAAAACCCAAGTCTATTCTTTATTATTTGGAACTTTTGATTAAAGATACCGTGACATTCGATGATTTCATGGGATATGTTCAATTATTACAAGATTTTTGGTTAAAAATAAAATCACCAACGCCCGAAACATTACAAGATGATGAATTGATCGGTTTTTATGAAGAAGGTTTATCAACTTGGAATAAACTCAATCAAGCGATTGAACGCAAAGATTTGATGACCGCTTATTTAGCAGCAACAACCTTAGAATCCGAATTATCGAATTTTAGAGCTAAAGGTATTATATTGGATTCTTTGTTTGATCATTATGATTCAACCATTGAGACGTTA
The DNA here is from genome assembly GCA_002424815.1 of Caryophanales bacterium UBA5603. Lineage (GTDB taxonomy): Bacteria > Bacillota_I > Bacilli_A > Izemoplasmatales > Hujiaoplasmataceae > UBA5603. The sequence goes on from DILB01000012.1 coordinate 11,027, forward strand.
AAGTTACATAGCGAAATAACTCAAAAACAAATGCTTGGATTATTAAGTAGTCGAAACATCGAATTAAAAGAACTAAGAACACCCGAAGAAGTATACTGTTATTTGCGAGAACCCTCAAACCAATAAAAGATGTTTTCGTTGGGTTTTTTTATATAAATAAAGTAAAATAATAGGTAAGAATGGAAAGTGATAATATGATTTATCTCGATTATTCTGCGACTACCCCCGTAAATGAAATCGTCCTCAATGTCTTCGTAGATGCCTCAAGACGTTTTTTCGTCAATCCAAATTCAGCATATCCTGAGGCGAAGGCTTCACAAACGATGATTGAAGGTGCCTCTGAAAGAATTCGCAGTCACCTCCATTTGACATCTCATGAAGTCATCTATACGAGCGGTGCCACGGAGGCTAACAATCTTGCAATCAAAGGCGTTGCTTTAAAGCAGCAAAACATCGGAAAACATATCATCATGAGTCCGTTTGAACATTCTTCTGTGAGTGCGTGTTTTGGATATTTACAGAAACAAGGATTTAGCGTCGATGTCCTCAGTTTTAATTCTGATGGGACCGTCGATCTTGAAAATTTAAAACAAATGATGCGGCAAGACACCATTTTGGTTTCAGTATGTGGTGTTGCGAGTGAACTTGGCAATTTACAACCGATTGATGCCATTTCTAAAATTGTTCACAGTTATCCAAACGCCGTTTTTCACAGTGATATGACGCAAGCCATCGGTAAAACCGCAGTCAAATTAGAGGGTGTTGACTTAATCACTTTATCCGCCCATAAAATTTATGGATTAAAAGGTGTTGGTGCGTTATTAAGAAGAGATGCCATAAAAATCATTCCGCAAATTCATGGTGGCAAATCTTCTAGCAACTTAAGAAGCGGCACCCCTTCTTTACCCTTGGTTTTATCCTTAGAAAAAGCCATTGACATCGCTACCTCTGATTTAGCTAAGAATCATCTGATTATCCGAAAATTACATCAGCAATTGATTTCTGGTCTTAATGATATTTCGGGTTGTGTCATTAATTCAACCGTTGCGGGTATTCCTCAAATCACGAATGTGAGCGTCGTGACCATGGAAGCGAATGATCTCCAAGCCTATTTATCGCAACAAGGCATATATGTATCAACGCAGTCTGCTTGTTCGAGCGGAACCGCTCGCAGTGAAGCGGTCTACCGATTAACGAAATCAGAAGCACAAGCTCGTTCTTCGATTCGAATTTCAATCTCACATTTAACCACCGAATCTGAAATTAATGCGTTACTTAAAGCCATTGGCTCGGTGGCATTATGATTAAAATCGTACGTATTACAGCGATATGGTGTCCTTCGTGCATCATCATGAATAACCGATATAATGAAGTGTTAAAAGATTTAGATGTTACCATCATTGATTATGATATTGATGAAGATTCTGATGCCATCGAACCCTTCAACATTGGATCGGTACTTCCGATTCTCATCATTTATCGTGATGAAATTGAAGTATTGCGTATTATCGGTGAAAAAACGAAGAAAGAACTGCTTAAATTACTGGAAGGATATCCTAAAAAATCATGAAGTTTCTGAAAAAAAGTTTTATAATATTATTAGTCATATTGATGCTTTGGCCACAAACTCGAACACAAGTCAAAGCAGAGAATCTTGTCACAATCCATTATTTCTATGATACGACTTGTACGAATTGCCATTATTTGGGTTTATTCTTAGATTCTATCGAAGCACAATATGGAAACAAAGTGATTGTTAAGCGTTATGAGATTACCCAATCTTCCCAAAATGAAACCTTATATGAGGATGTGAAATCGACTTTTGGGATTGATAATGGCTTGATTACCACGCCATTCACCGTCATTGGTGGCGTTTATCTGGCCGGTTATAATTCACAAGTTGAAGCGGATATTCAAACCTTAATTGCCCGGTATTTGTATCAATCGCATGCGGATATTGTCCAAAAAATCATCGACGGTCAAATCGTATACCCCGAAGATTTCGATACTTTAAAACCCTCAGTTCTGATATTACCTTGGATTGGTGAAATCCACGTTGATGAACTCAGTCTATTCGTAGCTGCGATTGTATTAGGAACGGTTGATGGTTTTAATCCTTGTGCAATGTGGGTCTTAATCTTTTTAATTACCATGTTCTTGAATGCTAAAAACCGTAAAAGAATGTGGATTTTAGGGACGACTTTCTTATTCACATCGGCTTTAATGTATTATTTAATCATGGCTGCTTGGCTTAATGTAGCGATTTCGCTGGTCACAGTCAACTGGATCCGTATTATGATCGGACTTGTAGCACTGTCTTTTGGTGGTTATAACCTTTTCAAATTCATCAAGAGTCTGCGCACGAAAGATATTGGTTGTGAAGTGACAGATCAAAAACAACGCCGAAAAATATTTGATAAAGTTAAAAAAATTGTTTTAGAACAAAATTTCTGGTTGGCAATGGTGGGGATTGTTATTCTCGCCATCAGTGTCAATTTCATCGAATTAGCCTGTTCTGCCGGATTACCGTTTTTATTCACCCAAATTCTCGCTTATAACAATTTACCCATCGGTACGAATTATTTATACATTGGACTTTATGTATTTTTCTTCCTACTCGATGATTTAATTGTTTTTGCCATCGCTATGATTACTTTAAAAGTCACGGGGATTTCTAACAAATATGGTAAAGTATCGCAATTAGTTGGTGGTATCATCATGGTTGTGATTGCAATTTTATTGATTTGGTTCCCCGAAATCATTCGCTTTAACTTTTAATAAACCGGCTGCGGCCGGTTTTTCTTTTTAATGCATTTTCAAAACATGATAAACGATTAAATGATATAATATAATCGAATGAAAGCAGGTGTCATGATGGTAAAAAAAGCAATTATTGAAGCAATTATTGAAGATCAATTGATGCATCCGATTAATAAAGATCATTGTTCTTGTCGCATGCCTTCAAATAAAGAAATCAAAAAAATTGTCTCTTATACAAAAGAACTCATCTTTCCTGGTTATTTTGGGAAACATAAAACCAAAGAAACAGGCTCACGAATACAAACAACTCATCTGATTAAAAAATTAGCTAAAACGCTAGAAAGACAAATCGCTTATGCTTTACTTTATATCAGCGATGGCGCTTTGGCTTATGAAAAGAAGTTACAAGCAAAACAATTAACGCAAGATTATTTACAAGCTATTCCTGCCTTGCGTCAATTATTAAAAACCGACTTAGATGCACACTTTGAAGGCGATCCCGCGGCTTATAACCACGACCAAATCATTGTCTCATATCCAGGTTTTTATGCCATCGGCGTCTTTCGCATGGCGCATATCCTTTATGAACTTCATATTCCGTTATTACCGCGAATGATGACTGAATTTGCGCATCGCGAGACCGGCATTGATATTAATCCAGGTGCTACCATTGGTCCTTATTTCATGATTGATCATGGGACCGGTGTGGTGATTGGTGAAACGGCCGTGATTGGCGAACATGTGAAAATTTACCAAGGCGTGACACTGGGCGCATTGACAACCAAAGGTGGACAAAATCTTAAAAATGTCAAACGACATCCCACCATTCAAGATCGTGTAACCATCTATGCTGGTGCTTCGATTTTAGGCGCGAATACCGTGATTGAAAGTGATGTAACCATCGGTTCAAATGCGTTTATTACCGAATCCGTCAAAAAAGGGTCAAGAATCACGGATAAAAACCATTCAATCAAACCTGAACTAATGCCATAGAAAGGAAATAATATGAAAACATATCAATCTATTACTGAATTAATCGGTAAAACACCGATGGTCGAACTAAATAATTTAAAGAAATTCTTGAAGCTTGAAGCGAGAATTCTCGTTAAAATTGAGGCTTTTAATCCCGGATCATCCATTAAAGATCGAATTGCTTTAGCCATGATTGAAGATGCGGAAAGAAGTGGAAAATTAAAAGCTGATACCATCATCATTGAACCCACCTCTGGGAATACTGGAATCGGTATTGCGATGATTGGGGCTGCAAAAGGATATCAAGTAAAACTAATCATGCCAGAAACAATGACAGTAGAACGTCGCAAAATGATGGCCGCATTTGGCGCTGAAATCATTTTAACTGAAGGTGCTAAAGGCATGAAAGGTGCGATTGCTAAAGCCAATGAATTACATGAACAAGTGGCTAATTCAATCATGTTTTCTCAATTTGAAAATCCAGCAAATCCAATGATTCATTACTTAACCACAGGTCCTGAGATATACGAAGCTTCTGCTGGAAACATTGATATGTTTGTGACGGGCGTTGGTACCGGAGGATCGATATCGGGTGTCGGTCGCTATTTAAAAGAAAAAATTGAAAAAATTAAAATTGTCGCAGTCGAACCGACAAAATCGCCGGTTCTATCAGGAGGTCAACCAGGCCCGCATCCAATTCAGGGCATTGGGGCAGGATTTATCCCTAAGACGCTCAACACGGCGATCTATGATGAAATCATCCAAGTTGAAGGCGAAGACGCCTTTGCTTCAGCTCGATTATTAGCTAAAACCGAAGGCATTCTAGCGGGTATTTCCTCAGGTGCCGCACTCCATGCGGGTATTCAAATTGCCAAAAGAAAAGAAATGACAGGCAAAACAATCGTCGTTTTACTGATGGATACCGGTGAACGTTATCTCTCCACTCAACTTTATCCTGATCCTTCCCAAAATTAACTGTCTTTAGACAGTTTTTTTATACATTAAAGATGAAACCGTATTCATAATTAAATATTAGCACTCATTGCTTGACAGTGCTAAACAATATGATATAATAAAGTTGGCACTTGAAACAGAAGAGTGCTAATTATAAAATATATTAGGAGGTCACATATATGACAAATTTAATTAAACGCAATAACGATCTTTCTATTTTCGATGATTTCTTTGATGGTTTCTTCTCAAAACCTATGATTTCAGGAACCACACCATTAATGAGAACTGATATCAAAGAACTGGATAATGGTTATGAGCTTGAACTCGATGTTCCGGGTTTTGGCAAAGAAGATATCAAGATTTCACTCGAAAAAGGTTACTTAACCGTTGAAGCAAAAAAAGAAGAAAACAAAGAAAATAAACAAGTTCGTTATCTCAGACAAGAGAGAGTTTACTCCAGTTGTGCAAGAAGTTTCTATGTGGGAGAACAAATCGCTGAACAAGACATCAAAGCGGGTTATGACAGAGGGATTTTAACTTTGTTTGTTCCAAAACAAGGAACGAATGTCAAAGAAAAGAAATATATAGCGATTGAATAACATGAATGGCTGCCGAAATGGCTGCCATTCTTTATTGACGCAGAGGCAATAAACCTCTATAATGGAGATAAGCAATATTATTTAGGAGAATGTTATGGAAACAACACAATATTCCGCCATCTTTAAAGCTTTGGGCGATGATACCAGAATCAAAATTATTCAATTGCTGTCGGGAAAATCGCTTTGCGCATGCCAGATTTTGACTGCTTTAGAAGTAACTCAACCGACCTTATCTCACCATATGAAAGTGTTAAATCAAGTGGGGATTGTGAAAACTATTCGGGTTGGAACTTGGAGCCATTATCGTTTGAATCCTGAGTTTATCACGCTCATTCAACCTTTCATTTCTGCGTTCGCCACGGAAGACCTCCACGATGAAACTGCTGCTTGTAAACCTTAAATGATGATTCTTTGACAATCTTGGATTGTCTTTTTTTTAAATTCACAAATGTGATTTATGGGTCATAATATTCATGATATAATAGTTTCAAGCAGGTGAAATGATGAAATCATTGTTAAATTTTTTAAGACAATTTGAATCTATCCCTTATCTGTTGATGCCATCATCTCATCAACGAATTTTTTTGCGCGAGATCAGTATTGAGGGTATTTTCAACCCTTGCCGATTCATCGATGAAAACACAATCCATGAAATCGTCAAGAATCAATACCTCGTTGACCTCAAAAAAACTTTTAACATTGACTATCCCTTGGGGCGTCGGATTATCCGTATTTTGCCTTTTGTTCATCCTTCTATGAATTATGAAAGTTCAAAATTGAAGTATTTGTCTGATTTAAAATCATTTGCATTGGAACACCATTATATTCAACCTCCCATGAGTTTACCGCTCCTTGATAAAAAGATTATTTTGGCTTATGCTCCAACTTACGACAAAGGATGGTTATCTTATAACTTTTCTATCTATCACCCTGAAAAAATAGATAAAAAACCGATGATTGTTTGGAAATGCACTGATGAATCCCAACAAATTCACGCGATCATCGAAAACATTGATAAGCTCCTTGAAAATCAGATAAACATCAACCAAATCGTCATTGTCAATGCTGCAAAAGATGATTTATGGCGTTTAAAGATTGAAGCAAGGTTCTTTGGATTCAGTATCTCAGCTTTAGAGACGGAGTATTTAGATTCTTTACCGCAAGTCATTACTTTTATCAATGATTTGAAAAATCAGTCTCTTACTGATAGTTTATTATCTTGGCAAAAAAATATTGATACGAATTCTGAACTTTCAATCGGTTTTGATCAAGTTCAATCACTCATTGAGGATTATGGTTTCCAAGCTTGTGAAAACGATCACTCCTTACTTATATATCTATTGTCTGTGACTCCTTTAAAAGCAATGAACCTTATCGATACAGTTCAATGTATCTCTCTTGAAGATGCATTCACCGATTCTTCAGTCCATTATCTTGTCATGCATTACACTGATGCATCGATTCCAAAATTAAAAAAGAACGATGATTACATAACCGATGAAGAAAAACGATGCTTAGGTCTATGGACTTCTTATGAAGAAAATGAATGCATAAAAGAAGAACTTAAGGAACGTTTGTCAGCAGCAACGAATGTTTCGTTGTATATGCCTGAGAATGTCGCTGGCAAAAAAATGCGAATAAGTGATCTTTTTAATGCAACAGAGATAGAGGTACTTCCTTATAAATCCAATATTTCAGCACTTTCAGCATCGAAAACCTATGCCCAACTTTTATATGCCAAACATCGATATCGCCAATTACAATTTGGTGTCTTTGCTTCTGAAGATGACTTGCTTCATAAAACGTTTGAAGATGAATTCTTCATGTATGATCCACAGTTCAAAGGATTATCTTCTGCAACATCGAAGCAATTAATCAAAGAAGGTTTCGCTTTTTCAGCCACAAATCTTGAAAGATTTAACGCTTGTCGATTCCGTTTTTTACTGGATTACTTATTGAAAATACTACCTTCTGAAGCTAGTGAAGCTTTAATATTAGGCAATTTGGCCCACGAAATCTTAGCGAAAGGGATGAATGATACCCTCTTAATTCAAGCTTTTGCTAATCAATATCTTGAAAAGAAGAAAATCGTGTTAACCCCACGCATGGAAGTGTTAAAAGACCTCTTTTTAGGGCGACTTGAGGTTATCATGGAATATTTGAAAACTTTTAAAACGGGTTCATTATTTCAAGATTACGGTTTTGAAGTAGCAAAACATTATGACTTCCCGAATCATCCGTCTTTTTCAATGGGAGGGAAAATCGATTGGGTTCGTGTTTATGAACATGAAGGGCTTCACCACGTTTCTGTCATTGATTTTAAAACCGGCAATAAAAGTTTTGATATGAATGCTTTTGAGAACGGCGTTGACATTCAACCGTTGTTTTACTTGAATTTACTCAAGAAAACCACCTTTATGAAGACGTTTTCTCCTTTTAGCTTTTACTATCAACCCATCGCTATCAAACGCCTCTCAAAAGATAAATCCAATCAAGATCCTTTAATCGCAGCCTTAAAAATGGACGGTCTGACCATTAACGATTCTGACATGATCCACGCATTTACACAATCTAACAATATCAACGGTGTGAACTTCACATTCAATGGACTGAAGAAAAATAAACGGTTAGTAGAGCCTCAAGTTTTAAAAAATATGGTCGAGCAAATCGATGGTTGGATTGATGAGGCAATATTAAAACTCCAAAAAGGCGATTATTTGATTTCGCCTTTAGCTGGAAAAAACGCCTTCGATGATTCGCCTTCTTGTCAATATTGTCCCCATGCCTCCATTTGTTACATGGCCAACCAAGTCAAGCTTGAAACATTGATGACGCAAGAAGAAGGGGATGAATAAAATGGGTTTTACAAAAGATCAACAGCTTGCGATTGAGACCCAGGGTACCAATATCTTAGTTGCGGCTGGAGCTGGTTCAGGTAAAACAACCGTCTTATCAGCCCGTGTTATTCATCTTTTAAAACAAGGTGTATCAATTGATGATTTAATCATATTAACATTTACTAACGCTGCCGCCGCTGAAATGAAACAAAGAATTAAAGAAAATATCGAAAAAAATCCTGATCTTCACTTTCAACTACCGCGTTTGGAAAATGCCAAAATCTCGACGTTTGACAGCTTTTGTTTGAATCTAGTTAAACAATATCATTATTTGCTGGATATCCCCGAGTCCATTGAAATTGCGGATAAAATCTTATGGGAATCGCTCCAAGATAAACTCCTGGTTCAGACGCTTGATGCGTTTTATCAATCCAAAGAAGATGGGTTTATCAAAGTCATCGATCGTTTTTTTGATAAGAGTGATGAAACGTTTAAAATAGCCATCAGAACTTTATCAAAAGCTTTAAAAACGATTCCAGAGCCGATGAAATACTTGGATAATTTAGAAGCAATGATGTTTTCAGATGCGTCGATTAATCGCTCCATCGATGAATTTAAATCGATGATTGAAAGCGAACTCACAGCTTTTAAATCGATGTATCATCAAGCATTCATTCATTTTGAATCGATAACTGAGCATCCAAAGGTATCCAACTTTATGACACAGATGCAAGCATATTTTAATCCCCTCCTTAATGCACAATCTTTCGATGCATTGATTTTGGCATTCAATCATTTGGCTTACCCACGATTACCTTCAAAATCAGTTGATTTCGAACAAGAGTGGGTGGATACAATGAAATCATGGTTCGCCCCTCTCAAAGACAAGCTCGTAAGCATTTCCAAATATTTTGATCATTTATACGTGTCTAATACTGAGGATATACGTTTAGCCATGTTAGAGACACTACCCAGTGTTCGAAGTATCATCACCGTTACCAAACAATACTATCAAACCATCCAAACGTATCAAAAAGCATCACAGCTTTATGATTTTAACGATATCATGCACTTAGCGATATCTCTCTTAATCAATCATGAAGATATTCGTTTGCAACTAAAAAATAAGACCCATGAAATCATGGTTGATGAATATCAAGACACCAATGATTTACAAGAATATTTAGTTTCGTTGATTCAAAATAATAATGTTTTTATGGTGGGCGATGCGAAACAGTCGATTTATGGTTTCCGTGATGCCAATCCAGAAAACTTTATTCGCAAATACCATGACTTTTCCAAAAATCATGGGGGCGTTGCTATTCCACTGTTTGATAATTTTCGGTCGAGAAAAGAAGTATTGGATGGTATCAACACCATTTTTTATCGATTGATGAATGAATCGCTGGGCGGTATTGATTATCAAGCGGGTCAAAGCCTCATTTATAAAAATACTCGTTATGAACAAACATTGTCGCCTCAGATGCATTATGAACCAGAAATCATGGCTTATTACCACGACAAGGAATCGCCAATAACCGTTGCGGAGATGGAAGCGACCCTGATGGCAAAAACCATTCTTCAGATGCTTGATCAACAAACACGGGTCGTTGAATTAAATGAAGGCCATCTATCAAGGCTGGCTTCTTATCGAGACTTTTGCATTTTAGTGGATCGCAAAACCGATTTTCCAATCTATGAATCGATTTTATTGAAATACGGTATTCCAACGGAAGCCCAAGCTGATGAATCCTTCGTCGCTTCCACCGAAATTTTATTTATCACTCAATGGCTGAAGTTAATGTTTTGTTATAAAGATGAAACGTATTTTAAACATCATTTCCGACACGCTTTTTATGGTGTTGCACGTTCCTTCGTTTATCAAATCGATGATGAAGCCATCATTACTTTGTTGTTAAACCATTCATTTCAAACATGGCGAGATTTAGAATTTCTTAAAAACAATCCGTTATGGCAAGGGATCGATCAAAGTTTACGTACATTGTCAAATCAAATTGATACTTTGACCATCCGGCAGTTGATGACTTCGATTTGTGAAGAAATCCATCTATATGAATCAATACACCGATTGCCCAATCCAGCCAACGTTGAGAAAAAACTCGATTTTTTGTTTAGCAAGGTTGCGAGTTTCCGTCGCTTTGATTTTTACCTTTTGATGGATTATTTTGATGAAGTATATCAAAACAAAGATTTAGACATTGAATATTCACAGACCATGGAACCCAATACCGATGCCGTTCGATTGATGACGATGCATAAAGCAAAAGGATTAGAGTTTCCGTTTTGTTTCTATCCTGGACTCGACAAACGGTTTAACTTACAAGAGTTTAATCAATTTACGCTTTTTTCAAGCCAGTATGGATTAATTCTGAAATCTCAAGATCAAGGATTTAAAGATACGATTTGGCATAAGCTTTACAAATATGAGCGACTCAAAAAAGAGATTTCTGAAAGAATTCGCTTGTTTTATGTTGCTTTAACACGCGCGAAAGAAAAGATTTTTATTTTATATAATTTATCCAATGAAACCGAATCTTTCGATTTAGAGTATCATGAAGGGTACCTCAGTGATTCAATTCGAATGGCGTTGACGAAATACCGTCAATTTATCGAAATTTGTCCTTCCGCAAAAGCTTGGATGCATCTTTATGATCCAACCTTTGAACAAAAAACGATTATTAGGGAGCCATTTATTGTCGAGGATACAATCACTATTCCATTCCGTTATCGCTTCATCGAGAGCAAAAAAATGGATCTTGGCCGCTTTTCTAAAAAAGAAGTGTTTGTGAAAGATGAAACCACCTTACGCAATCTTGAAGAAGGAACCAAACTTCATCGAATCATGGAAACAATCGATTTTAGTAACCTTGAAGACTCGCTTCTAAACTTAAATGATGAACATAAACAAATGGTTATAAAATTGATAAATCATCCGGTTTTAAAAGATCTTCACCGAGCAAAAATTTATCAAGAATATCCCTTCATTGAAACAAATCATTATCAAGACAAAAAAGGCATCATCGATTTATTGCTTGTTTACGATGATCATATCGATATTATTGATTATAAACTTCGTCATCTTGAGGATGAAGCCTATTTAAGTCAACTTGAAGGCTATCGAAATCATCTGAAATCTGTTTCAAATCTTCCCATTTATCTTTATCTGTATTCACTTTCAACGCATCAAATGACTCAAATTGGGGGTTCATTATGATTTTTCCTCAAGTCAAAAATTTCGTTCAAAAACCAGGTTATTTTAGTGTTCCTTCGCTTTGGAAAGTCACTTTCCCAGATGAACTTAATGCTTTAAACATCCTTCTTGAAACGTTTTTGCCAAACTTTGAAAGAACGGATAATTTTCCGCATATTCAATGGATCAAACAACCATTGATCCATCAAGAAGGTTACCAATTAGAGTTTTTTAATAATCAAATCATCATCGAATATTCAACCTATCAAGGGGCGTTATATGGTCTAGTTTCAATATATCAATACCTCTTGTGGCATAAAAAATCATTACCTCAATGCATCATTCATGACTATCCCGATCTTCAAGTTCGCGGTGTAATGCTGGACATCAGTCGAGATAAAATTCCTACACTTGCGACTTTAAAAGAACTCGTTACGCATTTAATGTTAATGAAAATTAATCATCTTCAGTTGTACATTGAAGGATTTTCGATTGAGTATCCGTCATTCCCTGAAGTCAATCGCGGTGAAACGCCTTTGTTACTGAGTGAATATGAGGAACTTGAAGAATATTGCCGTGTTAGAGGCATCGATTTAGTCGGAAATATGAATAGCTTTGGTCATATGTCCGCATGGCTTGCGTTAAAACCGTTTCATAACTTAGCGGAATGTCCCGATGGTTTTGTCCAATGGGGATTTCCTTTTCCCCCCTCCACATTAAATCCGTGTGAAGAGGGGAGTTTTGAACTCGTGAAACGTTTGTACGCCGATTTCATTCCCTATTCAAAATCGAAATATTTTAATTTGAATGGCGATGAACCCTTTGAACTCGGAAGAGGCAAAAGCAAATCAGAGTGTGATGCTATTGGTATGGAGAACGTCTATGTCCAGTTCATCAATTTATTGATCGATGAAATAAAAAAATATGGTAAATCACCGATGATGTGGGCCGATGTCCTCATCCATCATCCTGAGGCAGTCAAAAATCTGCCAAAAGACGTGATTTTTATCGATTGGGGATATGACCGAGACTATCCTTTTTTAGCGCATGCTCAAACCATTAAAAAACTACAGATGCCTTTTATCTTAGCCCCGGGGACAAGTTCTTGGAATAGTTTCACTTCGCGATTTGAAGATATGCGACAGACGACATTGAATGCCGCAAATGCGGCTAAATCGGAAGGTGGTTTAGGCGTCTTAACGACGGATTGGGGCGATCATAACCATCTCCAATATTTGCCTTGGAGTTATTTGGGCTTTGCTTACGCCGCCATGGTAACATGGGGAGAAGTTGATTCATCGCTTGAATCGATGCATTCTTATTTAAATCGGTTTGTTTTTCAAGATTCAAGTCATTCGTTATCACAACTGATGGAGAAAATGGCGAGATATAATGACCTTGAAACTTATTACCAAGCCAATGGCACAACCGCTTTTAAAACATTTATGTTTATTGATACGTCTGAACGTTTTCCTTTCGAAATGCGTAAAGCGGTTTTCATTCAACAGTTATCCATCCATCCACTCACTGAAGAGAGTTATCAAAATATCGATGACCTGCTCAAGCAATCGAAACGAAAAATTCAAAAACTTGATATCGATGAGACGATTAAATCAGAATTATTACAAACCATCCAATTTGTTAAATGTGGCATTGATGTCAATAAATTAATCAATCATAACGATACCATTGATCCTAAATTACTGATGAAATCGATTGATGAACTTATTTTGATTCACCAAATCCTTTGGCTGAAAAGAAATAAAACCAGCGGTCTTGAAAAAGGAATCTTAAGACTGATGGGTTTAAGACAAATCGTTGCATCTTTATAAAGATAACTTATGTTATAATGATTAATGATATGAAATGTTTTTTGGGAGGGATCACGATGGAAAAAGATGAAAGATTGTCAGAAGCGATTAAACTCTTTGATGTTCGTCAATATGACAAGGCGCTACCTTTAATCCGAAAACTTGCCAAAAAAAATGATCCTGAAGCCAACTATTATTTAGGTATGATGGCTATGAGCGGGTTAGGCATGAAAAAAGACCCTTCCTTAGCCTATGAATCTTTCCAAAAAGCTGCGATGGAACTGGATAAAAACGGCACATATATGTGCGGTGTTTGTCATGCGAATGGCATCGGAACGACTAAAAACGATCAAAAAGCTTTCGAATACTACCAAACAGCGAGTGAACAAGGCTCGCCAGCAGCTAAAACGAAAATGGCTCAAGCTTATGAACTTGGATTAGGTGTTGCTAAAAATGAAGTGAAAGCCTTAAAAATATATGTTGAACTTGCTAAAAACGAAGATGCTTATGCCGCTTTTCGGATTGGCTTAGCTTATTTAGAAGGTCGCGGTGTTCAGAAAAGTGCAGAAAATGCTTTTTCATGGCTCAATAAAGCATTATCTTATGGTTCCATTGATGCAATGAATCAGTTTCGATTAATCGGTACGAAAAGTAAAACCGATGCCAGAACAACATCAATGATGGTTAAAATCGGTGAAGAATTGTTGAATAGCGATCATCCACAAGATGCCCTCATCTATTTGGAAATTGGCAGTAACGAAGGCAATATTCTTGCTTATACGTTATTAGTCAAAGCATATGATGAAGGCCTTGGCGTGCTTCCGGATTCTAAAAAAGCTTTTGATTACGCTTTAAAAGCCGCAAATATGGGCGATGGCGCTTCAATGTTTAAACTCGCTTACAAATATGAGTGCGGACAAGGGGTAGACTCATCGTTCGTTTCGGCTGCGAAATGGTATGAAGAAGCCCAAAAGGCTGGTTATGAACCCGCCACAGAAGCATTAAGTAGCTTGAGGGGGTATTGAGATGGCTGTTGAAAATTTAAACCCCAAAGCTTTAAACGATTTAGGCGATGCCTGTTTTTACGG
>DILB01000012.1:25449-31593 GCA_002424815.1 Caryophanales bacterium UBA5603
AAAGCTTTTAAATATCTTTTAGGTGCCGCCAAATTAAACGATCCTGATGCCTTCAATGCGGTCGGTGAATGTTATAATAAAGGCGTCGGCACGAAAAAAGATATTGAAAAAGCTTTTGAGTTCTTTCAGAAATCCGCTGATTTAAATAATGCGACGGGACAATTGAATGTCGGATTATATCATCTGAATCATAAGAATTTCGCAAAAAATCCAGAAAATGCCATTCATTGGTTGGATAAGGCCGCGATGAACGGTGATCTTACCGCGATGAAGACACTTTATACCCTCTATAAAGAAGGCAAAATTGCCTATTTCAAGAATAAATCATTGGCATATCTTCAGGAAATGGCCTTTTATTATCTCGAAATGATGGCTAAAGCCAAGGACCCTATGGCTTTAAAAATTTGCGCTAAAACCTTTTATGAAGGTAATCAAGTGACGCGTCGCAATTATGAAAAAGCTTGTAGCTACTACCAAACGTTGCATGACATGGGCGACATTGAAGGAAAATATGGATATGGGGTTTGTCTATTATACGGACAAGGAACAAAACAAAATATTGAATTAGCAAAAACCCTCTTTGAACAATGTAGCCAAGATAAGCATCCGCAAGCGCTGGGTAAACTCGGAGATATCTATCGGATGGGCATGAAAACCGCAGTGGACGCTGAAAAAGCCAAGAAATACTATATGGAAGCCTCGCGTTTACAAGATCTTGAATCGTTGCTCAATTTAGGATTGCTCAATTACCGCGAACAAATCGAAAATCATTCGCCGGCCTTGGCGTATTCATATATGGAAACCGCAGCTAAAAAAGGATATTTTCAAGCGATGTATTGGTTGGGAATCTTCCATGATATTGGCGTGGGTTGCACAGCGAGTTTTAAAGAAGCTGAAAAATGGTTTGAAAAAGCGATCAAAGCGGGTTCAGTCGGTTCTAAATATAAATATGGAGCGATGATACTCGATAAAATCGAGCATCAAAAAATCAATTCAAAAAAGAAGATTGCTTATTATCAGAGGGCGCGAAAACTGATGATTGAGTATTGTCTGGATCCGCAACATTCACAAAGCAATCATGCTTATGCGATGCATTATTTAGGGATGATTTATAAACAAGGATTAGGAATTGAAGTCTCTGATCGTACCGCTAGGTATTGGTTTGAAATGGCAGCGACCACTGGACTTTCAAAATCGATGGTCGAAGTTCATCTGTATTTGAAAGGGAAAGAACCAATTCCCTCTTTAAAATGGTTAAAAGACGCTTTAAAAGATACCCAATGTTCAGAAGCATTATATGAAATGGGTAATCTATACCTCGAAGGCTATGGGTCGCTCATCGAAAGTGATATTAAACAAGCGAAGTTTTATTACGAACAAGCAGCGAGATTAAATCACCCGCAAGCTTTAGAAAAATTGATGATGAATTAGGTGAGTTGAATGAAATTATTATTACACATTTGTTGTGCGCCCTGTTCGGTGATGGCCATCCAAGTCTTGAGGGCACAAGCCATCGAGGTGACTGGGTATTGGTATAATCCGAATATTCATCCTTATACAGAATATCAAAATCGCTTGAATGCTTTAAAAGAATATTCTAAAAGTATTGAACTTCCTTTGCTAATAAATGATTTTTATGGATTGAAAATGTTCACAAAAATGGCCTTGGAAGATCTTGAAAATCGTTGTTTGGGTTGCTACGAATTACGGTTGAAAGAAACGGCGATCAAAGCAAAAGAAGCAGGATTTGATGCTTTTTCAACCACTTTATTAATTAGTCCTTATCAAAAACATGAACAACTGAAAATAACGGGAGAACGAATCTCCAACATGATTGGAATTCCTTTTTATTACGAAGATTTTCGTCCTTACTTTAGAGAAGGACAAGCCAAAGCAAGAGCCTTACCGCTTTATATGCAAAAATACTGCGGGTGTATTTTTTCTGAGGAAGAAAGATATTTAGTTAAAAACAAATAAGCGACCATCAAGGTCGCTTTTGTTTTATTCTTTTTGCGTTTCCTTTGAACAATTGTTCAACGATTTTTACTCATCCTATTGAATAGTTCACACTTTTTATATACAATTTTGCTAAATCATGAATACAGGAGGAACAACTTTGAATACCTTATTGATTAGTCTTGCGACGGTTTCAGACATTAAAGAATCTTGGTGGATGTATACCATTGGCATTTTTGTCACCCTTTTCATTATTGGTGGCGCCTTATTTTTTGGAATGCATGCTTACCGACAAGCGAAAAAACTCGAAATGGATCGTGAAACACTGAAGAAAACGGTCATTAGTTCGATTTCCTTTTCAATCCTGCCTTCCATTGGTATCTTTATCGGGGTTATTACCATGGCGGGTTTGCTCGGAATACCTTTACCCTGGATTCGGTTATCGGTATTAGGGGCATTACACTATGAATTAATGGCCTTAAGTTTTGCATCTGAAGGAATTACCCTCACTTCCATGACAATAGAAAACTTCATCACCATCGCCTTTGTGATGACCATCGCGATTATGTGGGGCAGTCTTTTTACTTTAATTTTCTTCAAAAAATATCAACAAAAAGTCATTTCTAAAGCCACAGCGAATGGTGGAAAAGGATTTGGAAAGATTTTGTTTGATGCTTTCTTCATCGGCATGATTTCGGCTTATATTGGCGATGCCGTCGCAAAAATGATGGACTATCAAGTCCGTGTGATTGAGAATGGTGCTTATTTGCTGGATATCAATGGTGATTATGTGATGGTCGATCGGAGTACGGTCGTCCCCATTCTTGTCATGGCCTCGGCAATGTCTGCGATGGCATTCTTTGAATGGCTAATCACTAAGAAAAAAGTGAAATGGTTGGAAAACTTTGCCTTATCCTTCTCGATGTTATTTGCGATGACGGTGGCAGTACTTTTAGGAATAGGCGGTATCTACTAATGGAAAAAACTTTTAGTTATAACGATATCATGCATCGATATGGTCGAATCTTCACCATTTTTGGGATGACCGTCATGCTTATAGTTCCTACTTTAATCATGGTTATTACAGGGGTCGCCCCCGATTGGAATAAAGTCATCATTGGTGTGGCGATGCTTTCCATCATTTATTTACCTGGTGGGATTGTCGAAATGGCCACATATTCGCCGATTCTTGGCACCAGTGCGACGTATCTTGCTTTTATAACCGGCAACCTGGTCAACCTTAAAATCCCGTGTGTGATGAATGCCAGAGCGATTGTAAAAACGGAAATTGGTACCCCTGAGAATGAAGTTGTCTCAACCCTTTCCGTCGTGGCTTCCACTCTCACGACCGTAGGAATTATGTCAATGGGAATTATCTTGTTAATTCCCTTGCGTCCGATCTTATCAGCTGAAGTATTACAACCGGCGTTCAACTGGGTTGTCTCAGCGTTATTTGGTGCTTTAGGCTATAAATATTTCAAAGGAAACCTCAAAATTGTCGCTGTTCCACTGTTATTAATGGTGGTATTAGCGTTTATCATGCCAGGGTTTGTAATTGGCAATATCACGATTGTCATCATGGTTGGCGCAATCATCAGTGTTCTCATTTCGAAATTACTGTACGATAAAAAACTGATTTAGGAGGAGATATCATGGAATATCTTTGGTACGCATTAGCACTCATAGCGATCGTTTTATTGACTTTATTATTAATAGCGGTGATTCGTGCGATTATCATCGTTAGACCCTCTGTTCAAAAAAAACCGATTGAAATCGATTTAAAGACGCAAAGAGCTTATGGAGAAGGTTTGGCTAAATTAGTTCAATTTCCAACGATTGCCTCACCTGACGGTTCTATTTCAAAAGAACTTGCTGGAATGCATCAATCGATGAAAACATTATTTCCTAACGTCTTTCAAACCATGGAAATTAAAGTGTTTGAAAACGGGTCTTTATTAGCCAAATGGGCTGGGATTCGACCTGAATTAGAACCCCTCGTATTGATGGCACATCAAGATGTCGTTCCGGCCCCCACGGAAGGTTGGAATCACGATCCGTTTGCCGGTGTCATCGAAAATGGTGAAGTCATCGGCCGCGGGACGTTTGACACGAAGTGTACATTGTATGCATTTTATCAAGCTTGTGAAGAACTCATCCTTTCAGGCTTCAAACCGCAAACGGACATTTATTTAGCCAGTTCAAGTGATGAAGAAGTCTTTGGTAAAGGTGCAGAAATGACGGTTGAATATTTAAAGAAACTTGGCATTCGACCGAAACTTGTTTTAGATGAAGGCGGCGCTATTGTCAGCGGTTCTTTACCGACTTCAACCACTCCAATTGCGTTAATTGGTGTCCTTGAAAAAGGTTTTGTTAATTTAAAAGCCATCGCAAAATCCAAAGGTGGCCATTCTTCAACGCCACCTAAAAATACACCGATTGCCCGTTTATCTGCGTTTATTAATGACATTGAAAAGCATTTTCCTTTAA
Source organism: Caryophanales bacterium UBA5603 (assembly GCA_002424815.1). Lineage (GTDB taxonomy): Bacteria > Bacillota_I > Bacilli_A > Izemoplasmatales > Hujiaoplasmataceae > UBA5603. Next base: position 29,893 of record DILB01000012.1, read on the forward strand.
AAACTAAAATGATAAAGGAAGTTGAATATCTCTTTTCAACGGCCGCACCAACCATGAAATTCCCGTACCGTTTGTTATTTGGAAATCTATGGTTATTTAAAGGCCTCATGACAAAATTATTACCAAAAATTAATCCTTATGGTCGTGCTCTTTTATCAACGACGATTGCCTATACGATGATGAAAGGATCCGATGCAGCCAATGTGATCCCCAATGAAGCTGTGATTTTATTAAATTGTCGGACTCACCCCATTCAAGATATAACATCAACGACAGAAGTCCTACGAAAAATTGCCCAAAAATACGATGTTCAAATTGAAATTGAAAGCGGACATGAAGCTTCGCCCATCGTCAGTACGCAAAGTGATGCTTATCAGCAAGTCATTGCCTCCATTAAAACCATCTTTCCAGATGTCTTGATTTCACCCTATGTCATACTAGGTGGAACGGATGCGAGACATTATACTGCCATCAGTGACGCTGCCTTAAGATTTTCTCCCATCCGAGCAACCAACCAAGACTTAAAAAAAATGCATGGTATCAATGAATCATTAAAACTCGAAGCATTAGCAGAAGCGGTGGTTTTTTATAAGCATTTAATTAGCCAATTTCATTAATCTACACGCAAACTTCTTAAAGACATGATAAAATAAGATTAAATAATATATTTACTATCAGGAGGTCAAGATGAATTTTCCCCATAAAGATTTTGAAAAAGCTTCTTGTAAAGATGCAAATATTGAAAAAGGGTTATTAGTCGACATGTTTAATAAGATTGAAGATGACAAATTAAACATTCATGGCATGGTTTTACTGCGAGATGGAAATAAGGTTTTTGACGCTTATGCGGCTGGATATGGGCCTGATATTCGGGAAAACATCTATTCTATCTCTAAATCATTTACCTCAGTGGCGATAGGTATTCTTCAAGATCGTAAACTATTAAAACTTGATGATTTTGTTTTACCTTATGTCAAAACCGAATTAAAAAGTTGGCAGCCAGCTTATGAAAAATTAACGATTCGTCATCTATTAACGATGTCTGTTGGACATGAAAACGATTTGATGTATGGGATGAAACCAGAGGATAATGCGCTAGAATTGTTTTTTAATGCTGAACTTACTTATGAACCTGGAACTCATTTTGTGTATAACAATCTTGCGACCTATTTGCTTTCAGTGATTGTCACAAAGATTACCGGTATGAATCTCAACGATTTTCTTGATATTGAATTATATCAACCGCTTGAAATTGAGAAACCCATTTGGCGCAAACATGGCAAGTATGCTTTAGGCGCTTCTGGATTGGAACTGAGTTCATTAGATTTAGCTAAATTTGGTCTATTATTGCTCAATGAAGGTTTATGGCGTGATAAACAAATTGTCAGTAAGGCTTATTTGAAAGAAGCGACTTCATATCAGATTAATACCTCCCATTTAGATAATCCAAAAGATCGTTATGGATATGGGTATCAATTCTGGATGAATGATTTTGAAGATTATCGTTGTGCAGGCCTCTTCAAACAATATATTGTCATAAACAAAGCGTTTAATGTTGTATTTGTGACTCAAGCTTACGAAGAAAGAGAATTACTCAATCTTTTCACTAGTTACGTATTGCCAGGATTTCAAAATGGTTGGGTCTATGATTCATTTACATTACGCCATTTTATTCAGAAATTTCATGATAATTCCTTGGAA
>DILB01000012.1:31727-41074 GCA_002424815.1 Caryophanales bacterium UBA5603
AAATTTTGTCGGTTGTGGATACATATTAATCTGTTTAGGTATGAAACAAAACTGCTTAAAACTTAAATATTTATACTATCTTAACAGGATTCACGAAATCAACTACACTATCTTAATGAATAATAAAGTATACTAAAACTGAAAAAAGGAGGATTTATCATGGAAGAATTAATTGGACAAAAAGTAAAAGTGACACTAAACAGCACTTCTGGTTATATTACATATGTCGGGAAAATCATAAGATCAATGGAGCACTTTATTTTGATTGAGACGACATTAGGACCTATTTATTTAAGCTATGAATCAATCAAGTCGATTCAAGTGCTGGGAGATCATCATGAAGAAAAATAAGAGCGTAATTATTGGTTCTGGTCGTTTAGGCGCGAGCATTGCTGCTATGTTATCTGATATTGGTAATGATGTCGTGATTATTGATAAGGATGACACATCATTTAGAAAGCTCGCAGATACATTTGGTGGATATGATGTGATTGGCGATGCGACAGATCTATCAATCTTAGAGAATGAAGCACTTATTAAGGAAGCAAAAGAAGTGATTATTACAACAGACAGTGATAATGTCAATTTGTTCATTGCACATCTTTGTTTTTATATTATTGATGTACCTAATATTTATGTTAGATTGTCTGATGTAGATAAAGGAAAATTAATTAAAAATACTACCATTCAGGCGATCTATCCATTTATACTTTCCATCGATGAATTTATGAACATGCGAGGGTTGAATCATCATGAAAATAGTCATAGCTAATGGTACTCATGAGGCAGATTTTATCATTAAGAAGTTTAAAAAAGACAAACACAAGTTAATTGTAATTAATTCAGATAAAGATTTTGGAAACTACATTAGCAGTTCAAATAGGTTACCTGTCATTTTTGGTGATCCATCCAAAGCATATGTATTAGAAGATGCAGAAGCATGGGATGCAGATGTGTTTATTGCATTATCTACCAATGATATTGATAACTATGTTGCATGTATAACCGCCAAAAAATTATTTAACATCAAAAGAGTAGTAAGTGTCGTCAGAAATCCTAAACGTGTTGATTTATTCAAAACATTGGGAATTGATAGCGTTATATGTTCTACATACCTTCTTGGTGAAAGTATTAAAAATGAATCAATTATTGAGGATTTCATTAAAACCATTTCTATAGAGAATGAAAAGATAGTCATCACTGAATTAATTATAGAAAAACAATGCCTTATCGTTAATCAAAAAATTCGGAACGCCAATATTCCCCAGTATTTAAATATTAGCTGTATTTATCGAGAACCTGAAGTCATCATTGCTAATGGAGATACGATTATATTACCAAACGATAAATTAGTGATCGCAACCACACCTGAACATCATCTCGAAGCAATTGAATTTATTCAAAGAAAAGAAATACCACATGCTTCCTAAGAAGGTTGTTTCAGGATATCCTTTACTACTAGGATATTTAGGTTATTTCCTAATGATGATTGGGATGATTATTTTGATTCCATTACTCATAATTCTTTTTTATCCAGAGGATGCAGGAGAATCAAAATATTTCATTATTCCAGGTGTGGTGGCCATCATAATTGGTTATTTATTAAGCTTAATTTTAAGAGGGAAAGAAACGGCAAAGCTCGATAGACATCAAGATATATTACTTATATTTCTAATTTGGATTGTTGCAATTTTTATATCTGCTTTCCCTTTTATATTGAGTGGAAATTATAGTTTTACACAAGCCATTTTTGAATCAACAAGTGGATTTTCAACGACTGGATTAACTGTAGTCGATGTTTCTATCACTTCAAAAACATTCTTATTTTTTAGAAGTTTACTACAATTCATAGGGGGTGTAGGTTTAGTTCTTGTGTTAACATCAGCTATTTCAGATAAATATGGAATGAAACTTTATCATGCTGAAGGACATAATGACAAATTACTACCCAATTTAGCCAAATCTGCGAGATTAATCTTATCGATATATTCAATTTACATCATTGCAGGATCAATTTTGTACACGCTTTTTGGGATGAGTTTTTTTGATGCCATAAATCATGCTATAGCGAGTGTCTCAACAGGAGGATTCTCAACAAAAGTAGCTTCCATTGGATACTATCAAAGTTTTCCAATTGAAGTGATTACCATGGTTTTAATGCTTTTGGGAAGTACAAATCTAATCATTCATTTATTGATTTTTAAAACAAAGTTTAAAAAAGCTTTTCATCATATCGAAGTTAAATTTTTGATATTTATAACCCTCATATTTTTACCTATCATTACATTATCTTTCATGCAATCGACTGGAGACACGTTTCTGTATAGCCTTAGATTAGGAATGTTTCAGTTTGTAAGTTCAATTACAACAACTGGATTCCAAACCGTTGATCAATTTTCAGGATTACCCCACATTATTAATTATAGTGTTATAATATTAATGGTTATTGGTGGTGGAATTGGATCGACTTCGGGTGGTATCAAACAATATCGTGTCGGTTTACTACTTAAAAACCTGTTCTGGAATATCAGGGATAAAATGTCACATCAGCGAACAATTCACACGAACTACATCCAAAAATTTGGAAAAGATGTCGAAATTGCTCCTGAAGAAGCACAAAATAATCAATCCTTTATTTTGCTTTACTTATTAATTCTCGCATTCGGTACATTAATATTTAATATATATGGTTATACACTAGAAGAATCATTGTTTGAATTTGCATCTGCTTTAGGTACAGTAGGTTTATCCATTGGTGTGATTTCATATAATTTAGTACCAGTGCTTCTATGGGTTACCACTTGGGGAATGTTAATGGGTAGACTAGAATTTTATATCATTATCATGGCGTTCTCTAAATTGATGATTGATTTGACGAAAAAGAAGGTATAATAATGTTAAAAAAAGAGTTGCATAAATATTTATTTTTGCTCGCTGTTCTTATTTTATCTACATTACTTGCATTTGCATTTGAACAATTTGAACTTAGAAGAGAAAATATTCTCCTTATTTATGTAGCATCTATAATGTTAATCATTGTTGAAACTAGAAAAGTAGTTTTTGGTATTATATCTACTTTTCTTTTAGTTTTTATTTTTAATTTCTTTTTTACGGAACCCAAATATACCATCATCATTGATGACGCAAACTACATTGTTACTATCATAATATTTATGGTTGCTATTTCCATACTAGGCACATTGACAACATCACTTCGAAGAGAAATTATCAGTTCACAAGATAATGCAAGAAAAATAGATTTACTTTACCAAATTAGTAAAGAATTATTGTATGCAAGTACAGTTGATGAGATTTACGAAATTGAAATCAAGCATCTCAAAATGAATTTAGGTAGAAACTTATTGCTCACTTTACCGAAGCAAAAACTTACATATGGTGATTATGAAATTGACATTGACAGTTATTCAAGAGAAATCAATTATTAAATTGAATATCAGATCATTTGTGGAAAGAAGCAAAAAAAATATACAGAAATACCCATCACTATTTTTCCAATCGTAAGCAAGAAAAATTTAGCAGGTGCACTCATTGTAGACTCTTCCAATGAAGGATTGAATAAACAAGAAACAGAATTTATTCAGACAACTCTATTACAAATGATAACAGCTATAGAGCGGGAGAAAATATCTGAAGAACAAGAAAATATACGCATTCAAATGGAAAAAGAACGATTAAAAAGTGTTTTACTAAGAAGCATATCTCACGACTTGAGAACACCTTTAACGACTTTGCAAACGGGTACTTCGTTCTTATATGATAGCTTTGAGAAGATTGATGATCAACTCATGAAAAATCTCTTGCTTGATATCAATAATGAAACAACAAGACTGGCCGAATTTGTCGAGAATGTTTTAAATATGACTAGATTACAAGCAAATCAATTAACTCTTCATCAAACTAATGAGTTGATCGATGATATATTCAATAATTTGCAGCAACGAGTAAAAAACCGACTTGGTAATCATCAATTGATTTTTGAAGATCAAAACCAGTTTGATACAGTTTATGCAGATACCTCATTATTAATTCAAGTTTTAACAAATTTGGTTGATAATGCAATCCATCATACCAAGGAAGATTCTTCTATTCATGTTTACTATGAAAAAACTTGCAGTGACATTCTGTTTACAGTTGAAGACAATGGTGGAGGTATCCCTGAGGAATTAATCGAACATATATTTGAAGATTATGTGTCTTCAGAATTTAAAAAAGGTGACACAAATCGCGGCATAGGATTAGGGTTAAGTATATGTAAAGCAATTGTTGAAGCACACGGTGGTAAGATAAGTGCAAAAAATAATACTCAAAATGGCGCATCATTTAAATTCAATATACCATTTTCTGGAGGCGAGATTTCATGACATCGCAAAAGCATGTATTAATCATAGAAGATGATAAAGTCATCCTAAAGTTCATTAAGTTAGCATTAGAAACCAATGGTTATCAAGTCAGTGGTACTGACCAAGGTACTATTGGTCTCAACATTTTTATTAACCAAAATCCGGATTTGATTTTACTAGATCTCGGACTTCCAGATATAGATGGTATGCAAGTGCTTGATGAGATTAGAAAAATAAGCAAAACCCCCATTATAGTCATCTCAGCTCGAGGAAGAGAAAATGACAAAGTTATAGCGCTAGATCGAGGAGCAAACGATTATGTCACCAAACCTTTTAATATAGGTGAAGTTCTTGCTAGAATTCGAGTATCACTTAGAAATCAAAAATCAAGTATAGAAAGTAAACAGTTTATTTTTAAGGAATTGTTTGTTGATTCTGAGAAACATGTTGTTAAAATTTCAAATCAATTGGTACACTTAACTCCAATTGAATTCAAACTCCTTGAACTATTAATCATTCATCAAGGCAAGGTTTTAACACATAGCTTCATTCAAGGAAAAATATGGGGATATCAAACACAAGATGATTATCAATCCTTAAGAGTTTTTATGGCCTCCATTCGAAAAAAACTTAATAGTGTAATAAAAGACTCTCAGTTTATTGTAACTGAAGTTGGAGTTGGATACCGATTTATAGATGAGTAACTAATAAAATTATAGAACTGAGTTGTTAAGGATATTGGACATTGAGTTGTGATATCTTATGCATAACAAACTGAATAATCAAATAATGATTCCAAAAGAACAACCAACATTATGATATCAAATTGATAAAAATTTTTTTTATGCCCAAAGAGTTTTGTCAATGAGAACATAATTGAGTTTAAAATATGTTCGCATACAAAATATTCTGCATTTTTGCGAGCAATGGCAGTAACTCAACGCACGTCTAGTCTAAATCATTGCTTTCCCTAAAATAGCACTTGTTATATACTTGACACATACTTGACAACGTTTTAAAAATCGATCAAAATGTAACAAATCCAATAAAGACAGCCATCAGATACCATCAAAAAGGGTCCGATGGCTTTTTTTCTCTATATGAGCAAATTTTGTCCTTTGTGGAAACATATTATAGCTAAAAAAAGCAACGAAAATAGAGGTCATCCTTGTGAGTGGAAACATATTTGCTTCTAAGAAAATTAGATATCATCCTGGATTAGTATCCATTAGTGGTCATCTATCACTAGCAAAAAACGTACATTGATAACGAACAGGTGTGCTTTGTAATTGTCCGATTTTACTTCAGTGAAATTTTAATCAAATACACAAGGCTATAGATTATTAAGATTTTGGAATGATATTCCTAGACATTTCATCACAAAGTATTCCGTTTATAATTATCAAAGTACACCGTCAATAATAATCAAAAAACACCGATTGCGATTGACATCCGAGAGGAAATAAGATAATATGAAGACAAGGAGTTGAAACAAATGACAACCGAATATTATAAAAGAATTATTGACTCAGAGTTAAAAGACCATCTTGATGCTATGGGAGCAGTTTTGATTGTCGGACCAAAGTGGTGTGGCAAGACGACCACAGCGATGCGAGAGGCAAAGAGTGTGTTAAGGATGCAAGATCCTGATAAAACACAAGCATATCTCGCTACGGCACGGACTAAACCGTCACTATTATTGATTGGCGATACACCAAGATTGATTGATGAATGGCAAATTGCACCAGTGCTTTGGGATGCAGTGCGAACAGTTGTGGATGATCGTTCAGCAGAAGGACAGTTCATTCTAACAGGTTCAACGACTATTGACGATTCTCAAATCATGCATTCCGGTGTTGGCCGCATTTCTCGTTTGATGATGCGTCCAATGAGTCTGTATGAATCAAGGGAATCGAACGGCAAAATTTCCATTAAAAGTTTGTTTGATAACACAAATCTCAATATCGACGGAATTCAATCTGACCTATCGATTGAACGATTAATTTTTTCTGCATGCAGAGGTGGATGGCCATCGACACTAGGTAAAAAAAGCGATAAAGCCAGTTTGTTTGTTGCACAATCCTATGTGGATACCATCTGTGAAACCGATGTCTCAACAGTCGATGGAGTGAAGAAGGATCCAAAGCGCGTTTTAGCATTATTACAATCGTACGCAAGAAATATTTCTACATTAGCCACCAATAAGACGATACTAAGAGATATGAATGCCAATTCTACAGAGATTGTTGAATCGACGTTCTATGTGTATATCAATGCTTTGAATAGAGTCTTTGTTATCGATGATATTCCTGCTTGGAATCCCGCCATCAGATCTGCAACCACCATCAGATCCAGTAATAAGAAAGGCTTTATTGACCCCTCTATCGCGGTAGCGGCTTTACGATTAACCCCAGAGATGCTCATGCAAGATTTGCATACATTTGGGTTTATTTTCGAAAGCTTATGCAATCGCGATTTAAAAGTGTATTCACAAGCCTTGGGTTCTGAGTTATCGTATTATCATGATCGCTATGGACTAGAAGCGGATGGAGTATTAAGGTTACGTGATGGAAGATATGCACTCATTGAATATAAACTTGGAAACAAGGATATCGAAGATGCGGCAAAGCATTTATTAAAGCTCTCTTCGTTAATTAAGCATTACAATCTCGAAGAATCCTCTTCCAAACTAAGAGAACCCGATTTCTTGATGGTCATAACCGGTGGAGAACTTGCATATACACGAAATGATGGCGTGAAGATTGTACCCATTGGTTGTTTGAAAGACTAAAAAGAAGTCGCTATTTCTAAATACTAATTTGGAGTGATGCACAAATATGCAACAATTTAATACTTAACGTGTTTGACGATATCGGAGTTTGCCATATTGAAAGGAGTATATATGAGAACATATAAAGCGATTGAGCAAATTGGAAACATTTTTATTAACGGAGCTTTTTCTATTGAAAAATGGAAGGGTTATATAGAACTGGTAATTCCTAATGCTTCATCGATGTTTTTAGAAGATATCAAGGATTATGATTTCAATTCAAAATGTCTTCCTATTCTTAATAATGTTTTCTTGAATAAAAGTAAAATTGTTAAAATCGGAGAAATATTCGATCAAATTACACAAAACCTTGAATCAAATATAATCAGCCATTTTCACAGATCCTTAGATATAGAAATCATTTTATATCTTGGTTTATGTAACGGAGCTGGATGGGTGACTGATATTAATGGTCAAACAAAGGTACTACTTGGAATCGAAAAAATAATCGAACTAAATTGGGACAATATGAACCAAATGATTGGACTAATTTATCATGAATTGGGTCATGTATATCAAAAGCAATTCGGTAGTCTAGAACGAACGTGTAATAACTTAAGTGATCAATTCTTATGGCAATTATTTACTGAAGGGGTTGCAATGTACTTTGAACAAATGCTTGTTGGAGATTATTCATACTTTCATCAAGATGATGGAAAATGGAAGAAGTACTATGATCATCAATTAGTCCATTTAAAGAAAGATTTTATAAGAGATTTAGAAACTATGACTAATCAAAATCAACGTTACTTTGGCGATTGGGTTTTGTATCACAACCATTCAGACGCCGGTTATTATTTAGGTGCGAAGCTGATTCAATTTATATGTAAGTATATTGATTTTAATGAAGTAATTTCTTTCAATATTGATGAAGTTAAACACTACTTTCAATCATTTATTGAAAATTAAAAAATGGGTCTATTTTCATAAAGTTGGCATAATGAGTATGATGATAAGACAAATTTTTGGGAAAATATGTTTCCGACGTTAAAAAATCTGGAATGCGAGAATTTAAAACGCCTAAAAATATGCTTCCAACGCACAAAATCCTGCATTTTTGCGAGCAATGGCAGTCACTCAACACGCGTCGAGTCTATATCATTGCTTTTACTAAAATGACACTTGGCGACCACTCGACAACCTCTAAAAATGTAATAGAATTTCAAAAAAATATTATTTACTGTGGATACTAGTGTATTGATTACATTCAAATGACTCATTTTACAAGTCCAACATAATATCATATTTTCAGACATTTATTTTTGTCAAAAAACCATGGTACACAAGAAAGAAAAAATAGAGAGGTTATAAAATTATGAGTAAAAATGACTTTAAAGCATGGAATCCAATGAAAGTCAGCACAGTTGTATTGATTACATACACTGCAATCATTGGATTTATACATGGAGTAGGAGAAATACTTCAAGCAGGAAGTCAAGCAACTTCGAATTTGATTTTTGCTTTAGATGTCGCTGACCCTGAGAAAGTTTGGCATGGAGGATTGCCAGCATTTACCTTAATACCTGATTTTTTAATTTCAGGAATTATAACCGTGTTGATAAGTATTGCGATAATCGTTTTAGTAAACTTGTTGATTAAGAGTAAATATTTTATATTTTTCCCACTCATTTTTATTTTCTTATTTCTTTTTGGTGGCGGGTTTGTTCCTCCATTTATTGGGATTATATCCAGTGCTTATTATTCAATCCAAAAAAGATCAAGTATGAATACTAAGCAACCAACGTTATTAAGAAAAATAATTGCACAATTATGGATTTACTTGATATCAGCACTTATATTCTGGCTTCCTTCAAGTTGGATAATCGGCTGGATTTCCCCTGAATTTAGGCTTCAAATTAGTTCTGCTACATTTATTATGTTTGATATATTTCTGCCAATTCTTATATTAGCAACCGCCAATTCAAAATATGCAATTACGACAAAAACTATATAGGGACACAGCCGTTTTAAATGTTGGTAGCGTAAAAGGTGATATCAAACTAATTGCTAACACATGGGAATGAACTAATTTTATCTCGAATTATTATTGGTTAGAAGAAAAGGTCTAGTTTGCCTAAATATATTATGGCCTAAAATATGTTCGTGACATACATTAAACGGCAAGATTTCAAATAATAGAGTTACTCCACGCATGT
>DILB01000011.1 GCA_002424815.1 Caryophanales bacterium UBA5603
GGACCTTGAATAAATTCCATTAAATCATCGATTGATGAAGATGGATGGTCGATTCTATGGATGGTTGCATCAATAATTTCATTGAGATTATGAGGAGGAATATTCGTTGCATATCCGGTTGCCATACCCATTGCCCCATTGACTAGTAAATTAGGGTATTTTGCAGGCAAAACAATGGGTTCATATTCTTCATCATCAAAATTAGGAATTAAATTGACCGTTTTTTTATCGATGTCTTGTAATAACGCTTCTGCAAATGGCGAAAGACGCGCTTCAGTGTAACGCATTGCCGCAGCGGGGTCACCATCTATTGAGCCATTATTACCATGCATATCGATGAGCAGAGCTCCCATTTTCCAAGTTTGACTCATTCGAACCATTGCATCATAAACCGACGTATCACCGTGGGGATGGTATTTACCAATTACCTCACCGACGATTCTTGCGGACTTTTTATAGGGTTTATCTGATCCCATACCAAGTTGATCCATGGCATATAAAATACGTCTTTGAACAGGTTTTAGACCATCACGAACATCAGGCAAAGCACGATCTTGGATAATATATTTGGAGTATCTTCCAAAACGATCTCCAACAATATTTTCAAGGTTTTCATGAATAATCTTTTCTTCGACAAATGTTTCTATTTTATTTTTTGTTGAAGAGGCAGTCATTATTCCACCTCCCTGATTTTATAATCATCTTCAGAAGCAAATGAGATATTTGCGTCAATCCACTCTTTGCGTGGTTCAACATCATCACCCATTAAAACGCGAATCCTTTGTTCAGCATCAGCCATATCATCGATGACGACTTTAATTAAAGTTCGAGATTTTGGATCCATCGTTGTTTCCCAAAGTTGAGAAGCGTTCATTTCACCTAAACCTTTATATCGTTGAATATTATAACTTTTGAATAAATGGCAAATAGACTCACGATCCTCTTCGGTCCAAGCGTATCGAATTTCTTCTTTTTTTCCAAGCTTCGCAATTTTGTATAAAGGGGGCAAGGCAATGTATAATTTTCCTGCCTCAACTAAAGGACGCATATATCGGAAGAAGAAAGTAATGAGGAGGACCTGAATGTGAGCCCCATCGGTGTCAGCGTCGGTCATAATAATAATCTTACTGTAATTTGCTTTATTTAAATTGAAATCGGATCCAAGCCCAGCGCCAATGGTTGAGATGATGGTCGCTATTTCTTCATTTTTAAGAACATCTTCCATTTTTTGTTTTTCAGAGTTAATGACTTTTCCTCGCAAAGGAAGAATTGCTTGAAAACGTCGATCTCGACCTTGTTTCGCAGATCCTCCAGCAGAATCCCCTTCTACTAAAAATAACTCATTTATTTTCGGGTTTTTAGAAGTTGCGGGAGATAATTTCCCTGACAAAATCGTTTCAGTTTTGGATACTTTTTTTACGAGTCGAGCATCTTCTCTCGCTTTTCTAGCTGCTTCACGTGCGTTACGAGCATTTAATGCTTTTTCAATTAATTCTGAACTGATTTGTGGATTTTCGGTCATAAAAATCGATAATTGATCGATAACAACAGTCTCGACTGCAGGACGAGCTTCAGGACTACCGAGTTTATTTTTGGTCTGCCCTTCAAATTGTAATAGATTTTCAGGAATTCGGACAGATACAATAGCCGTTAAACCTTCGCGAATGTCCCCACCATCTAAACCCTCATCATTAGCTTTCAATAAACCTATTTTTTTACCATAGTCATTAAACACTTTGGTAAAAGCTGACTTAAATCCCGTTTCATGTGTTCCACCATCTTTTGTGCGAACATTATTAACAAATGAAATAAGGTTTTCGCTATAAGCTTTGGTGAATTGAAAAGCAACTTCAACTTCAATATCAGATGCTTTTCCATCAAAATATTCAGCGGGATGAAAAACTCCTTTTTGTACATCCAAAAAATCAATGTATGCTTTGATGCCTTCATCAAATTGATATGTTGCTTTTTGTTTATTTCGTTCGTCGATAAGTTGCATTTTCAATCCTTTGATTAAGAAGGCACTTTCACGGAGTCGTTCTTCAAGGATTGCATAATTAAATAAAGTTGACGAAAAAATAGAAGCATCGGGTTTGAACCATACTTCCGTACCATTTTTTTTAGTTTCTCCAATGACAATCAGTTCTTTGACTTTCTTTCCGCCTTTTTCAAATCGCATTTGATACATTAAACCATCGCGATGAACTGTGACTTCAAGAAATTCAGACAGCGCATTTACGACTGAGGCGCCAACACCATGCAGGCCACCACTGACTTTATAAGCCCCGCCGCTCGCTCCAAACTTTCCACCGGCATGAAGTTTAGTAAAAATAACTTCAACTGCACTTATGCCAGAAGAGTGCATATCAACAGGCATCCCACGGCCATCATCAGAAACTACAACAGAATTGTCTTCTTTGATAATGATTTTAATGTTGGATCCAAACCCTGCTAGAACTTCATCGATTGAATTGTCAACAATTTCCCAAACCAGATGATGCAATCCTCTCGCATCCGTTGAACCAACATACATTCCAGGACGTTTTCGAACCGCTTCAAGACCTTCAAGAATCTGGATTGACTGGGCTGTATAATTTTCTCTGACTTTTTCACTCATGTCTATAACCTCTTTTGCATGTTTTCATTATACCAAAAGTTTAACTTATTTTATAGTTGTTTTTTTCCGTTTTGTGATATAATCATAAAGACTATGGAGGTATTCCCATGATTAAATATTTATTGATAATATTGGCTTATTTACTTGGGGCAATCCCATTCTCCTATTTGCTCGGCAAAATATTTAAGGGGAAAGACATCCGACTATATGGCAGCGGAAACTTAGGAACGACGAATGCTTTTCGTGTATTTGGAAAACCCATAGGTTTTACAGTATTGTTTGCTGATACCTTAAAAAGTGGTGTTTTGGTATTCATCATTCTTCACACCCAATGGTTTGACTCTTTCGATTTATTCCATCCCTTAGTGTATGGCTTTGCCTCTGTCTTAGGACACGTATTTCCCGTTTGGTTAAAGTTTAAAGGCGGAAAAGGTGTCGCAACATCATTTGGACTCCTTCTTTCTTACAATCCATTGGTGGCACTCGGAATGGTTATCGCCTTTATAATTACCGAGTTTCTCACACGTTATGTTTCAGTTGCTTCGACTGTCGCATCAATATTGGCATTTTTGACTGTCATCGTCTTACATCTGACTGTTGTTTCAGATTTATATTTTGTGATTATAACTGGATTGGCAACTGCTTTGATTATTTACCGACATCAATCAAATTATAAACGTTTAAAAATGGGAACCGAAAACCGTGTCAAATTGTTCGATAAGTTTGACCAATTATTTAATAAAAGCAAATAAAAATGAGACTGAGAAGTCTCATTTTTTTATTTTGCTTGTTTCATGGAAGCCATAACTTGTCGAACTTGCTTCTCTGAAGGTGTTCTGCCCATTTGAGCCATCATAGCGCGGACCATGGCTTCATTAATTGGCGGATTTTTTTCTAAATACGACTTGAAATATTTTCTTGACAGAAAGAAACCGACGACTGCTCCAATGAGCAGTGTAACGATAGGTAGTACGATTTGTAACCAGATTGGCATTGTAATCACTCCTTTATACCATTCTAATTCTATCAAATCAAAGACACTTATTCAAGATAAATTATTGGTAACTTCATAAGCAACTAAAATGATGCGTCGATATAATATATTTGACAGTAAAGGGATGATAATTCTATATTTTTTATTTACAAAAATCCATTCGTAATGTAAAATATGAATGAACAAAGGATATCTATTAGGAGGAATCATCATGCCAAGAAAGATTCTCGATACATGTATCGCTTGCGGAACTTGTAAAGCTAACTGCCCAGTCGATTGCATCACTGAGGGGGCAATCTATGTTATTGATGCTGATCAGTGCATCGATTGTGGTGTTTGCGAAGTCAATTGTCCTGTTAACTGTATTATCGTCGAGTAATATTTTATCATTCGGAATAAAAAATAGCGGAAAATATCCGCTATTTTTTTATTTTTTAAAATATGAAGCAACCTTAGAAAGTGATTGAACTAAAACAAGATCTTCATCAACTTTTAAATCTTCGAAGATAGCATCAATCATTTTTTCGTGATATTCTCGGTGAATATCTAGCACTTCTAGGGCTTTATCTTCCAGTTTGATGAGTACTTTTCGACGATCTTCAGGAAAACGATAACGAGTGACATATCCTTTTTGGACCAAGGTATTAACTGCTGTTGTAAGAGAACCGACAGTGATACCCAGTTTTGCGGCGATAAACGTCATTGAAGGTTCTGCAACAACTTGTACAGCTTCAAGAACGTGAACTTCATTCATAGACAGTTTTACGCCACCTTGTTTCAATTCTTCGCTTTCAATCGCAAGAATTCGATTAAATATGTCAACAAGTAATTCGTTAATCATAACCTTTGCTTCGCTCATAAGTCCTCCTATTTCAATACAACGTATCCTAGTCCCATTGTTCCTGGTCCTGCATGACAGCCTACTACAGGGGTCAGAGGAACTAATTTAATGTCTTTAATGGATGAATTTTGATCCATTAATAAATCTTTTAAGTCAGCTGCTTCATTAAAATTATTAGTGTAAATAATGAAAACTTCAACTTTTAAGTCCTTAATTTCATCATTAAATTTCTGAACCATCAATTCACGTGCTTTTTGAGTCGTCCGGATTTTTTCTAAGGTAACAATTTTGCCTTCTTTAGTTACTTCAAGTAATGGTTTTAATTTTAAAAGTGTCCCAAAGAACCCAGCAGCATTTGATAATCTACCATTTTTTACTAAAAATTTCAAAGTGTCAACTGTAACAAAAATATGATGATTATTACGGATATATTCAAGTTCAGTCAATATCTCTTGAACTGTTTTTCCTTCATCTGCCAATTTTTGAGCCGTGAAAGCCATTTTAGCTTCGATATGAGACACTGATCTTGAATCAAAAACATGAATCGGCGTGTTTTCCATCATTTTTGCGGCAAGTACTGCATTTTGATACGTTCCTGAAAGATGTGAGGATACCGTTATGACGATGATTTCGTCAATGCCAGAGGCTTTCATCTCTTCATACATTTTCAAGATGACACCTGTACTTGTTTGAGCAGTTTTTACGTCAATATCAGGACGTTCCACCAGTTGTTTGTAAAAATCATCCGCATTAATATCAATAAAATCTTCATACTCTTTTCCTTCCATCAATAACAATGAACGGAAAACTCGAATTCTCTTGTCGTGAACCGCGTAGTCGATTCCCGAGTTACCACATACAGCAATACCAATTTTACTCATTTGTCTCGCTCCTTAGATTGTTTTAATATCGAATATTTTGAAATTCAAACAATAATATAACATATCACGAGATGAATTACAAGTAAAATCCTTAGAAAAAGATAAACTAGATATAAAAGTGACTAAAGTGTCGTAAAAGGATCGGTTTTTATCGAAGAAATCACAATTTTTATTTCCGGAAAATTAACTTTTAAATCCTCGAAAATAGCTTTTTTAAATACTTTTTCAGCATAATGACCAACATCAAGGACATTTAGTCCCATTTGTTCACAATCTAAGGCCGTATGATAGGTTACATCTCCAGTAATATAAAGGTCACAGTTTTGCTTTTTTGCTTGACCTACATGATTTGACCCGCTCCCACCCGAGATACCAACTCTTTTCACCGTTTTATCAAGTGAGCCAACAAAACGAACTGAATCCGTATTTAAAACCTCTTTGACCTTAGCGATATATGCCAGCATCCCCATCGGTTCAACGTCGCCATATCGACCGATTTTATCAATCTCGTCAAGAAGTAAAGGATTCGAAATCCCCAATAAAGCAGCTAAAACATCATTCATTCCGCCATCAGCCAAATCATAATTAGTGTGCATTGTATATAGCGTCATATCATTCTTTAGGAGTTGATTAATCATCCAACCTCTCGGAGATTCAATTGTAACTGAATGGATTGGTTTGAAAATTAGTGGATGATGAGAAATAATCATTTCGGCCTGATGTGTAATCGCTTCTTTGATAGTTTCTTTGGTTACGTCTAAGGTAATCAGAATCGTTGTGACCTTTTTATTGAGCGAACCAATTTGAAGTCCGACGTTGTCCCATTCATAAGCTAATTCTTTAGGATATTTAGCATCTAAATATTTGACTATATCGATACCATTCATCGAAACACCCCTTTTAATTTAGCAATTTTATCGATAATTTCCGTTTTTTTAATTGATGAGGATGAAAGTTTCATTGCCTCTTCAAGTTTATGAATTTCATAATTGACATATTCGAGCATTAACGAATCCTGACGTATAATGTTTATCGGACCGAATTGCATTTCTTGATAGTCAAGATTCATTTCACCTTTAATCGCACGAATGATTTGATAATAATGTCGGTGGTCTTTTACGAAAGCCTCATCATCAATCAAAAATCCATTATTTTGTAACCAAAATCGAACGGCGCCAGCTTCCGAATTCGGACCGAGCACTAAAACATTAATAGACTCAGTTTTTCCTTCAGATAGAATCTTGACAATCTGTTCTCCACCCATGCCAAGAATGGAAATACCATCAACCTTGTTACTTAAAGCAGACAACCCCTCTGCACATTGGGTTTCAATTTGATCATTAAGTCCTGCTTTTTCAATATTTTCAATGGCTTTTTGAAGGGGACCTATCTTATTATCAGAGGCAACTGCTTGTTTCACCATTTTTGATTTTACAGCTTCAATAGGTAAATAACCGTGGTCACACCCAATATCCGCAAGCACCGTAATACCCTTAAGAAATCGTAAGGCAACTGATAATCGTTTGCTTAATTGAGCCATTATTTTCCGTTAGTGAAATCTTTCAGTTTCTTGCTTCTCGAAGGGTGACGTAACTTACGTAAAGCTTTAGCTTCAATTTGACGAATACGTTCACGTGTAACCCCAAATTCCTTGCCAACCTCTTCTAGCGTTCTCGTTCGGCCATCTAACAATCCAAAACGCATACGTAATACTTTTTCTTCACGATCAGTCAATGTTTCTAAAACGGCATCTAATTCCCTTTTTAACATTTCTTTTGAAGTATATTCATAGGGAGTCAATGTATCGGGATCAGGGATAAAATCGCCTAAAGAAGAATCCTCTTCTTCTCCGACAGGACTTTCTAACGAAATAGGTTCTTGAGCAACTTTTTGAATGATTTGAACTTTTTCTACAGAAATTTTCATTTCAGCCGCAACTTCTTCAGGATATGGTTCTCTTTTCAATTTTTGAGTTAAAGTACGTTGGGTTCTTACCAATTTATTAATAGTTTCAACCATATGAACCGGAATACGAATGGTTCTTGCCTGATCGGCAATGGCCCGAGTAATCGCTTGTCTAATCCACCAAGTAGCATAAGTTGAAAACTTAAAACCTTTTGTGTGATCAAACTTATAAACGGCTTTCATTAACCCCATATTTCCTTCTTGAATCAAATCAAGAAACTGCATTCCGCGACCAACATAACGTTTGGCAATAGAAACAACCAATCTAAGATTAGCTTCCACAAGCTTCTTTTCTGAAAATTGTCCGCGTTTATACAACTCTTCTACCTCTAGGCGCTCCTCATCGGAAACAACTTCACCATTGATAGCTTTTTGATCATATTGATCTTTTACGCGCCGAGCTCGCGAAATTAATGTGGCAAGTTCATATTCTTCATCACTGGACAGTAATTCAACACGCCCTATTTCTTTTAAATACATTCGAACTGGATCGTCGACTTTGATAGAAACAGAAGTATCGTATTGCTTATCACGCATCAACTCTTCTTCGATTTCTTTGGCATAATCGACAAAATCGATGAGTTCATCTTCAGATAAATCTTCATCTGAAAGTTCATCCAAATCAATAAAATCGTCTTCTTCATCTTCTAAAAGCTCTTCAGGAACGATTTCCTCTTCTTCGTCGAGTAAATCATCGATTTCAGGTAAATCGATTTTTTCCTCCAAAAATATGCCATCAGACTCAAGTTCAATGATAATATCATCGAAATCAACTGAATCTT
Organism: Caryophanales bacterium UBA5603; assembly: GCA_002424815.1. GTDB lineage: Bacteria > Bacillota_I > Bacilli_A > Izemoplasmatales > Hujiaoplasmataceae > UBA5603. The sequence goes on from DILB01000011.1 coordinate 8,081, forward strand.
CTGAAACATATTTTTTCAAATCATCCAACGTAATTATGCCGGTATCTTCATGTAATTTCATCATTTTTTTAATGATTTCGTTTTTGTCCATAGGTTTTCCTTTCGTTTGTGAAGGCTGAGTTTCTTATTGGTCAACTCATTATATTTGACGCTTTCCATATTTTTATCAAGCGTACCCAATTCATCATTTAGCTTTTTGATTTCACTCTCAAGCATTCGTTCTTTCATTTGATTAATACAATCTTCAAGTTCCTTATTTGAAAACTCACCTTCATGAAGCAAAACTTTTTTTACACGTAATTGTTCTTCGCCTTTATAACGATTAATCAATTCATCCTTCAAATTGGAATTATCAGGATTAACTTCAAGGAGGTCATCAATGTTAAGAAGGATATTAGCGTTTAATTTGTCGTAACAAAATATTCCAGCAAGTTCAGCTTGAATAGTTGTTCGAAACTCATGACTCTCAAGATAATAATGTAGTAAATTGATTTCTGCTTTGTAATATTTGTGAGGAATCGCAATCTCTGTCACTCGTTTTTTTGTTTCTGAATGTGTCTTTTGAATGGCTTTTGATAATTGGTTGTCGCGAAAGTCTGTTCTGATTGTTAGGAAATCAACCAAAGTATCTTGAGATAGTTTGCGAAGGTATAACTCAGTGACTGTTGCTGAAGTATTCGACAGGAGTTCAAAAACGGCTAACTTAAACCTTTCAATTCCGCCCGTTTTTTTCAAATCAGCATGTTTCTTCAAATATTGATATCTGAACTCGAATGGATCAATCAAATTTTGTTCAATGTAAAGGCGATATTGTTCACCTGAATATTTTTTTATATATTCATCGGGATCAAGGTTTTCTGGCAAAATAATCAGATTAACAATCAAATCTTCTTTTTCGAGAATTTTGATAGCTTTTTGCATTGCCTCAAATCCTGCTGAATCGCCATCATAACATACAATGACATTTTCAGTGAACCGTTTGATCAAACGAGCTTGTTCAATTGTCAAAGCAGTACCCATTGAGGCTATAGCCTCTTTGATTCCAGCCCTAACTGAAGCAATAACATCCATGAATCCTTCATAGAGGACAACGCGTTTCATTTGTTTGATAGCTGGTTGGGCTCGATCTAAATTATAAAGTATTTCGCCTTTGGTAAAAATGCTTGTGAAGGGACTGTTAACATATTTGGGTTCATTTTCTATGTTTTGATAAAGTCTTCCACTGAAACCGACAATTTTACCATTCGCATTTCGAATCGGGAAAATAATTCGATTTCGGAAAAGGTCGTAATAGTTGCCTTCAGCATTTTTTTTGATTAACCCAAGTTCAAGCAAGTCAAGTTCTTGATATTTTGTTTTCAAATTTTTGTACAAAACATCCATTTCATTGGGCGAAAAACCAATTTCAAAATATTGGAGCGTATGAATATCTAACCCGCGATTACGAAGATAATCAAGTACAGGTTTCCCACTTTCTAGATGAGTAAGAGCGAGGTTATAATATTCGGAAGCTGTCTCGTTGATTTCATATAAGCGATTTGTTTTATCGTTGACGGTAGATTTAACCTCTATTTCAAGGGGAACATTATATCTATCTGCCAAGGTCTTTAAAGCATCGACATAAGATAAATTTCGGTATTTCATTAAAAATGATGCTGCATTCCCTTTTTCGCCACAGCCAAAACAATTAAAGATATGTTTTTCTTTGTTAACGAAAAAAGAAGGTGTTTTTTCGTTATGGAATGGACAGAGGCCCTTAAAGCTTTTGCCAGCAGGTTCTAAATTGACGTACTCGCCAATAACATCGACAATGTCGGTGGCATTGATAATGTCATCAATCGTTTGTTGACTGATTCGCTCCATACTCCCACCTCCAAAATTCGTATGATTTATTACTATTATTCAAACTGCTTTTCGAAATAGACTTTGAGTTCAGAAACAGGAATTTTAACTTGTAACATCGAATCGCGTTCGCGAACAGTGACGGTTCCAAGTGTCAGTGTTTCTTCATCAATCGTCACACAATAAGGTGTGCCAATGGCATCTTGTCGGCGATAACGTTTACCGATATTACCAGCTTCGTCATACTGCACATTGAAATGTCGCGATAAATCATCAAAAATTTCCTCTGATTTTTCTTGATGGTATTTCTTTAACAAAGGCAACACTGCAATACTAACAGGCGCCAATTTGCGATGAATTCTTAAAACTAGCCGAGTATCATTTTCGCCTAAAACTTCTTCATCAAGTGCTTCCATCAATAAAGCCAATAACAATCTTTCAACGCCTAAAGATGGTTCAATGACATAAGGAAGATATTTTTCGTTGGTTTCTGGATCAAGATAATCCAGTG
>DILB01000003.1:0-13679 GCA_002424815.1 Caryophanales bacterium UBA5603
GAGGCATTAGGTATCACTGATTTCGGAGGTTCAATGTCGGGTTCTACATTCACAACACTCAATGATGCAACCTTAACAACCATGTTGTTGAGTGGGTCAATGCATGTTACTTTGGACAATATGTTGAAAGGTAATAGTAATGTTAATTCGCCTGAAAAAGCATATATTAGCGAAGATTCATCGACAGTTACCTATGGTATCACCGGATTACTCAAAGGCAATGAAATTAAGTACTTTATCTTAGCCGCAAAAGCAATCGGTGGTAGTGACTTCACAAGTGTTGATTTCGATTACAATTCACTCTTGTCTATGGATGCTTCAGATCGAGAAACGGTTGTCATTTCCATGATTGTTCGAAACATGCTGACATCTGATCTGGCTACAGCTGTTGCTGCAAAGAATGCCGTAAACTTCCCTGGAGGTCCCTTCTACAACCTCGATGCAGAAGATTATGAAGATGATAATGTAACCTTATTCTTGACTTACCTTGACACCCTTGAAATTTTGAAATTCTTGAATGACGAACCCTTTACTGATTAATTAAATTCGCTATAAGAGAAGAGAAGTAACTTTCTCTTCTTTTTTTTATTGAATGGTAACATTTAAAGGTATAAGTACCTATTTTTATAAAATAAATCATAAATTGCAAGTCTAATATCATTGCTATCTCACATAAATGATATATAATAAAAAATAGACAGTGCAAAACATTGTCATACAGAAACGGGGGTACCAAATTATGCCTGCAGATATGAGCTATGATTTGATTTTTACCATCTTGTTTTATGGCATACTAGGCCTAGCTATCTTAGGAGGCTTGTTCAGAGGATTTAAAAAAACTTTATTTAATTTTATTATGATGCTGATTTTCTATGTCGTGTTCTTTTTGACAATTGAAACGGTGTCTGCTTCATTATGGAGCATGGAAATACCTTATTTAGGGACGGCTCTTGGCTTCATAGATTCTTCCTTATCAACCTATACATCCTTTGAAACCGCTTTTAATCCACTCATGATTGCGCTTTTAAATATCGATCTTTCAACTGCTAGTAGCGCTTTAACCGAGTTTATTTTGGGTTTAGGAATGTTTGTTGTTAAGATTGCCTATACACTTTTATATTTCACAGTGATATTACTACTTTATAAAATCCTCTGTGGTATTTTAAGAATGATATTCATTCATAATAAAAAAGGCGAAAGCAAAAATCCATTGCTGGGCGCTATTTTTGGCTTTGCAAACGGCGCTATGGCCATTGCCGTCATGTTAATCATGATGGGGGGATTTATGAGTGTGGTTGAAAGTGTATCCACTTTGATTCCAGAAAACTTTAACCCCAGCGATTTAGCAGAAGTACCAAATCGCGATACGCTATATGAGGCTTCTTATTCTTTAATTCCACTTGCAGAAACTTCGGATGATTTTTCTCCTGAAAAATTAACTGAAATGGTAGAAGCTTATAATAACAATTTAATCGTACAGATTGCTTCTAAAATAACGATAGAAGATGCCTACGGCCAACAAATTCCATTTAATCTCTTTTTGTTTGACCGCGTTGTCTCATTTACATATAAAGGAGAACAAGTTTCCATCCGCCAAGAATTAGCGGTTGTCTCATCCATTATTGGCGCAGTATTCAATGCACTTGATGAAGCTGGTGTTTCGATTGAAGAGCTTACAGGTGATGATTTAGGGATTATCATTTCAGCGGCAGCATCTCTTGATTTAACCATCCTTCTTGATTCCAAACTCATATCGAATGCACTCGTATTTATTTTATCGGGTGATGCTGGCATTACCATATCGGATATGTTAATCATTCCTGATGACATCATTTGGTTTGATGTTTTAAATGATGAGGGTGAAATTGTCACGCCCGGTGAACTTCGTAATATATTACTTGCATTGAACGCTCTTGTGGATGTTGCAGGAATGATCGACTTTACTAATTTTGATCTCTCGATGATTTCTGAATTGACAGACGATGTGATTGATACAATCTTTAATTCTCGCGTTTTAGTCGCATCTATTTCTAATCTTCTTTTGAATCAAGATTTTGGAGCTACAGAAGTTATCATTCCGGATTCTGTGCTAGATCAAAATGGTTATTTGTTGAAAGAAGAACTGAAAGCCATGGCAAGTGCTGTGCGTTTAGTGATTTCACAAACTGTCAATGAATTTGATTTTTCAAGCGCTTTATCACTTTCTAGTCAAGAAATCGATACTTTATTCGCAAGCGAAATATTAGCGGCAACGATTGGTCATTATATCTACGGCATGAATGTTGATCCATTGGTAATTCCTTCATCTGCTTTAACCACAGTTACTTCAAAAGAAACAACTTATACAGTTGTCACAAGTTTAGAATTGAAAGCTTTAATGAAAGCCGTCGCTTCTTTAGGTTTTGATGACCTTGATTCTATGGCTTTTGATGCTTCTATCATCGCAAACTTTGAATCAGTTACAGTCCCAGGAACGCTGGATGATGCAAAACTTAATACTTTATTTGACAGTTCTATCATCCATGCTACATTCTCAAAAATGTTACTCGATTTGACGACTGGCGTCGATGCTGTCTTATCCATTCCTTATTATGACAGTGATAATGTAGCAGTTCGTACGATGGTTGGGACAACAGCTTATATTTCTAAAACCGAACTGAAAAACACTTTAAAAGCAATTTATGCTTTAGGATTTGATGATTTTGATAGTTTATCTTCTCTTGATCCGCAATTGTTATTTGATAACGTAAATGTAATTTTAGCTTCAGCGACGCTTCACGCTACAATCTCTGAAAAACTTTCCGAACTTGGATCTTCAATTCTTGAAATTCCGACCGTTGATAGTAACAATGTCGCGGTTTGGGTGAGCGTAGGGTCGGGGTCAACTAAGACAGATTATATTAAAAAAACAGAAATCATTGCGATTCTGGAAGGTTTAAAAGTTCTAGGAATTTCTGATATTGAAGGCTTTACTGGTACGATTTCTTTAACATCAGTCTCGACTTCAGCTGCACAAGATCAATTACTTTCTTCTGCATCATTGCATTTAACTATCTCCAATACGTTACTTGACTTAGGCACAGGAGTTTTAATTATTCCAGAGTATTCTGAGGCGGGTGTAGGTGAAGCTAATCGAATTAAGTTAACCGTTAGCACTTATACATATATTAATAAAACAGAATTAAAAGCGTTGATTAATGCATTTAACCTGATGGATTTTAATGATCTTGATTCTTTCGGGTCTTCAATCGATTCAAGTAAGTTCTTTGATGATGCGGATACATTACTTAACAGCTCATCAATTCAAGCGACACTCTCCGACAAAATGATTAATGATACCGGCGATAACCTCTTAATTCCCAATTCAGAACGCGTCGTGGTTGGGACCATAACTTATGTCAAAAAAACTGAGATTTTAGCAATTTTAAATAGTCTTGAATTACTTGAATTAACTGATTTTTCATCGCTATCTTTTAATCCATCTAACCTTTTCTTGCTGCCAAATTACGATGAATTATTCTTATCGACATCGATGCAAGCAACCATTTCAAAACCCATTCTTTTAGCATCAAATGATGAATCAGTTGCAGTCGGGACAAGCACATTAATCGTTCCAAATGCACTTCGTGAATCCATCAATGTCGGAAGTAATCCGGTTGAACAGATCAATCTTGTTGAATTAAAAGCACTTCTGACATCATTGAAAACATTAGGTATTACTGATTTTACTACTGGCAATTTCAGCGCAACCGTCATTACTGGGAAATCAGATGCTCAATTGACACTGATGTTAGCTTCAGGCTCGATGCATGTGACGTTTGATAATATGCTTCATGCCAACCCCAACATTGTTATTCCTGAACTGGCTCAAACGGATCTTTTATTCAGTATTACTAATTTGACGTTAGCCAATGAGATAAAATACTTTATTCTTGCGGCTAATGTTATCGGTGGTTCTGATTTTACAAACGTTGATTTTGATTATAATGCTATCTTATTATTGACGAGTGATGAACGAAATACAGTAGCTAAATCAATGATTGTCAGAAATATATTAACACCCGATTTGGAAACTGCTGTTGCTGCTAAAAATATTCTTATTGCTCCAACACCAGGATTTAATCTTAATGAGGAAGATTATGAACTAAACGAATTGACAACCTTCTTAACGGAACTTGATTTTATCGAAGTTCTCAAATTCCTCAACGATGAAGCATATACAGACGACTAACACTTTTTTAGGAAGAGGCAAAAAATGTCTCTTCCCTTTTTCTATCATTTAACATATAATTATTAAGCATACTTAAGAAAACGAGGAAAAGACATGAAAAAAATATTACTATTAAGTTCGATGATTGCTCTAACAATGATTTTTTTAGGATGTAGTTTGTTGACGACAACCACATTAACAACGACAGACTCTCAAATTACTTCATCCTCAACCACGCAAACCACCTCGAGCGCATCGACGACTTCATCAACAACCACGACCTATCTCGAACGATTCCAAACGATTGAAATCTATTCGATCAATGATTATCATGGTGGTGCTTATTCCAGCGTATCCATCTTAGCTAAAATTGGCGATTTTTTGAAATACAAAAAAGACACAACGGATCACACAATTATCATTGCAAACGGTGATATATTTCAAGGATCAGCCTTTTCGAATTATTACCATGGTCGACCAATCGTCGAAATCTTTAATAATATTGGTTTTGATGCATTTGTCATAGGCAATCATGAATTTGATTGGGGAATCGATAAGATTGCTAATTATAATGATGGGGATTTGACGAATGGCGAAGCTGATTTTCCATTTCTTGCGGCAAATATCGTATCAACCTCAAATGAAGCGATGATGCCTTGGACAGAACCTTATAAAATAGTAACCATCAATGGCTTGAAAGTAGGCATCATTGGTGTTATTGGCGATGTCATTAATTCGATTTCTGCCTCACGTGTCGAAGGATATGTTTTTCAAAACGTTGTAAATTCCATCGGCGAATATGCTAATCATCTGCGAACGAACGAAAATGTTGAAGTTGTCATCGCAGCAGTCCACGAATATGATGAAGCAACCAACCTTGCCATCGCAAGACTGACTGGGTCTCAACGCATTGATGCTGTATTCAATGGGCATACACACCAAAATCAAGCGAGTTACATTGGTGAAAATAGAGGTCGCTTAGGTGCGGCTATGCCACACGCTCAAGCAAGTAGTTTTAGCGATTCTTTATTAGCTAAAATTGTTCTGATTTATGACCGTGAAACAAAAACGGTTCTAACATCACAAAGTTCAACGCTGTCAGAATCGAATTTATCTTCCATCGATTCGGATATTATGGATATTATTAATGATTATGCCAATCGAACGGATTATATAGTATTTGTAAATGAACAATTAGCCATTACAAAATATTCTTTTGGTAAAACAGCTTTAGCGCCGTGGGGGTCATCGGTTATTCGTGATTATGTGGGTGTTGACTTTGGATTTGTTAATGCCGGAGGTTTTAGAGTGACAATGGATGTGGGTGTTCTTACCATGGGAGAGATGGTCGAAATCTATCCCTTTGACAACTACATTAAAACTTCACAAGTTACGGGTTCTCAACTTCATGATTTCTGTGCTTACATGATCTTAAAATCACCCGATATTGTGCTAGATGATCAAGCCAGTTGTAGTGATGGTAAATTTTACAAAAACAGTGTCGAACTGAATGCCTCAACCCTCTATACGATTGCTGCGGTGGATTATATTTTTGACAAAACAAACTATATATTTTTAAAGGGGGTCAATATCACTTTGACAGAATATCTCATGCGGGATTTACTGGTGATAGATCTTCGAAATAATGATGCTTTATATTTTAATCCTTCTGATGGAACCTCTTATCGAGCAACCCCAGTCATGGTTAAAATTCCATTCTTCCAACCTGTGACCTTATCTTATTATTATCAAGATATTCAAAGACCAGTTGCCTGAAATTAAAAAAGTTTGACGCAGAGTCAAACTTTTTTATTCTAAGGGATTGATGTTGTATTTCGGGCAGTGAAACGCATTGCCATCATATTCAATGATATTAATACTACAATTGAATAAATATGAAGTATAGGTAAAATCATCTATTAATTTAACTAAGATGGCCTTGATGACATGTGAATGGGCGACAATCAGGATTTTTTTATTGGAATATCGATGACAAACTTCTTTTAACGCAGTTAAAACACGTTTTTCTAAATCAGCGTTAAGTTCCATATTCGGAATTTCGTCATTGATGACTCGGTGTGAATATTCTGCATCAATCCTTTTTCCATCAAAATCACCAAAATTGCGTTCTACAAATCCAGCGTGAGTTAAGACGGTTTTTTGATCTCCTAAAGTCTTGCAGATGATTTTAGCAGTATCATAAGCTCGTTTGAGTGGACTTGCAACAATTAAATCGAAATGCTCTTGATGAGCTTTTAAATATTCGCCTGTCTTTTTAGCTTGTTCGATACCATTAGCATTTAATGGATTATCCATTCTGCCTTGAACGATAAATTGTTTGTTCGCATCGGTTTCTCCGTGACGAATCAGATAAATTGTATTCATTAAAAAATCACCTGAAAACAATTATACACTAAAGTTTCAAAATATGATATAATAATTTTCACGAGGTGGTAAAACATGAGAATGGTAGACATCATTGAAAAAAAACGCGATAATCATGTTCTTTCCAAAGATGAAATAAACTTCGTTATCCAAGGGTATACCAAGGGAACGATTCCTGACTATCAAATCAGTGCATGGTTGATGGCTGTATTTTTCTGTGGTATGACAGATGAGGAATCTGCCTACTTAACAGAAGCCATGTTGCACAGTGGTGAAGTCATTGATTTATCAATGATTAAAGGCATTAAAGTCGATAAGCATTCAACAGGTGGCGTAGGTGATAAAACAACCTTAATATTAGGCCCTCTTGTGGCTTCTGCGGGTGCTAAATTAGCAAAACTATCTGGAAGAGGTCTGGGTCACACCGGTGGAACACTAGACAAATTAGAATCGATTGAAGGTTGTTCGATTGCACTATCAGAAGAGCAATTTGTACGACAGGTTAATGAGATAAATATCGCAGTTGCTGGACAAACTGCTGAATTGGTTCCGGCTGATAAATTATTATACGCTTTAAGGGATGTCACCGGTACGGTTAATTCAATTCCTTTAATTGCATCATCAATTATGTCAAAAAAACTCGCTAGTGGAGCTGACGTGATTTGTTTAGACGTAAAAATTGGCGATGGTGCGTTCATGAAAACCATTGAAGATGCGCGCATTCTATCCAAATTGATGGTATCAATTGGCCGTCAAATCGGAAAAAGTGTCATTGCCTTCATTACTGATATGGATCAACCTCTAGGTTTTGCGGTCGGAAATCGACTGGAAGTCAAGGAAGCTATTGAAACTTTGTCTGGGAAAGGTCCCAAGGATTTAGAGTCGCTCTGTGTAGAAATCGGCGCGCATATGATTTATAATGCGCAGCAATCTAAAACACTTGAAGCAGCGCGGAAATTAGCTTATGACAATCTTCACAATGGCAAAGCCTTAGCAAAATGGAACGAATTCATACATGCTCAAGGCGGTAAAATTGATTCCCTTGATGAATTTGTCAAAGTTTCTGAAATTATACCTCTTTATGCAAAAGAATCAGGATATGTATCAAAAATTAAAGCTCTTCCGGTTGGTTTAGCTTCCTGCAAATTAGGGGGAGGAAGAGAAACAAAAGAAGACATCATTGATCCAATGGTAGGCATTGTCTTGAAAAAGAAAATCGGAGATTATGTTCAAATTGGCGATGTTTTGTGTGAAATCTATGCAAACAGACCTGTCGCTCAAGAAATCAAAGACTCGTTATTTTCTGCATTCGAGTTTAAAAAAGATTTCGTGGTCCCTGGGAAAATCATCTTAGAAACCATTAATTAAATCCCTTATTTTTCTTTATTGTCTATAAATCATCGTTTGGATTGTCTAATGAATTTTTATATGATATAATATCAATATAATTTAATTTTAGGGAGCTCAGGGAACTGGGCTGAGAGTATAACTGTTGCCGTTATAGACCTGACCTGATCTGGATAATGCCAGCGTAGGAATCCCTCTCTTTGACATTTTGTCCCCTAAAAAGGGGACATTTTTTATTCACTGGAGGAAGAAGTATGAAAAATAAAGCTCAAATCAAAAAACTTTCAGAAATGGGTATTTTAGTCGCTGTTGCAATTGTCATTGATTTACTTGCGGGCTTGATCAGTCCTTTCCGTTATGGCGGATCGATTTCACCGGCCATGTTATTTATCTTTGTCATCGCTTATCGACACGGAGTGAAAGCTGGACTCGTTTCAGGACTTGCATTCGGAATTTTATCATCGCTGGTCGGAATACCTTTAGGAATCACTTATATTATTCGTCCTGATCAATATTTTCTTGACTATATGCTTGCATTCTTTGTCTTAGGGGTGGCAGGGATTTTTAAAAATGGTACAACCAAGGCTTTGCCCCTTATTTTGGGAATGGCGTTAGGAAGTTTTCTAAGGTATTTAGCGCATGGATTTTCAGGAGTATTGTTTTTTTCAATTTATGCAATAGAACTTGGAGAGAATGTTTGGTTTTACTCTTTTATCTTGTATAACTTACCTTATATGGCCGCATCCTTTGTTTTCTGTGCCATCATCGGGCTTATTTTACAAAAAAGAGGGATTCTTGCATATAACTTGTTGAAAGAAGAGTAAACTCTTCTTTTTTTATAACAATTTATTAGCACTCAAAACTTGACAGTGCTAATGACTCGTTGTATAATAGAGAACGAGAATAACAGGAGGATAATAATATGAAAGAAAAAATGGAATTTAAAACCGAATCAAAACGATTATTAAATCTGATGATCAATTCAATCTATACCAACAAGGAAATCTTTTTGAGAGAACTTATCTCAAATGCTAGTGATGCTATTGACAAATATCATCTAACCTCATTAACCGATGAATCACTCGAAAAAACGAATGAATATAATATTCATTTATCATTCGACAAGAAAAAACGTACCATTTCAATCGCTGATAATGGTATCGGCATGACTTATGACGAATTAGTCGATAATCTTGGGACCATCGCAAAAAGTGGTACCCTTGAATTTTTACAAAATGCTAAGGGTAAAGATGTTAAAGAAGTTGATCTAATCGGACAATTTGGTGTAGGATTTTACTCAGCTTTTATGGTCTCTCAAAAAGTTTCAGTTTTGACTAAATCGCCTTTCAGTGAAAAAGCTTATCGTTGGACATCGGAAGGTGAAGACTCTTTTGTGATTGAAGAAGCAGAAAAAGCAGATCGAGGAACATTGATTACGCTTTATCTGCGTAAAAATGAAAATGAAGAAACTTACGATGAATTTCTTGATGAATACAAATTGACTAACCTTGTCAAAAAATACTCCGATTATGTGAAATATCCTATAACGATGAAAAAAACCATCGAGAAACCTAAGCTCGATGATGAAGGCAAAGAAATTGAAGGTAAATACGAATCTGTCGATGAAATAGAAACTTTGAATCAAATGATTCCTATTTGGAACAAAAATAAAAGCGAAGTCAAAGAAGAAGAACTAAATGAATTTTATAAAAATCAATATTTTGATTATACCGATCCTTTGCTCCATATTTGGACAGACGTTGAAGGTGCTTTGACTTATAAGTCTATCGTTTTTATTCCTGGCAAAGCACCTTACAATTTGTATTCTGAAAAATATGAAAAGGGTCTGCAACTCTATGCTAAAGGCGTCTTTATCATGGATAAATGTAAAGAATTAGTCCCAGACTATTTAAGATTTATCAAAGGCTTAGTAGTTTCAGGCGATCTATCTTTGAATATTAGCCGAGAAATTTTACAACACAATCGTCAGTTAAAAAAGATTGCTCAGAATCTTGAGAAAAAGATTTTAAATGAACTTGAAAAATTATTAAAAAATGAACCGGAAAAATATAAAGGATTTTTCAAAGAATTTGGTGTTAATTTAAAATATGGTATTTATGATAATTTCGGTGAAAAGAAGGACATGCTTCAAGATCTAGTCTTATTTAAAACGGTTAATCATGACGATTATATAACCTTGCGCGAATACGTTGATAAAATGCCAACGGATCAACATGATATCTATTATGGTTCTGCACCGACTAAAGAACAAATTCTTGTTTCACCCCAAATGGATTTGCTTAAAAAGAAAGGCTATGATGTTTTGGTCTTAACAGACGAGATTGATGAATTTATGATTAATATTTTGCGAGAATATGACAAAAAGCCTTTCAAATCAATTAATCAAGGCGATCTGGATTTATTGGATGAGACTGAAAAAGCAAAAATAAAAGAAGTTGAAACCGAACAAAAAGAACTTCTAGAAACTTTAAGGACCATCTTAGCTAGCGAAGTGAAAGAAGTTAAATTATCAACTCGGCTTGCAGATTCGCCAGTTTGTCTCGTTAGTGGTGATGGGCTTTCGTTTGAAATGGAAAAAGTCATCAATCAAATGCCAGGAGAAAAAGGTCTAAAAGCTGATAAAATCCTTGAAATCAATCCGAATCACCCACTTTTCAAAGCCATCGAAACCGTCTTTGAAACGGATCGGTCTGCTTTAGATGATTACGCATGGATCCTTTACAATCAGGCAATGCTCATCGAAGGATTGACGATTAAAGATCCGGTAGGATTTGCGAATAAAATGGTTCAATTGATGATCAAAGCAGCTGGAAAATAACCATGAATAAACCTCTATTTGGAATCAGAGATGATTTATCGATAACATTTTCAGGATATAAACCGAAATATCGTCATTCGCAAAATCCTTTTGTTGAAACTTTAGTGATTACTTTAAATTTGATGGATGATATATCTAAAATTGAGATGATTATTTCGCATTTTAAAATGTCAAAATCAATTTCAATGGAATTTGTTTTTATCAAAGCTCCAAAGAAGAAAACGCCTAAAAAAGAGCGCCATTCTTTATCAAATTTAAAACCGGATGTTACTTTTCCTTTTTTAACATCAGAATCACTGATAAGAGTGATACAACTGCAAAAATTTGTCAAGGATGGCAATGAAATTCGCTGCGAATATTCTCTTGAAGAACAAATGGAAACTTTGGTCAAATTAATCAAAACGAATTTTGAAGCAATTCTTTTGTACGCAAATGATTTTGCAAAATAAAAATAAGCCCTCGTCGAATGACGGGGGCTTTCTTTAAAAATATAGTTTATCAACAATTTTTAAATAATCAAGACGTTTGACATAGCCTTCAGGAATTAAATGCCCTTTCGTTTCAAAATCTATCATTTCAATCGATTTTCTGCCGTCTTTTGATCGTTCATAAAAATAAGAAACAAGGGTGCTATCGAGCAAATAAACCAATCCTAATTTGGAAAATGAAACGATAATGAAGCCGATTCCTCCATGTTTAGCGATATTGGCGAGATGAGACACTTGGTGTTCATGAATATTTTTCAAAGGAAAACTCGTTTTACTTTGCGTTTCTTTTGCTTCAAAATCGATATATTTGCCTCGATAAATGCCATTATAATCGGTTGTGGAAGGTATTTTATAATAAGCTTCACTGATTTTTGCGGCACTTCGTCTTTCATAGTCTACTTTAACGACTTGAATTGGAATTGGCTTTTTGTAGATATAAGCAATATCGTTTGAAACATAATATTCATTTGTTTGGTTAATCGCTTCTTCGAGGTCCATTCCTCGATTGGCAGTCGTTCCAGGTTTGACCACCTGAGGCGGTCTTTTCAGAGGATAATTAATCACGTTATCACCTGCATCTATTGTATCATATAATCGATTGACTGAAACAAGGTGCTTTTGAAAAATATTGATATAAATAGGTGTAGACCAATCATTTTTATATGCAAATACATTTGTTAACAAGATCTTTTAGTGTATAATAAGGAAGACGGAACACTTTCCAGCAAAGTACGAAAGGAATATTTATGAGCCAAATCAAATTTTTTGCATTGGGCGGACTTGGCGAAAACGGCAAAAACCTTTATTGCGTTGAAGTCGAAAAACGGATCGCCATCCTCGATGCAGGTTTAAAGCATCCCTCAGGGGATCTTTTAGGCGTTGATGCTATCGTTCCAGATATGAGTTATTTAAATGCTCGTTCAAACGATATTGAAGGCGTCTTTATCTCACATGCCCACGACAAAGCCATCGGTGCTTTACCGATGCTTTTGTCTACTATTCGAATCAAAGTTTATGCGACGCATTTCGCCATTGCGGTGATTAAAGACTTACTTCGCGAAAACAAAATGAATCCTGACGATTTTGATTTAATCGATGTTGACAGAGATCGTCCCATTACGTTTCGCCACTTTCAAGTGGTATATTTTTCCACCACTCACTCAATTCCAGAATCTTCAGGAATTGCTTTATTGACTAGAGACGGAGCGATTGTCTATGCCACTGATTTTACGTTTGATCAGAACGTTGGGTCGATGTATTCAACTGATTTCGCTAAACTTTCTCGTTTTCAAGAATATGGCGTTTTAGCTTTATTGACCGAATCTTCGGGAGCTTTGACCATCGGACATTCCACTTCTGATTATCAATTAATTCATCAAATTCGAACCACATTTCAAAAAGCCGAAGGGAGAATCATCGTCGCTTTATATTCGACGGAGATTGCCCATATTCAACGAATTGTTAATGAAGCCCTCAAACAGAATAAAAGGATTTCAATCATTGGTCGTAAAGCGCAAAGAATGGTTGATATCGCAGAGACCATGGGTTATATTCAAATTCCACCCAATCGATTAGTCAATCTCAAATATATGGACGAAACCAATACCAATGAATACGCTGATATTGTCTATCTCGTGACGGGTGAACGTCACGAGCCCTTCTTTATGCTTCAACGAATGGCTAAAGGATTTGATCGGTTAATAAAACTGATTCAATCCGATACCGTCTTAATGATGTGTCCTCCCATCATTGGCACTGAAAAGATCGCGGCTAAAACTTATGATGCACTTTATCGAATCGATTTGAACCTCATCAAAATTGACAAAAAGGTCCTACCGCCTTCACACGCATCGATGGAAGACATTAAATTGATGTATAGCCTTCTTAAACCCAAACATATTATTCCTATCAATGGTGAGTACCGATATCTATTAGCGCAGCATAAATTAGCAATTGACTATGGTTATGATGAAAATCATGTTGCCTTAATCGATAATGGCGAAGTCGTTACCTTTGATGATGGTGACTTGCAGTTAAAACATGATACGGTCATGAACGGATCTATCATGGTAGATGGTACCATTGATTCTGATATTAACGATACAATCTTAAAAGAGCGCGAAATGCTCTCTCAAGATGGGTTCTTATTAATCATTGCCAATATTGATGCAAGAGAACGAATGATGCTTAATGAACCTGAAATTGTCTCTCGTGGATTTATGTACATGAAGGATAATGAAGAAGTCATCAATAAAATTGAAGAGATTTATCGTAACGTGACTGAACGTCAATTTGCAGCTAGATACATTGATTGGCGGGTTTATAAAGAATCAATTCGGGAAGAGGTTCAACGCTATTTGTTCCGAGAAACGAAAAGGAAACCGGTTATCATTCCTGTGATTATTGACAC
>DILB01000003.1:13757-14100 GCA_002424815.1 Caryophanales bacterium UBA5603
CGATTTTAATCTTTTTTTGATTTGATTTTTAATGATTTCAAAATCATTTCATATTGTTCTTTGAATTGCATTTCCAGTTTTGTATGAGTTTGAGGGACATAATATTGTTTTCCTTCGAGTGCAGAAGGTAAATATTGCTGGGCAACGATATGGTTTTCAAAATCATGTGCATATTGATAAGGTTGTTTATCATCATAAGTAGGATTATTAATTAAATGGGAGGGAACCTTATAAGTTTTACCGCTTCGAACATCGTCTAAAGCTGCATTTACTGCTAAGTGAGCACTGTTTGATTTTGGCGAGAGACACATTTCAATCGTAATTGCCCCCAGAGCATTGATGG
>DILB01000003.1:14234-40675 GCA_002424815.1 Caryophanales bacterium UBA5603
GCGTTGACATCCGATCCGCGAACGGATTTATGAAAAGCACTCAGAATGTCATAATAATCATTGCCGTTCTTATCGACTGAAAGTGCCGGTTTTCCAACGACACTGATAGCAAACGCTTTGTTAATTTCTTGAGATTGATCCGCTTGGATGGCGATTAATTCTAGCATGTTAATCGCACTTCGTATTTCACCGTTGGCTGCAGTAGCAATGTATTCATAGACTTCCGAAGCAATCGAAAGCTGTTTTTTGAACTGAGTTAAATCGATTTTATTTAAAAAATCGAAAATTTCATTTTCACTAAGCCTTTCTAACCTAAAAATTGTGACCCGACTTCGAACTGCAGGATTGACAGCGATATAAGGATTTTCAGTTGTTAATCCTATAAGTGTTACTTTTCCGGTTTCGACTATCGGTAAAAGATAATCTTGAACGTCTTTGTTCATTCGGTGAATTTCATCAACGATTAAAAGAACATTGCCATATAATTTAGCAGCTTCCACAATTTCCTTAAGAACCGCTTTGGAATCCGTTGAAGCATTAAATTTAAAATGATTTAGAGGAAAATAAGCTGCTATTAACATCGCAATGGTTGTTTTCCCTGTTCCAGTAGGTCCATAAAGGATCATTGAAACCAAACGATTTTCAGAAAGCATTTTTTTGATAATATGAACAACACGAGTTTGACCGATGACTTCATCAAATGTTTTAGGGCGAAGAATGTTGGCTAAAGGTTCATACATGAATTTCACCTCAAGATTTAAAAATTGTATCTATATTATACCATAAAATCGATATCCGGTAAAAGCTGTTGAAGGACTTGGAATTTATTGGCAAACGCGGTATAATATTGATATCTGTTTTACAAAGGTGATCTGATGTTAAAAGAAGATATTATTGCATTAAAGAAATCAAAAAACGCCGTGATTTTAGCGCATTATTATCAAGACTCCCAAATCCAAGATGTTGCTGATTACGTGGGTGATTCTTTAGAGTTATCTAGAATCGCTGCGAAAGTTGATGCGGACATCATTATATTCTGTGGTGTTAATTTTATGGCCGAAACAGCGAAAATACTCGCTCCCAGCAAAAAAGTCCTTTTACCTGTCAAAGAAGCGAAATGTCCGATGGCCATGATGGTGACCGCAGAAAAACTTAAAGCGTACAAACTTGCTCATCCCGATCGAATTGTGATTTGTTATGTCAATTCATATGCGGATGTCAAAGCGTTATCGGATGTTTGTGTCACCTCATCGAACGCTGAAAAAATCATAAAGTCTTATAAAAATCAAAAAATATTATATATTCCTGATAAAAATCTTGGCTTATATTTAAAAGATAAATATCAGCTCGATATTGATGTTTGGCCAGGATTTTGTTGTATCCATAACAACCTTCGTATTGAAGATGTTATCCAGATGAAAGAAAAACATCCTAACGCATTAGTGTTGATTCATCCTGAATCACCGTTAGAAGTTTTAAAATTAGCAGATTATGTTGGATCAACAAAAGGCATCGTTGACTTTGCGACTAAATCAGAAAACAAGGATTTTATCATTGGTACTGAAGAAGGAATTCTCCATCCACTCAAAAAACTAAACCCACATAAGTCGTTTTATCTTCTCAATCAAGGTTTGACATGTTTTGACATGAAACTGACCCGATTAGAGGATGTCTATACAGCTTTACTTGATGAAACTTTTGAAATCATTGTCCCTGAGAACATTCGCATTAAAGCTTATGAAAGTCTTAAAAAAATGTTGGAGATGAGTTGAAATGAACCAACAATGTGATGTACTAATCATTGGGGCTGGGTTATCCGGCCTTTTGACCGCTTTAAACATCGATGCTAAATATCAGATCCTTGTTATTGCTAAAGAAACGTTTATGAACTCTAATTCGATGCTCGCTCAAGGTGGAATTGCCGTTGAGATGAACACTGATCCCATTTTACATCAAGGCCATTTTGAGGATACATTGAAGGCCGGAGCGAATCTCAATGATCCTGCCGCTGTCAGGGCTTTAGTGGATCATGGTAATGAAGCTATCAAGCGATTAATTGAGTTAGGCGTTGATTTTGATAAAGATGCCGATAATAACATTGTATTTACAAAAGAGGGTGGACATTCACGAAATCGAATTGTTCACGCTGGTGGCGATGCTTCGGGATATCATACGACAAAAACCTTATTAACTGAAATTTCTTTAAGACGTAATATCCGTTTTCTTGAACACTCGATGGCGATTGATTTACTTCAAAATGAGAAGAGAATTTGTGGTGCCACCGTCTTGACAGAAGGTTCAAAAACGCTTCATATTTATGCAAAGAAAACAATCCTTGCGACCGGGGGAATTGGATCAGTTTACAATGCAACAACCAATGATTTATCAGCGACGGGAGATGGAATCGGATTAGCATTTAGAGCCGGAGCTAAAATCAAAAATATGGAGTTTGTTCAGTTCCATCCAACTGCTTTTTTTGATGAAGAATCGAAGAGCCGCAAACGCTTTTTAATTAGTGAAGCTGTCCGAGGTGAAGGGGCTAAGTTAATCAATGTTTTGAAACAGAGGTTCATGCAGAAATATCATCCTGAGTTAATGGAACTAGCTCCTCGAGATATCGTCAGTCAAGCTATCTATCGGGAGATGTATGATACATGGACTGATCATGTTTTTCTTGACACAAGGGAACTAGATACTAAATTTCTTGAAAAACGGTTTCCAACAATCTTTGAACACCTTAAATTACATGGATTGATCATGGGCATTGATTTGATTCCAGTTGCTCCCTGCGAACATTTCATCTGTGGAGGGGTTGACGCTGATTTGAAAGGTAGAACCTCCATCAGGGATTTATATGCCGTTGGTGAAGTTGCAAATACTGGCGTTCACGGGGCGAACCGACTTGCGTCCAATTCGCTCTTAGAGTGCGTAGTATTCGCAATCGAAATTGCTAAAGACATAAATACTACGATTGAATCGACTGAACTTGAAACGAATATTACGAAATCTTATCCTCCAAAAGCTGAATTTAATTATAAACCGATTCGCAAAAAAATCGGCGATTATATGGATGAACATGTTGGTATCGTTAGAAATACCGATGGGCTCACATTAGCATTAGAAGTAATATCTAAAATATATGAAGATCTTCTCAAGTTTCCCAATTCGACAAAGTACTATTATGAAACTTTAAATTTAGCTACTACCGCAAAAATAATCACAAACGCAGCCTTAGAAAGAAAGGTGAGTATCGGATGCCACTTGAGAATCAAATGATGAAAAACAATTATCATACCCATATGTATCTTTGCAAACACGCCATTGGGACGGTCAGCGATTATGTCAAAAAAGCGATTGACTTAGGTTTTGAGACCATCGGAATGAGTGATCATGCTCCATTTGAAGAATTGAAAGATCGTAGTGTTCGAATGATTCCAAGTGAATATCCAAGCTATTTAAAAGAACTTGAAAAAGCAATTCATAAATTCGGTTCACTAATCAATATTCGCAAAGGATTAGAAATAGAATACTTTGAAACTCACATTGAGCGATACGATGAATTATTAAATACCCTAGATTATTTAGCTTTAGGACAACATTATATTTATGATGAAGAGAGCTTTGGCAAACTGCGTTCCGTATACGCATTATCTAAACCAGAGCATTTACAAGAATACTCAAAAACTTTAAAACAAGCGATGAAATCCCAAAATTTTAAATTTGTATGTCACCCGGATTTAATGCTTTATGGGTATCCCACTTTTGATAAACATGCAGAAGCAGCTTCCAAAGAAATAATTAAAGCCTCAATTGAATATAATGTTCCTCTTGAAATCAATGCTAACGGAATCAGAAAAGGAACAAGAGAATTACCAGAAGGAAATAGATATCTATACCCTCGATTAGAATTTTGGAAGTTGGTCAAGGAGTATGGCGCAAAAGTGATTGTATCATCGGATGCTCACGACCCTGAAAAGCTTTGGGATGAAGATGTTATCAAAGCTTACGAATTTGCCAGGGATCTTGGAATAGAAGTAGAAGCATCATTAAATATCTAGAAGCAATCGACCATTCGACTGCTTTTTTATTTTTCTGAATATCCTGATGATGAGTTTTTTATGGTCTAGAAGGGCCAATATGTGTACCCAGGAGAAAAAACGTTAAATTTCGGCCGATTTTGAGAAGAGAAACTGAGAAGAACGTTTTTCACATTATTTCACAAAAATAATGTATTCATTAGCAATAAAAGAGCATGATTATAATAGAAGAAGATGGTCCAGACCCGATAGATATCCTTTCATTATTTCATTTTGAATATCTTTTGTGGATAATTACATCATTTTTTAATACTGGTATTTACTTCCTATAATATATATTATGTTAACTATATATTAACATCTATACTTGGCGATTATTCTAAACATTGTGAATAGTGTTTAAACGTCGACCGCGACTTTTCTCGCTAAAAATGGGGGTGTGTTTTTGATTCTTTCAATACACGCTTGAAATTCACCGTTACAATAGATATATTTTTCGTTTTTCTGTCATACGTTTTTAGCCATGAATCAATACTTGTGATATAATGGTGCTATAAAGTGATTTTTTAATGGTTGGAGGCTTTGTCTCATATGGGTAAAATTATCATGATATTTACGGGTGGAACGATTTCTATGAAGATTGATGAAGGAAATCATTCGGTTATTCCTGCCTTAAGCGCTAACGAAATTATGGCGAATTTATTTACTTCTGAACTGTACAAGGACCTTGAAATGATTGAATTTTCGGAAGTTCCATCACCATCCATCACCCCTGATTTGATGTTGTCTTTATCAAATCTCATCAAGCAATACTTGACTCGCGATGATGTCTTAGGGGTTGTGGTTGTTCATGGTACCGATACTCTTGAAGAAACTGCATTCTTTCTAGATGTCATAATTGACTCTCCAAAACCAATTGTTGTTACTGGTTCCATGAAGTCGAGCTCAGAACTTGGTTATGATGGTATTAACAATTTAGTATCTTCAATCTTAGTAGCGAAATCTCCTAAGTCTTTAAACAAAGGAACACTGGTTGTTATGAATGATTCAATCAATGCAGCCAGTGAAGTTTCTAAAACCAACACATTAACTTTAGATACCTTTAAATCCATGGACTTCGGTCCGTTAGGAATCGTTGACAATAAGGAAGTTATTTTTTATCGGACCGTTAATTATGTTAAAAAACATATTGAAACCGACACAATTGAAAATGCTGTTCATTTATTAAAAGTGTATTCAGGGATGGATTCATCAGTGATAAAATTACTGGTTAATGAACTTCATACTAAAGGAATCGTTCTTGATGCTTTAGGTCGAGGCAATGTTCCTCCCGCAATGTTGGAAGGTATCGATCTTGCCTTGGCTAAAAAAATTCCTGTTGTTATTTGTTCAAGATGTCCTTCGGGTCGAGTCCTTGATACTTACGGATATATCGGTGGCGGAAAAGATTTGACTAAGCGAGGGTGTATACTCGCTCCCAACTTAAATGGTCATAAAGCAAGAATCAAACTCATGATTGCTTTATCAAAAAAACCTACTTTCAATGAATTGCGGATGCTATTTGAATAATCAAACAAAAAAAGGTTGTACGCCTGTACAACCTTTTTACATGAAATGAAACTATTTAAGCATTAATTTCAATGCATCTTTAATTAATTCCGAAGTTGATTTTGAAGCATCAAGTTTTGATACGACTTTTTTAATTTCTTTCGAATTATATCCAAAGGCCTGCAGAGCCTCTTCGACATCTTGGAGATTATCATTAAAGACTTCACCAGGAAATAAATCGATTTTACCTTGAAGATCAAGGATGATTTGTTGAGAAGCCTTCGGACCAATACCTGGAAATTTCTGCAGAAATTTTGCATTTCCAGATTCGATGGCATTTGCGATTGCTTCAACCGTTCCAGCAGCCAAGATGGCATTCGCACTTTTCGGACCGATACCATTGACACTGATAAGTTTTAAAAACAAATCACGAGCTTCCGGTGTTTGAAAACCATAAAGACTAATTTCATCTTCAGCTACTTTTTGATAAATGTATAAAGTTGTAACTTGATGAAGTTCAAAAAAATACGGATTAGGCGTCATGAGGTGATAACCAACGTCATGAACATCGAGGGTCACATAGTTTGCTTTTACTTCAGTAATGATGCCTTTTAAATAGCTGAACATATCCTTTTCACCTCATGAAATATTATAGCATTATTTATATTTTATCACTAGTATTGAATGAGTTTTTTTTAGTAACCTTCTTCTCTTGATCACAAGCATTTTTTCGAAGGTTTTTAAGATTTTAACTCAACACATTAAATTCACTTCATATTCTTTTAAAAAACGTATTATAATTATAAAAACAACAAAATATCATCACAATATATTTTTGAAAAATCAGCTTATTATTTTCTTAGAAACGACCCTTTTTGAAAACGACGATATGCTGACTATCCATGAACAATATCTCGAGTCGATATTTCATTCCCAATGCTTCAAATGTCTTTCTATCATAAAAATGATAATGGGTTGAATCACGTAAATACCACCAGTTTTCAAGGTCTTCTACGATGAATTGCGTTGAAATTGCTAACAAGCCACCCGGCTTGACAAGGCCTATGAGTGTTTCCCACTCAAGCGTCAAATCCTGAAAATGTTCCACAACTTCTGTAGCAGTCACAACATCGTATTTTTTTTCTAGCCGACTTGAATCATTACAAAAGTACCGATCATAACCCGAAGTGATAAAACCAGCTTTGTTCAACAACTTTTCTAACGTTCTTATCTGACCGCATCCATAATCTAAAGCTTCTCCTTGTTTTGCATAGGGCAAAATAGCTGAATGGAGAAATTGTACCATCTGCTCTTCATATTTTAGATCTGGATGAATGCTGTGGAACAGATATCGTTTTTTTTCTGCTTCACAACCGAGATATTGATGCGATGGTTTTGAGTGCAATCCACAAATATTACAGACCTCTAATTCAAAAGAACCGAACTTCTTTAATGTTCGTATTTCTGAGCAAATCGGACACTTAGTCGACAAACTCGAATTCATACTCGCCAATCCTGACTGTATTTCCATTCAAACATCCCGCCACGCGGAGATGATCATCGACGCCGAAGCGTCTCATTCTTCTTGCAAGCTGTTTAATCGACTCCTCACTTGCGAAGTTCGTCATTTGGATTAGTCTTTCAATTAACTTGCCAGTAACTTCATAAGTTGAAGCATTGATTTGTATAACTTTAAATTCTTTGTCTTTAGGTTCATAACGATAGATGACTTCATCTTCAGCGTTGGTTTCTTCATAAATATCAAACAAAGGGGTTTTGGATAAAACTTCTGCGATTTTTAAAAGTAGATTTTTAACGCCTTGTTGCGTGAGTGCTGCAATTTCAAACACTTCAATGTCCTCACCGATTTTTTCTCTGAATGTCTTAATATTCTTTTGAGCCTCAGGAAGGTCCATTTTGTTCGCTACAACGATTTGCGGACGTTTAGCCAATAAGTATTTATATTCTTTTAATTCGTTGTTAATCGTCAAATAATCCTCATAAGGGTCACGTCCATGAGTTCCAGCCATATCGATGATGTGAACAATGACGCGCGTTCTTTCGATATGTTTTAAAAATTGCAAACCCAATCCTAGACCTTGGCTCGCACCTTCGATAATGCCGGGAAGATCCGCCATCACGAAACTTCTAGCGCCATCAATTTCCACAACCCCTAAAGAAGGAACAATGGTTGTAAAAGGATAATCCGCAATCTTCGGTCTCGCTTGAGAAACGACACTAATTAACGTAGATTTACCCACCGATGGGAAACCAACTAAACCAACATCAGCCAATAACTTTAATTCGACTCTAATTTCCATCGTCACACCGGGTTGTCCATTTTCTTGAATGGTTGGTGCTTGATTTCTAGGCGTCGCAAAACGCGCATTTCCACGCCCACCTCGACCGCCTTTAGCAATAACAAAACGATCATCTTTGTGAGTTAAGTCGCAAATTAAACGATTTGTCGCATGTTCAAAAACCATGGTTCCGAGTGGTACAGGAACAATAATATCTGATGCGTTGCCCCCATGCATGTTTTTTTGTCCACCATCTTCACCGGCTCGGGCATAAACATGTTTGCGGTATTTTAAATCGACGAGCGTAGTCATGCCTTCATCAACGACAAAAATGACGGAGCCGCCATCGCCGCCGTCGCCTCCCGAAGGACCTCCGTATTCCATATATTTCTCGTGTCGAAAGGCAACGGCACCATTGCCACCTTTGCCTGATTTCACCATGATTTTGACTTCATCCACAAACATCTGACCACATCCATTTCGTATCGATACCATTATATCATATTTTCATTTTTTTTCACGAAAAGAAAGCCGAAATCATCGATTCCGGCTTTCATAAAATATCTAAAATTTCAACTCGTAACCGATGCGATTAAAGACGGTCATATAACCGACTTCATGAAAACCACAGGATAAGATTAATCCTTGCATTCGAAGATTATCAGGATGGGTATCAATCTTGACACCATCATAACCTTCGATTCGTGCTTTTTCAATGGCATAATTTAGTAACTGTGAACCGATTTTTTGACGACGATACTCTGGAAGTACCATTAATCGATGCACCACTAAAGCTTTCTTAACTATCCAAACTAACTGAAGGTAAAATGGATCATTTTCTGGAAGTGTTGAAATTGATCCGATGACTTGACCGTCAAAAACAAAAACATCTAGTGCCTCGCGATCAAGATCTTTTTTGAAATGTTCATAATCAGGATATGTTTCACTCCATTGATCGATGCCAGAAGCATGCATATCCAAAGCGACGATTCTGGCAATGGCGGTTAATTTATCAAGATCATCATTATTCGCTTTCCGAATCATCTTTGACACCTCTTAATGTGATAGTACTATTTTCTTGAGTGATGGTTGCGAGGGTTTCACTCGCGCCGCTTGAATTGACAAAAATCAATTTAGAGGTATTTAAATCAATCAAGATTTGCGTCGCAAACACTTCTCTTAATTCGATGCTTGAATCCATCGCATGGATATTCAGAAATTCTGATAATGTTTGATACATAAAAATAGTAGTATTATTTTTCGCTGAGATAGTAAGTGCATCCCTTATTTTTTTTAATCGAATTGAAGCTCGAACTTCATCTAAATCTAGCTCCACGTTTAAAGCATCATCTGCCAACAGTGTGAGTGCGCCAGTTTTTTGATGAATATCGATGGTATTGACCATCAAATTTTCCGCTTTGATCGATACATCCGCATTTTTGGTCGTAACATCAAGGTTTGTGAAAGCCACATATTCCATCGTCAAACCACCATAAGCGGTGATTTCAATAATCACATTATTGATTTTAAGCGATCCTGGCAAATAGATTTCAAGGCTTGGTAAAACCGGATCAACATAGCGTTCATAGGTGGTTGCTTCTTCATGACATACGATATGAATCGTATCATTATTTCGATCAATCACCAGCGAGTAACTTGCCAATTGTACTTCAGTGTCATAAAGATAATAAAACTTAGCCTCATTAGAGTTTGTGACACTGTAGAGATGAACATTCGCAACACCAGCAAGAATTGAAAGATCCCAACGCTGATCATCTGAGATTTCGTCGGTAAAAGTCTCGATGGTCTCATTAGAATATAAATTGATAATTTCGTGAGCGCGATAGACAGGAGAATCATAAGCTTTTAAAACGCTTTTTGAAATCCAACCGGATCCAAAAACAAAAGCCATAACAATCAAATAAGCAATGATGCTTCTTTTGGGGGTATTAATTCGCATGAATTTAAATACGCTGATTAAAGAAATCTTTTTTATCCAATCAATCGTTTTAGTGAATGATTGATTCTTGATTTTTTCTACAGCTTTGATTGCGCGAATAAATATTTGACGCAATACAAATAAAACAACTTCTAAAAAAATCAGAAAAAGAATTTCCATGAACAAGATGTCACTGAGAAAGTATAAAAAAATCCATAATTTTTCCCAACCCATCGCAAAAGTTGTCAGTTTCAAATAACTATATAATACAAAATTAACTTGCACATAGCCGATAAAAATAATGATAACCACACTGAGCAATGCCGTTAATAATATCTCATAAACAGCGGTCACTAATAGCGTTTTAAAAGTATTTTTGTTAGGGTTCATTCGATCTCCTTTGTTCCATCAGAAGCGATGGCTTCATATATTTCTCCTTGGATGCCAAAACGATCAAAATACCCTTTTAAGACCGCCTCTTTAAAGGAGTGAATGGTGTCGGTTTTGACGATATTGACCGTACAACCGCCGAATCCTGCACCCGTCATTCTTGATCCAATCGCTCCATTTTTCAACGCCAATTCCACCAAAACGTCTAATTCATCACAAGAGACTTCATAATCATTTTTAAGCGATAAATGAGATTGGTTCATCGCTTGACCAAAGGCAAAAAGGTTATGATCCTGAAACTGCTTGACAGCCGCTACGGCTCTTTGATTTTCTGTAACAGCGTGGCGACTTCTTTTTAAAAGAATTTCGTCGTTTAAATAGTCTTTGAAAGTTTCAAACTGCACTAACGACATATCGCACAAATTTTCAATTGAAAGATGATTTTGAAAGACTTTTAATGCCCGCTCGCATTCATCACGACGCTCGTTATATTTGGAGTCTACCAATCCTCTTTTGACTTTTGAGTTACATATTACAATTGAATAATCTTGCATATAAAGTTCGACAGGGGTAAACGCAAGGGTTTGGCAATCAAGTAACAAGCCATGGTTTTCTATTCCGTTGGCGATAATAAACTGATCCATAATGCCACAATTGACGCCGATATAATGATTTTCAACCTGTTTACACAATACAGCCAACGTTGGACGAGCGATGTTTAAATGAAATAAGTCATTCATCATTACCGCAATCAAACACTCAATTGATGCAGACGATGACAACCCCGAACTATTAGGTAAATCACCAAAAATAGCGATATCAAAACCTTGATTGAGCGAATACCCTTGATTTATTAATTCAAGAATAACCCCTTTGGGATAATTCGCCCAGCCATGTTCTTTTCGATAAACTAAATCATGGAGCGAAACGGAAATGATACCTTGATTTTTAAAGTTTTCTGAATATAAATTAATTTGTAGGTCATCTCTTAATGCAATCGCTCCATAAGTTCCAATCGATAAAGCAGTAGGAAAAACATAACCGCCATTATAGTCGATGTGTTCGCCAATTAAATTCACTCGACCTGGAGAAAAAAAGGTGCGAATGGGCCGATTATGGCCATAGATACGATAAAAGATCTGATGTAATTTGTTTTTCATTGAAATCCCTCCAGTCACTTCTTGATTATATAACAAATACCGCTTTTTCACAACCTACAAAAGCATAACGTTCATGACTTTTTGATTGATACAAAGGATGCATTCATCGATCAATTAAGGAATTTTGTATCGATGACAGAATGAATATCGATTGGATATTCATTCGTTTTAAGGTATAATAGAATAAAACGATTTTTAAGTATTTGTTCATCATAAATTTCGTATTTTATTTTTTGAAATTTTCTTTTGAAAAGCACTCTGTTAAGGTGAAAATTATGGATCAATCCAATCAAAAACATCAAAGACGCGTCCGATATTCGGGAACTCATCCGAAAAAATTTGAAGAGAAATATAAAGAACTTCAACCTGATAAATACGCTGATACGATTGCCAAAGTCATCCAAAAAGGCAATACCCCCGCTGGAATGCATCGTCCCATCTGTGTCAATGAAATTATGGAAATCTTGCAGATCCATCCCGGTCAAAAAGGCCTAGATGTCACATTAGGCTATGGGGGACATACTACAGAAATCTTAAAAGCACTCGACCATCAGGGGCATCTATATGCCATCGATGCAGACCCGCTTGAACTGCCCCGCACAGAAGAACGCTTAAGAAAAGCGGGATACGGTCCAGATATACTGACGATAAAACAGATGAATTTTTCTGAAATTGATCAGTTGCTGCCTCAGTCAGGCACTTTTGATTTTGTTTTAGCAGATTTAGGGGTTTCTTCGATGCAAATTGATAATCCTGAAAGAGGTTTTTCGTTTAAAATTGATGGACCCTTGGATTTACGAATGGACCCAAGCAAAGGAATTCCAGCGAGTTATCGTTTGCGACAGCTAAACTTTGATCAACTGACAGGAATGCTTAAGGAAAATGCCGACGAACCGCATGCGGAATGGATTGCCCAAGCTATTATTTCGCACTATCGCCAAGGCAAAGAGATTAATACGACCATCGATTTGCAAAAAATAATAAAAAATGCTTTAAGTTCCTTACCGATCGCTATTCGCGAGGATGAAACTAAAAAAGCTTGCCAAAGAACTTTTCAAGCGATACGAATCGATGTCAATCGAGAGTTGGAAGCTTTATATACCTTTTTAGAGAAATTACCGACGGTTTTAGCACCCCAAGGTCGTATTGCCATTTTATCATTTCACTCCGGTGAAGATCGGTTAGTAAAAAAAGCATTTCAATATTTTTACCGGGCTGGAAATTATAAAGAGATTGCCTTGGAATTTATTCGACCTTCCATGGAAGAACAAAACGCTAACCCTCGGGCTCGTTCTGCTAAGCTCCGATGGGCGATAAAAGCATAAAAATAACGTCATTGGATTTTTCCGATGACGTTTTATTTTTACTATGAATGATGGTTAAGTAATTCATCAAAGTGCTTTAAATGATCCCATCCTGGTTTTAATTGTTGAGTTTCCATCGCATGAACTATTTTTATAATCATATCATTATAAGGCGTTTCAAAGTCGACTTTGTCACCATAAGCACAAACAACCCCATTGATAGCTTCAATTTCACATTTTTTTCCAGCCAGTAAATCTTGAAGCATACTCGATTGAAGGGAACGATGTTTTCGCATGGCGATGGGAATAATCATAAAACTGATTTTTTGTTTTAAACGATGATGATAATCTAATAATTTCACAACATCTTTCCCTTGAATCGGTTCGATTTTAATGTTGCATTTTCTTGATAAATCAATACATTCTTTCATGATTTTTTGTCCAATGAGACGCGTTAATCTATGGTGAGCAATTTCGCCAAAAGTACCGCCAGTGATGGCAGAAAGTCCACTAAAAGCACTATTGACCAGCAATTTAGCCCATCTGGCTCCCATGAAATTTGCATGACATTCGACGTCACCCATCAAATCAAGTAAATCATGAATCGCTTCAAACTTTGCATCCCGTTCACCTTCAAATCGACCCAAACTAAAAGTAAGCGTCTTGCGAGAAGGTTCGCTGGTTAATTCGACAATGCCGTTTCCAACCATGGTTGCGCCCCACGATACTGCACATCCATAAGTCCTACTTGGACCAATAATTTCAGAGACTGAGAGTTCTGGCAAACCATTTTGCATCGTGCAGATAACGCC
Source organism: Caryophanales bacterium UBA5603 (assembly GCA_002424815.1). Classification (GTDB taxonomy): domain Bacteria; phylum Bacillota_I; class Bacilli_A; order Izemoplasmatales; family Hujiaoplasmataceae; genus UBA5603. The sequence continues at coordinate 27,725 of DILB01000003.1, forward strand.
ATCATCTGTTAAAAATGGGATAAGATTTTTAACGATGTTACGATTATCCAGTTGTTTTGTCATTAAGAAGATTAAATCATATTGACCATTCATTTCACTGGGTAATAAAGCAGTGACGGGTTGAACAAAATCAACTTTACCGATGATATGAGCCCCGTTTTTCTTTAATCCTAAAATATGAGATTCATTGCGGCTGATCAGGTCAATTGATTTTCCGGCTTTACTAAGATATGCACCCAGTACAGTCCCCATGGCGCCGGCTCCATAAATTGCAATTCTCATAAAACACCTCGATATGATCTATATTTAGCCTATGGTACCATGAATAATAACCTAAAAGCAAGCGTTTAATTGAATACAAAAACGATTCAAATCCATAAACTCGATCCTTGCTTTCCATTTTTAAAAATCTAAAATAAAAAAAGCAGACGTTACGCTGTCTGCTTTTTGTTAAAACTAACAATCTTATGACAAAACGACCTCAATTTGATCATATTCGCCATTTCGAATTTGATGGGCTTCAGATCCATGAACAGAATCCCCCTCGATAATGATTGGATTTTGTCCTTGTTTCTTTAAAGTGTATCGAATCGGCTTCAAATGATAGGTATCTTCGTTTTTAAGGTTGATATAAGTCAAATCTTGCCCAAATAAAGTTAGGGATACCTTTCCGTTATAAAAATACGTATTTGTTAAGATCGGTTTTAAAGTTAAACTTAATTCGCCCTGATGAGACTTAAACATTTTTTTGCCATAAAACATGAGTGTAAAAATCGATAACATTTCCGCCGTCGATCCCGACAGTCTTGATACAAATCCTTGCCCATGAAGGAAAGGATTTGGGTTATTGGAAGTCGCAATAAAAGATGAATTTTCAAGCGTTGAACGCCCATAGACTTTTGGGTCCATAAAACAGACTAAATTATCTTGAGCTTCTTCAAAAAACAAATCGTAATTGCCTGATTTTAAAATCCCCAGTAAATATTTATAAGTCATATGTAAAAAGTTTGCTTCACGTTCGAGCCAACCTTTGGTAAATGCTCGAATTCTGCCAATCTCAAAACCATATGCATCAAGATTGTCACTGGTCTTATACATCTTGAGTTGATCATCATAAATGCCTGTTTTTTTGATTTTAGCAATCATTTCACGATTTTTAGTATCATCATGACTATATTTAAGATAACGCGCTGGTGCTTCCAAGAAATTCGGTAATCTATCAAGTTCAAACTGTAGTGCTTTCACAAGCGGTAATCCATAATGGCCTATCACTTTATTTCCATGTTCATCGGTGATTAATTCGTATTTCTTGACATGATAGTAAAGGTAAGTAGGAACAATCCCTTCGCCTAAATCATAAATACGATTGATGGCGGAATCAAGTTTTAATAGCATTTTGTCTAAAAGCGGCGCAAGTGTCTTTGCTTCAACGTTGATTGAACCTTGCGAACCAAAACGAATCGCTTCGCGGTAGTTTTCTCGATAAGTAGCTACTTTGTCCCAATAGTTATAAGCCTCTTTTTCGGAAACTTTATCGATTTGATGCATCAAACTCACAAATTCTATCGGGAGCGACAATTGACCAGATAAAGGACTTTCTTTTAAGAAACGGACAAGACGGGCTAATTCAATTGTTTCACTCACACCCGATGCAAAGATGCCTGGCAAACCGTTCATGGCATCATTCCAACCAGGTTTATTCGCTTCCATTTCAATGCCGAGGCCTTCGGGATCGAGTAAAGCGAATTTATTGAAAGCTAAGACCCATAATTTCGAAAATAAATTTGTTTCGACAAATTGACCATCCGTCGATTTCATCCAATTGGTTCCGTGTTCTTTTAAACCACATCTTTGAATTTTTTCATGATCAGGATGACGAAGACTTCCATATTGATGAATTTCGCCTTGTTTATCAATCACATATTTTTCACTTCTTGGATAAACACTGACCGGAGCATCAAAATAACGATATTCTTGGTTATTATAAAGTAATTCTGTTTGTTTTTCCGGATAGATGGATAAATAATTTTCGACTAAATCTAAAATATAAGTCCAATGATCAACCCAATAACCTTCACCAAAATTGGCTTCATTATTTTGCTTTGCATGTCGCATGATTTCTTTAAAAAGTTCATCATCCGAAAGTTTGGAAGTAATAGCGACTTTTGCCATCGTGTTGATGATTGAACCGGGCGTAAATTTTCCCATCAAATGCGTTTCCATGGTGCCATCATCATGATTAAAAACACGTTTAGCTAAATCTTTAATCACTGATTTGTCGTGAATTTCGAATGTTGAACCGTTGATGGATAACGGATTATAACCATCGGCTTGAATCAAAGAACCAAATAATTGAATGTTATAATCAGCGATTTCCGGATGAAATAAAACGTCACTGCGACGATTTTGACAGACGTCGCGGAAATTACCATTGCCTTGAGAATAATATTCAGGCGCAATGGTAAAGAAGTTATAATCACGTTCTAGATCTCCGTGTTTACGACTGTAAAGATAATAAACGAATTTTTTATTATCGGTATCAATGGTTAACGGATATCCGCCTCTTAATAAATTATCAAGATAATTTTGGCGAATATACTCATCAAAGATGGGATGAGCCGTTTTAACATAGACATCTTTTAATAGTTGATCGATAATATCTTTTGCTTCAAAACGTTTTGAATCGAAATATGCCTCTGAACCAAAGGTCTTTGAAAGTCGATTGATCGTATCAATGCCATGGGTATAACCGATCATCGTTCTAATTTTTAAAGTTTCGCCTGGTTTTAATCGCGTTTTTGCGGGAGTAAACCCACAAGGAACTTTGTTTTCTGTCACTTGATGTGCATTTTCGATGTCTTCTAAAGAATGATTCATGAAGTTAGCCGCATGATTCATTGCCGTATCATAACCATAAATTAAATCCATATCAGCGATGGGTCTAACAATTTGATTATTGACATAGGATAAGTAAAAATTTCCATCTTTTGAGACTTTCATTTCCGATTCATCGCCTGTTGAAGAACGCAGTTTATAAAAAGCGATGTTATTCTCAAGATTTTCAACATTCATCCAACTTCTTAATAAATTTGAGATGGCTTTGTATCCACCATAATCAATCCCTGAAGGAAGAATTTGACTAATCCCATCGAGTACTTCAAGTGCGATATCATGATCGCTCGTATTTTTAATATCCACCATTCTCACAAGCCCTGCGACCGATTCGTTGGGCAAGCCAAAATAAGTCACCGACGTTTCTAAACCGGTATTTGGATTATTTTCAATCAATGAAAATTCGCTTTGGGTTATTTCCATCCGACGTTTGGGAATATCATTTTCCGGCAAGAAACTCTCAAAAACACCTTGATTGGTTTTTATAAATGTCCGAAAACCGATTTTTGATACATAAAGATATGCCAAATTGGCAGGATAAAACTCTAATATTGCGCCATTTTTATCTTTCAAACCAAAACTGCTAATTCCTTGTCCTCGGTTGACGTAAAAACTCCAAAGCGGAACACCGTGGGTTCCTGCTAAACCGGGAAGAAAGCTTGAAAACGGTTTTTGGCGATCGTAATCTTCAATTATAAAACGGTGATTTTCAAAGCGATGCGTTGGTTTCATAGACAGCCTCTTTTCTTTATGTAACCTGTTTCATATTTCTATTATACCTCATCATCATCGTTGTTTCAAGTATCAAAAACCACCGTGTTTAATTACACGGTGGCTGCGAGTGAATAAATGATAAAAGTGAGAAAAAAACCGACCATCAGAAACAAGATATCCATCCAAAGATAGCCTCTTTTATGGCGTTTTGTGATGGCTAAGTAAAGTCCAATTTTAATAAAGAAGGTCAACCACAAGACGTATAAATAGTCATTTTGACTGCCATCGAATCCATGAACCATATAAAGAATCATCATTGACCCTAAAGTATCACTCCATAAGGTTGAATAAAGCGGCATCGCAATCATCCTCCGAGGAGCAAACAACGAACTCAAAACGTTTTTTCTCTGCCAATAATGGAGTAAAATAAGATGCCCAATCAGCCAAAGTGTCGGAAACACCACCATGACAAGACTATAAATGATAAAACTTCTAACGGTAAAAAAGTTAAAAAGTAAGATTAAAATGAGCGTTAAGGTTAGTCCAATCGAATAATATAAATATCGATTTTTCGCTTTAACGGTATTGATCCATTCAGGAAAATGTTTGATTGAAGTAATCCATTCGATTAACATGTCAAAACTCCCTTCAAAAATGAGTTAAAAAAACAGGATTTCTCCTGTTTTTGACTGTTTATACTTGCGGATAGACGGATGCTTGTTTTTTATCGCGACCGATGCGTTCGAATTTGACGACGCCATCGATCAGAGCGAACAACGTATCATCTTTACCCACACCAACATTCGTTCCAGGGTTGATTTTCGTTCCGCGTTGACGATATATGATTGATCCAGCCGTACATGCTTGTCCATCGGACAACTTGGCTCCAAGTCTTCTACCGGCTGAGTCACGGCCATTTCTGGTCGAACCGACACCTTTTTTAGAAGCCATGCATTCAAGTACGTTAAAGTTTAGTACCATTGAAAACACCTCCAAAGTGATTGATTAATTAATTGATTAAACGGTAATTTCGGTAATCATCAACTTGGTATAGGGTTGACGATGGCCATTTTTGCGATGATAATGTTTTTTGGGTTCGTATTTGAAGACGATCACTTTCGGACCTCTTCCTTGTTTAACAACTGTCGCCAATACGGATGCGCCTTTGACATAAGGCTTTCCAATCTTGACTTTGTCGCCACCCACCAACAAAACTTTTTCAAACGTGTAAGTTGACTCAATCTCTGCTTCGAGTTTCTCGATATAGATTTCTTGTCCCACTTCGACGCGAACTTGTTTTCCACCGGTTTCAATAACTGCGTACATGTGTGCACCTCCTCATATTTTTTAAGACTCGCCATCATGGTAACATCGCTGTTTTAGACCATTTCTGAGCGGTATGCGTGACATACGTTAGGTATTATATAATAATAAGACTTTAAAGTCAACAAAAATCGCCCATCAATCCTGCGGATAAACTAAACCCCAAGTTTTTCGGATAGCGTCCATTTGTCGCATGATTTCTTGCGTCGTCGCATGCGATAATACCGGACTTTCATTCCATTTTTTCTTGATGCATCTGACGGTCTCAAAAATTTCGTATTCAAAGCCATTGACAATGTGTTTGTGGTCAATCTGACGAATCACTTTGTGATGGTTATTATAGACGGTCGCTGACTCAGTCGACCAAAAATCAGGAATGTGAACATAGCCTTTCGTTCCATAGATGGTCGCTTCCCTTTTATCTTCATGGATGACAGACGCATACAAAGTTGCGGTACTATGAGGATAAAAATAAGTGATTTTTTCTTCGGTGTCGACGCCTGTGGACGCGAATTTAACTTCCGTCTCAAAACTGTCGGGCACACCTAAAAATAAATTTGCTAAATGAATCGGATAGACGGATAAATCCAATAAAGCGCCGCCACCGAGGGATTTCGAATAAATGCGACTCGTCATCGGAAAATCTAAAAACATGGTAATATAGGCTTCAATTGAAATGATATCACCAATCACGCCTTCATTGACTAGTTTTTGAACTTCTTGGATGGTTGGCAAAAAACGTGTCCACATGGCTTCCATTACAAATAAGCCTTTTTCTTTCGCAATGGTTAAGATATGCTCTGCTTCTTTTTTGTTTACGGTGAATGATTTTTCGCAAAGAATATGCTTACCTGCTTCTAGACAAGCCAACATGTTATTATAGTGTTCACTCATCGGTGTAGCAATATAAATACAATCGACTTGTGGGTCCGCAAGCAGTTCTTCATAAGAACCATAAGCTTTTTGAAGTTCATAACGTTCTTGAAATGCGTTCGCACGCAAAAGATCACGGCTGCCAACCGCGTAAAGATATTCATTGATGCCAATAACGGCTTGTGCGAACTTGTGCGCAATCTTTCCAGCACCCATAATTCCAAATTTGACCATGGTATCACCTCATGCTTATTATACATGATAGTAAGAAAAGAAAAAAGCAATTTCATTTGCTAGATTTATGCAACCGTCATCATTCATCAAATAATCATAAAAAAAAGTTGCCATTAAGATGACAACTTTCGATTATCTTGCGTTATTCTAAGATAGCCGCTGGTTCTTCTTTGATAACAACGGGATTTCTTTTTGCATAAATTTCATCAAAATAAAGCATCGTTGCAGTTTGCACTTTTGGTACAACCCAAAGCAATAAAATTCCGAAAGTGAAGATACTGAGAATATACCAGCCAATATAACTTAAATGTAACACAAATAAATCAGCTTTATATCCTTTTGTATATTCTTTTGATTTAGTAATAGCTGCTTGTGCATCTAATTCAGGCTCTTTATTAAGTAAATAAAAATTCATCGAATAAGCGTAGGCTTTGATGATTCCGGGTATGATAAATAACAAGGCCCATAAAAAAGTATATAACGTCGTTAAAAAATAACAGATGAGGTTTCTTACAAAATTCTCTTTAAATCCCGATAACAAGATGTTTTGCAGATCTGGATTTTCATCACGGGTTACCCCAATAAACATTTTGGCAGTTCCATAAGCAAAGGCGGCGGAAAGAACTAAAGTGACTAAATTTAAGATATTCGAGAGGAAAGATCCCCCAGCATCAACGCCGGCACCCATCGAATTCGCTGCCGTAGGTGCAGTAAAAACACCACCAATTAAACTAATAATGATAAAGATAACAATAACATTTGTGTACTTACCTTGCATTAATTGTTTTGCTTGATTTTTGTAATCTATGCGTGATCGGTTCATTTAAATTTCCCCCTTTTTGAATTCATTATACAAGATTGTGTCTAGATTTTCAATGGTGAAAGAAGAGTTTTTATTGAGAATCGATAAATTATCTCAATTGTGATACAATAGAAATAAAGAGGTGATCGTTATTGTGAGAACTGAATATATTTTGTTGATCATCCTAGCTTTTATTTTTGTTTACTTAGGTCTTTGCTACATCTTTTATTCAAAAATGATTCATCATGGCGGCTTCAAAAATGGAGGATTGGTCGACCAGAAGGAACTTTTTTTCGCGAAGAGTTATGAATGGTTTATCAAAGTTCCAAAGGAAGCTGTTCATATACGCGGTTATGATGGCATCAAACTTAAAGGTGTGTATATCCCTTCTATTAATGACAAATCTTTATTAACCGCCATTATTTTACATGGATATGAAGGTCAAAATACTGATATGGCCATCGTTGCTAAAACTTATAGTGATCTTGGATTCAAGATTTTATTGCCAGATTTACGCGGTCATGGTCTTTCTGAAGGAACGTTTTCAAGTTTTGGACATTACGAATCATATGACCTAAAAAAATGGATTAATTTTGTTTTAAGGACTTACGGAATGACAGATTCTATCTTACTTCACGGCGTCTCGATGGGCGCTGCGACGGTGCTGCTTACTGGGGCCATGGAACTTCCCAAAAACATTAAATTGATTGTCGCTGATAGCCCTTATAAAGCCATTGCTCCTGTGTTTCGTCGCAGTCTTAAAACGCCTTTATCTTTAATCTTCCTTCCTGGATTATCGTTTTTAACGTGGTATTGGCATCGTTTTTCACTGATGAACATCAATGTTGCGAGTGCCGTTAAAAAAGCGACCATTCCAACGGTGTTTATTCATGGCACGAAAGATGCACTGTGCCCCTATCGGCAAACTTTAAAAATGATGGAATCATCTAAAGCTTTATTTAAAGATATTTATACAGTTGTGAATGCGAAACATGCAGAAAGTTATAAACTTGAAAAAGAAGCCATCGATCACTGGTTGACAAAAATCATTGAAGAACAGTTTCATCAACGTTTTAAACGGGCAAAACCATAAAAAAAATGAGCCAAGCGACTCATTTTATTTTTTTATAGTAGACCCTCGCTTCATAAGGTGACATCACCAATTGTGTTTCTAAAACATTATTCAAGATCAGTTCATATCCAGAAAGATGGATCGACTTCGGAATTTCTAAAGGTTTTTTAGAGAAATTGCATAAGATGATCAATTCCTCATTCTGCCATTCTCGATGATAAGCATACAATCGTCGATGATGGAAACACAAATCATGGTAATCACCGTAAATCACCACTGGTAATTGTTTGCGTAATTCAATGATTTTTCGGAAATAATGGAAGATTGAATCAGGATCATTGATCGCTTTTTCAACGTTATAATCGATATGATTGGGATTCACCGATAACCAAGGGGTTCCATCGGTGAACCCAGCATTATTTGTTGAATTCCATTGCATGGGGGTTCTTGCATTATCACGAGAGGCCTTCGCTAATAGTTTCATTGTTTTTTTGTGCGAATAGTGTAAGGTTTTTCTGGCGAGTTTGTAAATGTTGAGCGATTCAATATCACGATATTGGCTTAATTCAGTGAAATGAGCATTCGTCATTCCAATTTCTTGTCCTTGATAGATAAACGGGGTTCCTTGCTGAAAATAGATGAGAGTTGCCAGCATTTTAGCAGATTCATCATGCCAATCGGGATGACCAAAACGCGAAATACTTCTAGCTTGATCATGATTTTCTAAATAAAGTGTATTCCAACCACGACCGTTTAGCCCCAACTGCCATTTAGATAATGGTTTTTTGAGGTTGATTGGATGAAACGGTTTTGGGAACCACTTCACAAAATGACAATCAGCTGCCATATGATCGAATTGAAACATCATATCTAATTCTCGAACTTTCTCATCTTGATATTTCGCTGCGATATCTGGCGTTGCAAAGACGGTTTCACCCACCGTAAAACAGTCATAGTTTGATAATACTTTCTCTTTTAATTCTTGGAGGTAACCATGGATTTTTGGATGATTTAAATAGTGTTCTTTGCCTTGAAGAACGACTGAAAAACGACCGTTTGGCAACCCATCTTCTTTAGCGATGATATTAATGACGTCACATCGGAATCCATCGATACCTTTATCAAGCCAAAAACGGCAAATATCTTGCACAGCTTCTCTGACCGCAGGGTTATCCCAATTCAAATCCGGTTGTTTTTTAGAAAACAAATGCAAATAATATTCTTTTCGCTCAGGATGATAACTCCAAGCTTCTCCCCCAAAAAAACTTGTCCAGTTTCCTTTGGTGGGTTTCCAGTGGTAAAAATCACGATAATTTGGATCATTTTGTGCAGATTTGACAAACCAAGGATGTTCATCAGAGGTATGATTAACGACTAAGTCCATCACTATTTTGATGTTTGCTTCATGAAGAAGTTTTATTAACAATTCCATATCTTCCATCGTACCAAATTCAGGTTGGATGGCACGATAATCTGAGATATCATAACCATTGTCATCATTGGGAGAAGCATACACGGGCGACAACCAAACGATATCAACCCCTAATGTTTTTAAATAAGGGATTTTATCAATAATCCCTAACAAGTCGCCAACACCATCATGATTACTATCATTGAAACTGCGAGGATATATTTGATAAACGACACCTTCACGAAACCAAGATTTAAACATGTCAATCCCTCCCGAAAAAATGACTTAATGCTTTGATGGGATGATGATTAATGAGTTCTAAAATACCTTTTAACGTCGTCATTTTTAATCGACCGCCACTGAAGACCGCCATGGAACGCATGGGGACTTCGCCAATCGATTTTTCTATCACTTTTTTTGTCGTTTCATCCATATTTTTTATTTCTTTGGTCGCCATTTTCCATGCGGTACGATAAATTGATCGGCCAATGATGGTGTGACGGATATCTTCTAAGGTATCACTAATATGATAAGGTCGATGTCGTTGAATGGATGAATCTTTTTTGGATCGACCCAACAAACGCTCAAAATCCACATCCGCAAACGTTAGTCCGTTTGCGATATAATAACTTGATGCATTAATTAATAACGGATCGCTACCCTCATACTCCAAATTATCGATTTCGATGAGTTGTGACAAAATGACTTCATGAGCGTTTTTCATAATTTCAATAAAATAGTGACCTGGTTCAACCACAAAAGCCTGCTTCGTGATATCATAATAACTTAAATCGTCTGTGGCGATTTTAAACATCACCGTCTTTGTTTCATGGGGTTGTAATTCAATTTTTAAGAAGCGTTTTAACTCGCGTTTTGGTTTAAATACGCCAGTCTGTGGCGGTTGAACATAGAGTTGGACAACTTCTTTGCCAATCCAAAATCCTTCATTAGTTACATCGACAGACACGGTGAAAACGGCTGGATGAACTGCCATTTCCATGTTGATTTTTAGGTTAGAATATTGGAAAGAGGTATAACTGAGTCCGTAACCAAAAGGAAATAACGTTTCGACATCTTTCGATTCATAATAACGATAACCTACATAAATACTTTCTTGATAATGAACTTCGCCATTCCCCTTTGCATAAAATGGATGACAGGGGGTTGATTCTAAAGATAATGGAAATGTCTCTGCTAATCTTCCGGAAGGATTGGATTGTCCATAAAGCAATTCCATAATCGCTTTTGCGCCCGCTTCGCCACCAAGATAAGCATTAAAGACTGCTTTGACTTGCTGTATCCAAGGCATAACAATCGGAGATCCTATCTGTAGTACAACAATGACATTGTCATGAACCTGTGTGATTGTATTGAGTAAATCAAGATGACCTTGAGGTAGATTGAGATGGGTGCGATCATACCCTTCTGATTCATAGACATCGGTTAAGCCAATGACGAGGATAACTTTTTGTTTTCCAATCGCAATCCGTTTCGCTTCATCAATCAACTTTTGACTGAAACCATCGTCTTCTAAACGATATCCGTCAGCGTAAGCGTATTTGACTCCTTTAGGGATATAATCAAGCATCGAATCAACTTTGTAAGGATTGATATGACTTGAACCGCCTCCTTGGTACCGGACTTCTTTAGCGAGACGGCCAATAATTGCGATTTCATCGGTTTTTTGTAAAGGTAAAATACTGTCATCATTTTTCAGTAACACCATAGAACCTTTGGCGATTTCATAAGCTATCTTATGATTGTTATCTAAATCAAAAGGAATAATTTTTTGATCCTTCTTTTGGTTGACAAGTTCTAATATTTTTCGCACAGAGCTATTAATTTCCTCAATAGAGAGATTGCCAGCTTTATACTCGCGCAATAATTTTTTGATGGCATAAGGATGTCCCGGCATTTCTAAATCAAGCGAAGCTTTTAAAGCCTCTTTTCGGTCATTGACAGCTCCCCAATCGGAAACGATAACGTTTTTAAAACCATAGTTGTTTCTAAGGACATCTTGAAGCAACCATGGATTTTCGGAGGCGTATTTATCATCGACTCGATTGTAAGAACACATCACCATGGCTGGATTTTCTTGAATGGCTCTTTTAAAAGCGGATCCATATATTTCATGAAACGCCCGTTGATCTGCCGCAGAACTAGAAGTCATCCGATAAGTTTCTTGAGAGTTCAACGCAAAATGTTTGAGGCATGCACCAACATTTTTGCTTTGGACACCTTTAACGAAACTTGCGGCCATCTCGCCACTTAAATGGGGATCCTCTGAATAATACTCAAAATTTCGTCCGCAAAGCGGACTGCGTTTGATGTTTAGTCCAGGTCCTAATAGAACATGGACATCTTTATAAAGGCACTCATTGGCAATTGCTTCACCCATTTTAAAGGCTAATTTTGGATCAAATGAAGATGCGACAGTCACGGCTGGTGGAAAACAAACGGCTTTATATGATTCATTGACCATCATCGCGTTGGCTGAGTCAAGTTGTTTTCTTAATCCATGTGGTCCATCACTCATCATAATTGAGGGAATATCAAGACGTTCAATAGCTGCAGTATGCCACGAATCCTTGCCAACTAATAGTCGACATTTCTCTTCGATTGTGAGCTCATTTATCAATTTTTCAATGTCCATGGTTTCACTCATCCTTTTTTAGTCAACGTTCGATACTTGTATAATAAACAAACCTATATTTTTAATTATACCATTCATTTTTAAAAATAGTCTATTAGACCTGAAAAGAAAAAGATCACTATCCGCTCTTTTAGCAAATGGTGATCTTATTTTATTTATTGGCGACCCGAAAAGGATTCGAACCTTCGACCGACGGCTCCGGAAGCCGCTGCTCTATCCAGCTGAGCTATCGGGCCAGCATTAAGTATTATAGCATTTTTTCTCTCATTATTCTATTTTTTTCTCGTATTTTAAAAAAAATCCACATCATAAAATGTGGGAAATTCAATATGGCGACCCGGAAAGGATTCGAACCTTCGACCAAAAGCTTAGGACGCTTCTGCTCTGTCCAGCTGAGCTACCGGGCCACTGTAAAATATTATAACATATCAAAATTATTTTGATTCTGATAAGTATATAAAAAGCAGTCAAACATTTGTTGTTTAACTGCTTAATCTTACAAAGTGGCGACTCGGAGGAGATTCGAACTCCTGACCGACGGCTTAGAAGGCCGTTGCTCTATCCAGCTGAGCTACCAAGTCGGAACGCATAGATTATTATATAATAATCATGTCTTTTTGTAAAGAAAATTTCATTACGCTTGGGGAAATAGGATGTTGCTACCGTTGATATAAAGAAAACATCGATGAGTTCAATGTTTTCTTTATATCTAAAATAAAAATTTCGCTTTTTCATCAGTATCTTTGTCGCCTTAACCCAAAATATTTATGACATTAATTTTGTCTTTTTCCATAGTTTTTGCAATTTCTTTGCCCCACAAATCGCATGAGCTGAATTCATTGCGGAATAATACTTTTATTCTCGAGAGTTAAGATAGTATATCCACAGCTTCTTCGTCGGTTTCAACGATATTGCTCGAACTTTTAGTTTCAAGAAGGTGGACATACTCTGGACCAACAACAAGATAATCGAAACCT
>DILB01000003.1:40699-40889 GCA_002424815.1 Caryophanales bacterium UBA5603
ATGCATTCCATAAAAAACATCCATAATCTTCAAGATTATTGTGTTCAATGTCGCTTTTATTCGCACATCTGATGCAAATATGCTATAATATTTGAAGAAAACTAAGTGCGAGGAATATTATGCAATCAAAAAGACGTTTATGGGAACTGTTCATTAGTTTCTTAAAAATCGGCGCTTTCACCTTTGGTGG
>DILB01000003.1:41004-41737 GCA_002424815.1 Caryophanales bacterium UBA5603
GGTTTTTTCGGTGCTTTATTGGCAACTTTAGGGGTTGTTTTACCCTCTTTTATCGTTATTTCAATCATTTCATTGTTTATCGTCGAATTTAAAGAATTAGAATATGTCGGATATGCTTTCATGGGAATTCGTGCAGCGGTTGCAATGTTGATATTAAATGCCGTATTCAAACTTTCAAAAAAAGTTAAAAAAACATGGTTTTCTTATCTCATTTTCGCCGTTGCGTTCATCGTTGCCTTATTAACAGAATTCTCTGTTATTTATCTACTATTCATCGGGGCTATCTTAGGAATCCTCTATGGTTTTATCAACCGTCAAAAGATGGAGGAAAAGCACGATGTTTGAGATTATGGTCGAATTATTCTTAATTTTCTTTAAAATCGGCATCTTCACTTTTGGTGGAGGATATGCCATGATTCCACTCTTTCGCCAAGAATTAGTGGGTGGAGGCTATATCTCTGAGGCTTTGCTACTTGATTTCATCGGTATTAGCGAATCGACGCCTGGACCTTTTGCGGTCAACATGGCAACTTTCATCGGGACGGAGTATGCGGGGATTCTCGGAGCCTTTGCGGCGACGTTAGGTGTTGTCTTACCTTCATTTTTAATCATTTTACTGATTGCCCGTTTTGGATCGAAGTATTTAGCTTCAAAAACGGTAACTCTAGCCTTTATAGGGCTTAAACCTGTTGTGATTGGATTAATTTTCTCTGTGGCGATCATGCTAATATTT
>DILB01000022.1:0-35155 GCA_002424815.1 Caryophanales bacterium UBA5603
TCACCTTATATGCAAAATGGACCATTAATCAATATACAATCACCTTCAATAGTAATGGTGGTACAGCCGTCAATCCAATCACACAAAATTATGGAACGGCAGTAACTGCACCGACACCACCGACAAGAATGGGTTATACGTTTTCTGGATGGTATAGCGATGCTGGATTAACCACATCATATACATTCAGCGTAATGTCAGCACAAAATATCACCTTATATGCNNATACAATTACTTTCAATAGTAATGGTGGTATAGCTGTTAATCCAATCACACAAAATTATGGAACGGCAGTATCTGCACCGACACAACCGACAAGAACGGGTTATACGTTCTCAGGTTGGTATAGTGATATAGATACAATGACACTGTATTCATTTACAACGATGCCAGCACAAAACATAACTTTATACGCAGGATGGACCGTAACTCTTTATACAATCTCTTTCAACAGCAATGGTGGAACAGCGGTCAATCCAATTTCAGCACAAGAAGGAACAGCAATTACAAAACCGACTGATCCAACAAAGACTGGCTTTGTTTTCGATGGATGGTACACTGATAACAATACCTTTGTAAATCAATTTACCTTCATAACAATGCCTCCTTTAAACCTCACACTTTACGCTAAGTGGTTAACTCCAGAGCAGTTAGTTCAAAAAACAGTCTCGGATATTCAACAACTAGTACTTAATGGATGGTTTAATAATATCTCGGTTTCAAATTTAAAAACCGAAACAATGGAAGCAGGTATATTGTTGAGAGTACAGGATATCATCAGTATGTATCCAGGTATTTCAATACAAATTATCAATGGGCAGAGATCAGGAAGTACTTATATTTTTACATTTACCATTACCTATAGTACCGCACAAGCAACAATTCAGAATGTTAAAGCAACATTCATATAAAAATGGGGGTTTCTATGAAAAAATTAATAATGATAGTCATATTTCTTACTGGTTTCATTTTTTTACTTGGCTGTGGCGCTCCTCAAACAGGCAGTTATATTCCTGGGGTTTACTACGCAGTCGATGCTCAATCACATATTTCTGTGTACATCAATGTTAATCAAGAAGGAGCAATCGACAGCGTTTTGTTCGATCAACCATACAAGTTGACTACTTTGAATACTCTTGGTGATGAGTATAAATTGTCGAACGGTCATTCTTGGAAAGATGAAGTAACCTTTCTTGCTTCGTATCTAGTACTCCATCAAGGGTGGGGAGATATCAAATTAGACGTGACAGAAATATCAGGAATGAATTCAATGACTGTACCCGATTATTTTGCGATGATTGATTATCAAGCAAGTCCGTCCAGTCTTGCGTATTTCACAATGCCTGTAGATGGATTTGTTCTATCATGGAATCTTGCCATCGCGGATGCATCAAACAATAGCCAAGGTATCTTTGAAGGCGTACCGACGTCTGAAGAATGGCTTATAGCCAACAAACCACCCTATACCTATATTGATGGTGTTTACTATGGAGTTGATGAACAACACGGTTATATCGTTCGAGTCGTGATAGAGGAAGGCTATATCGTTGATGTGGTGTTTGATGCGATTACGGCGATAAATACCCGCATCATTTGGAATAACAATGGTACACCAGGGGATGCATCAGATGATTATCCGATGGTTGAAATCGTATCAATGACGACTAAACAGGCACTGCAAGAAGAATTAGTTCTTATTAGCGGCACGGCTTGGTATGTCCAAGCAGCAATGATGCGCAATGCAATCATCGATAAGCAAGTTTGGGATCCTGAATGGGAATATGATATTCTTAATGGGCATGAGTATTTTGATTTTACTGATTCAATCACAATCGATGCAGTTGCAGGTGTCACATTGGCGATTGAAGGGTTCCGATTGACATTTGAACAAGCAATTTCAAAAGCTATTTTAGACTAAATAATAATAGTAATGCGAATATAAGTTAGCCCCATTTAGCAAACAAATGAAATTAAAAAAAGAGATACCAGTAGTAATAAAATACTAGTATCTTTTTTTTGAGGAAGTTATGATTAATTTTAGAAAATAATATGATTAGATGTTAACGGAGGAAGGTTTTTATGCTTCCTAATCCATTTTTTGATTCAATTTCAACATATGAACCACTAATTAAGGTAAATGTTGGAGCTATATGACCGAAATCAGCATCCATAATGAGCGGGATTTTTAAATCACTTAATAGATCTTTTGTTGTTTGATAGGGGTCTAAATCAATGATTGGTGTTGCATTTAAGTGTCTGCCAAAGATAATCCCTTTAGTATAAGTGAACCAACCAGCTTCTTTTAGTTGCCACAAGGCTCGTTTAAGCCCAAAGAGATTTAAATCACATGCTTCGATAAACCAAATAATACCATCATCCTGATACTGATTGATAAACTGGTGGATGCAATCATATTGAGTTCCTAAGTGAGATAGTAAAATATCTAAACAACCACCAATGAAACGACCGGACATTCTTATTTCTGTTTCATTAGATAGATGAATCCATTTCGTCGTTTCAGTCAATACATAACCGTCCAATGGATTAGCTTGAAGGACATTTTTGGCTTCAAAGAGTTTAAAATTTTCTTGATAATTTCTTACGCCGGTAATTATTTCAATGGCCTGAATTAGTGAATCATCCCAATGAGTGCGTCCGAATTCGGGGATATGTTGCCCATAGAGTGATGCTGTATCTAGAAGGGTATTCATCAATAGCGTTAAGTGGGTATTATCTGAATAGCCCATCACGTATTTTGGCGGATAATTTTTTAAATCATCAAAATCGATGAAGGGTAAAATTTCCATCAACCACTCACCACCTCCGACACTCCATAAAAAATCAATATTTGGATTTTTATAGAGATTTGTAAAGGCAGCAGCACGAGCTTCTTTTGGAGCGCTCGCTCCTTGATAATAACCAAAAATGTCACCTTCTATGACGAAATGAAATCCGAGCGATTGTAGTTTAATGATTGCTGATTCAAGTCGTTTTTTATAAGGATCTGTGTTTGCTCCAAAACTACCTGCGAACAAGCCGATGGTACCATTCAATTTTAAAAAAGGAGGATATTTCATGTCATCACCCAGATTAATATTTCTTGTGAAAATGAAATCTAAGAAAATTATCTTTGTAACCTAGATTGATCAATTTTAATTAGTTTATATACTGATTTAATACGTTTTTTAGATTTATTTTTTAGAATTTATAGACTCCCTTATTATCCCATAAACCCCAATATGCTCCATATTCTCCTTCTTCATCGGATTTCCATGATTCGTCAAATGATGAGAAGTAGAAGACATTGATATTGTTCGAATTGGCCCATTCGTATGTTTCAACGAAATATCGAGCAGCGTTTTCAAAGGAGGGTAGAGCTTCACCATAGGAGTCACCTTTGGTTGGCCATCCGGTTTCGCTAATGATGACTTCTTTATCTTTAGCTGCTTTTTTAACAAAGGCATACATTTCTTTCATATAGCTAATGGCATAATTATAATTACAGCGTTCCCAAAATGGATAACAATTAGCAAAAACAACATCACAAACATCCAATAATTCAGGTTCATTTACGAACGTATAATAGGCATCTGCATAGCCAACAGGGACATTCGGAACAGCTTCTTTGAATTGTTTGATATAACTAATTAACAATTCTAAGGAAATGTCTTCTCTTAACATGACCTCATTACCAATCGCAACCATATCGGCGTTGCCTTCTTTCGCTAGGCGAATAACATTATCAAGTTCTGCTTCATTCATCTCAATATTTTCGCCAATCCATGCGCCAACAAGCGTTTTAAGTTCGTTCTTTTTTGCAATCGGCGCAATTGCTTCATTGCCCAAAGTACATGAAAATGTGCGGATCCATTGGACGTAAGGTTTGACGATAGACAATCTATTTTCAATCTGTTCGGGTGAAATCCAATCGAATTGTCCTGGATTTTGATTATCAATATAGGGGCTAAAACTGATGCCATAGATTTTTTCATTTAAAAGATGTTTAATTTTAAGTTTTAATCCCTCAATCGATTCTTTGTCGGTGGATGATAAACCAAGTTTTTTTCGATCGACCAATAAATAATTCGTTTTGACTTTGCTTGACATATTTTAGCCTCCATCGTTAATATTTGAGGCAATTATATCATGCTTCGTTTATGAAACTCCACCTATTTCATTGAAGATGTTCAAAAAATGATACAAAAACTCAGATGTATAATCTTTGACTTAAAAATATATTAAATCTAAGACATATTTTTTAAATTATATAAATATCTATAGAATATTTACATTAATTAAGATTGTGCTCAAATTTAAAAAAAATTTTAATACAAAAAAGTCAAACAATAATTATAACATTGACTTGATACGGCGTTTACAATTCAAAAAACAAAAATATTCAGTTAATATTCGGTATGGAAATATTTTTTAATGGTGTAGTATTGTTTAAAATAGTGTGATAAAATGATAAAAAACTACACTATGAAATTCACATAAGATAGTAACTCTGTGTAATTACCATCAAAATAAAATTTTTATGTTAAGCGAGGATTCTATCAAAATGAAATCAAAATCGTATTATAAAGTAACAATGAGTTTTGTTGTGATGGTTTTAATGCTATTTTTAAATGGGTGTGGCTTTATTGATTCACTGGATTTGATTAAAGAGATTAGTTTTGATTCAAATTTTGGAACACCTGTAGAGTCCATAAAAGGATTTGCAGGAAAGAAAATCGAAGAACCAAGTTCTCCAACGAAAGAACATTATATATTTTCTGGATGGTATATTGATCAAGAATTTACTGAAAAATTTGTCTTTGATAAACTACCAAGTGATCATATTATTCTGTATGCTAAGTGGGATGGTACCATCCATGAGACGCCTGAAGGCTTGAGACTATTATTAAAAGATGATGGTTTTTATGGAATCGAGAGTTATGTTGGAACGAATCCAATTTTAATCGTTCCTGAATCATACAATGGCATATCGATTACAAGTGTTGAAATTTTAGCTTTTAAAGGCAACCATATCATTGAAAGCATAACCTTGCCAAAGACGATTACATTACTCAGATACGGATCATTTTTTTCCGCTAATTACTTGACATATTTCATGATACCCAGCAGCGTTACTCACATGGAAGAAGAAGTTTTTTTTAATTGTGTGAGTTTGAGTGAAATTGAGTTCGAAACAGGTAGTCAACTTACCGTTATTGGAGATAGGACTTTTTATGGTGCCAGCGCTTTGATATCGATTACTATTCCTGAATCCGTTCAAGTGATTGGGGATTTTGCTTTTGCAGAATGTGCATTGCTAAGATACGTGATATTCGACTCTAATGAAGTACTAACTTCGATAGGAGAATGCGCATTTATTGAAACCAATCTACGATTCATCTTTATTCCACCTTCTGTTACTACCATTAAATTCCATGCTTTTGATATAAGTAAGTTTTCTACTATTATATATGTCAAATCTGAAACCCACCCATCCGGCTGGGATGAGCATTTTTTTGACGGAATGGCTGAAGTCGAATGGGGATCTACCAGGAAATTAATTTATATGACTTATGCAAAACCGGATGGTCAAATCTTATTTGTAAAACCTGCTGCATCAGGAACGACTATCGTTTTCACCTATCCGGATAGTTCAGAAGGTTGGTTCCAAGGCTATTATTTTGATCAAGAACTGACCCTGCTTTTTACGTTGACAACCCATCCGAATGAATCCTATACCGTTTATGCAAAATTAGTGGATTTAAACTAAGAAAGCAAATTATCAATGATACTCATTTAGAAAACTGTTGTCTCAATAAAGTGCACCCTATTTTAGGTATATAAAAAAAGGATAAACAAACTGAAACTAGAAGAAAATCAATCTTTCTAGTTTTATTGTTCTTTATCCTACAATCCAGTTAGATTTGATTTTTTAATGAGACATGAATAAGTTAAGTTATCCACAAAGGAGGGAAACACAGTTAGCTAGTGTTAATTGATGTTGGTTAGTTTTTTTTTGGTAATATATGCAAGGTTTCTTGGATTTTTCAAGATGCTTATGGATCCCTTATCTCAACAGAGGCTCAAAATGTAAAGCAATACGAAACAAAATTTTTGCTTTAACTCATTCCCTATAATAGAATCAATCGAAGAACCTTGTTCAAGAAGTCCGATTATTTTTACAAAGCAAAGCATTTGTCATCAAACCTCAAAGAATAATCATCTGGAGTTCGTTCAGATGATCTTTTAATAAAAAAAGACCGTCGCAGCGGTCTTTTTATGGATTTTTCAGAGCAGGGAACCAAACGGGTCCTCTTTAGGGTTTGAAATAATACGGTTCTTATCCACAACTTTCGTCTGTTCGTTCGAAGTGATTGTGTAGCGGTAGTACACGGTTTGATCCGACAAATTTTCATATAGTTCAATCGTGAATTCGCCTTGTTCGTCCTGATTGATGCCGTCAATCGCATAGGTTCCCTTCAGTTTGGATTTTAAATCGTCTTCTTCCCATTTAATCTCAAAGACGATTGATTCGTCTGATAACTTTGTCTCGACGATTATTTTTGCTTCATCATTTTCGAATTCCAACTTGATTATACTTTCATGAATCAGAACTCCGTTTTCGACGATACGGGTTTCAATCGTTTGTTCTTCGGATTCAACCACCATTTCGGTTTCGACGTATGTATTTGAGACATCGGAAGAATCATAGGAGCGGATTGTCCATTTGGTTTCGTTTTCTTGGATTTCTAGTTTGCCGGTGAAGTCGAAGACATCCTCTTCGATGACGACGATGCCAGAGATTTCTGAGGCCTCTTCGTTGATTGAATCGATGTTGTAGTAGAGATCAAACACCTTATCGATGCCAGACAAGGTCGGCGCGGTCGAACGCAGGAAGTGTTCGTATCCTTCGCGGTCGCTATTTAGCGGAACAGCCTTGTAGCCTCCATTTTCAGAGAAGGCGGTTTCAAGGGCACCGACATATCGATGAATCCAATCAAGATGAGTATCGACCATAAACACCGGATTCGACAGGCGGAAAGCTAGCTTTGTGATGCCACCATAACCCATCGAGAACGAGAGGTTCGTGGCGGTAATCAAGGGATTAGCAAGGGTGGTTTCATCAACTTGCAAAAGGTTTTCACCCGTTGTAATTGTGTTGTTTGTTGTGGTCGTTTGCTGTGTGGGAATCCAGCCCTTGAACACCGCGGTCAAGAGCACGACTACGAAGAGTGCCATCACCGCTATAACTCGTTGTAGCGAGAAACCGATGGTACGTCGGGTGCTTTTCGGAAGCAGTTCTTCCCAATAGAGCTTGGGAGGTTTATTTGGCACCACGGCACGAAATTCGTCGCGGATTTTTTTCTTAAGGTTGAATTTCAATGTCGAGTTCCTCCTTTGCAGCTTTTTTTATTTTCTGCATGGCTTGATGATAAAGCCAAGCGATGGTTCCAGCGGGTTTGTCAAACAGTCGTGCAATCTCCTTGTGGGTCATGCGGTCGACGATCTTGAGGAGAACAATCTGACGCTCTTCGTCAGATAACACCTTAAGATAGTGTTCAGCTTCCATTTGATGCTCGCTTCGGTTAGCTTGAAGATCCGGAATGATTGCTGTATCGATATCTTTAAGATGCACGATGCGGCGCTCTTTTCGGTAGTGATCAATTGCTGTACGTTTAGCAATCGTGAGCAGCCAGGTTGTGAACTGCGAAGAGCCATCGTAGCTTGGCAGGGCCTTGACCATCTTGAGATAGGTATCCTGCATCAAATCTTCGGTGTCGTCTTTATCCTTGACAATGGCGTAAATGATTGAATAGACGGCGTATTTGGTCGCATGGTAAAGTGTTTCGAAGGCCGATTCATCTTGGGCCAGTATCCGTTGGATGAGTCTTCTGTAGTCGGGCATGAAGTGTTTTCCTTTCCTTGCGACATGCCCTCATTATAGCGCAATGCTTCTTCTATGGCAAGGACGCAGTATGAATCGAGGGGTTAGGCGAGATTGTACCCTGTTTCTTCGGTTTCGTTTTCTTCCTCATTGTCATACTCATCGCGATCCTTTTCGACTTCGGCTTCCTTGCCATCGTCGCTCTTGATGTAGTAGTTGTAGGTGGTTTCGCCGGTGACAGGATCGACGACGACTAGGACCTTGATTTCGCCTTCTTCAAAGACGCCATCGTTTTCAATCTTGTATTCAATCTTCAGGATTGTTTCGCCGTCTTCGGTTTCCTGCTTGAAGGTGTACTCGCCTTTGGCTTCGCCCGCTAGGAATTTCAATTCAATTTTTTGCTCGTTGTCTTCTTGTTCAATTTTTACTTCGGTCTGAGTTACAATGCCGTCGACTGAAACGGTGTATTGGAACTTACGTTCGCCGCCTTCGACCTTCGAAATGACTTCGACAAAGTTGAGTTCGTCGATTTCACTGCGAATTTCAATCTTTTGTTCGTTTTCTTCGATTTCCTTCTTGCCAGATACGGCGTATTCTTTGGTTCCAATCACAAGCAAGCCGGATATAGAAGTTTCCTGATTCTCGAATTCGTCTTCATCCTTCTCATCTTCTTCATCTTCATCTGGTTCGATTGTGGTATCGGACAAATCGGTCATCGATGTTTCAGATACCTCATCGAGCAGAGCTTCGTTAAAGTAGAAGATGTAAACGACACTTTCACCAGCTATGTCAACGCTCGAAAAAACAATTTTGTGCGTGTATTCGACGTGGTCGGAGATTTCTTCAACAAATGAGAATCTGTTTCCGTCGCCGAGGAACTTCTCCATCATATTCAAGTACTTGTTCAGTTCGTCGAGTTGGTCTGAAACAATCGGCTCGACATTGTCGGCAAGAAGAATGGATAGTGCCTTTCCAGTTGTTTGAACTTGGCTTGTGGAAAGCAAGTCGACGGAACTAATTGCCGAGAACGCATAAATATCCGAATTTTCTTCGAATACTGTGTTCGTTGACGAGGTGTTGCACGCAAAGATGCCTAGGGTAATCATCAAAGTTGTAACAATTAAAGCGATTTTTTTCATGGGAATGCCTCCTATATTTTATTGACTCAATTATTATACGTGAGTATGGTCGTTTTCTTTGGGAAAAAAGAGCTATTTCTGTAAAAATAATTCAAAGAGGCGAATTTTTGCATCTCTTTTGTTCGTGATTCACAAGATTGTGAATCGACTTTCTACGATATGATTTTCGACTTTATCAAGAATAATCACACATTTATCGATGATTTAAAACAACTCTTTTAAACAAAGAAGATATTTAGACACATTCTTTACGTTAGGGATAATCCTTAATCTCTATACTTGTTCCGGCGTAGATTTTGTTATACTCATTGTTCTTTTCTCAGTATCGTTATTTTAAAAAATCAAAGGACTTTTTTCTTATAGTTATACAGGGTTATTAAGAACATCCAAAACGGATTACTCCTTGCTTTTATTTTCATTTTCGAATGCATTCAAAAATTGTGTCAAATTTTGAATTAAGTTAATGATATAATATTCATAAATAAACAATTTAGAAGTGAGCAGTCTTTTTTCATCATCTATCTAGGGGGTTTTTTTATTAAAAACATCGAGGAATTAGAAAAATTACTTAACAAACACTTTTGCAAAAGCAAAAACTCAATTTTATCTATTGGTGTTAAATTCAGAGAACAAGATCGCTTTTATCATTGTAATAAGTCAAATAGGAACGATGAGTTATATTTTGGGCTAGGCTCAGTAAGTAAAACTTTTATTAGCACATACATTTGTGAAATGGTCAATCGAGGTACCATTGATTTAGAAAAAAAAGTCAATGATTATGTGAATCTCAATTCAAGAATTCGATATCCCATCATTGAAGATTTATTGACGCATACTTCGGGTTATCATGCATTTATACCTTTATTTTCAAGCATTTGGGTTCTAATATCAAAAGGATTTAATAAAAAGAATATTTATCAAAATTTAAATGAAGATTGGTTATATCAATCTTTAAAGAAAATTAGACCATTAAGAAAACGGAAATATCGATATTCAGATTATAATTATGCGGTTCTTGCCTTAATCATTCAAACGATCGAACAAAGACCTTATAAACAAGTTATCATTGATTATATTCAATCCGAAATTGGGATGACAAACACATTTTATGGCTCAGAGGCTCAAACAAAAAATCATAAGTATTCGTGGTTATGGGAAGATAATAATCCTTTCTTGGCATCGGGAGGATTATTCTCAACGATTGAAGATATGTTATTATTTTTGAATTTTCAATTGCAGAACCAAGAAAGATTAAACATATCACATGCTAAATATCACAGAACTAATATTAATAGAGATGTATATACAGGATTCTCTTGGAATTCTTTTTACAAAGGCAAATTTTACTGGCATATTGGGGGTCAGGGATATTATAGAAGCTATGTTTTATTTGATTTAAAAAAAGAAATATCGATTGTCATATTGTCGACTGTTGATGTCGATATTCAACATGTCAGTCGACTTGGTTCATCGTTATATAGAAATGCAAAAAGAAATCCTGCGTCTTTGCAAAATTTCTTTGAAATATATAAAGGTCTTACCACTTGAAGAACAAAAAGATTTAAAATTATTCGATATAACCCTAGATTATTTAAACTAAAATCACACTTTTTGTGCGATTTTTTGTTTTAAGTAAAGTTCCTTGACAGACATAGTACTTATTGGTATAGTATTATGTGTGATAGAGTACTTTATAATCTCATCATTTTATGGAGGGTTCAAGAATGAAAATTGCAATTATTACCGATTCTGCAGCTAATCTATTACCGTCATTATTAAAAAAACATTCGAATTTGTTTGTGTTACCATTGATGATTATTGTCAATGGAAAAAACTTCAAAGATCAAATTGAAATTACCGCTAAAGAAGTGTATGAACAACTTGATAATTCAACTATTTCGACAAGTTTACCAAGTATCGGTGATTTGATGGATTTAATTGAACGACTCAAAAAAGAAGGATACACCGATATTCTAGCATTGAATCTTTCCAGCGGACTCAGTGGCACGTTTAATGCCTGCCGTTTAGCGTTTCAAGAAGTGGAAGGCATCAAAATTACCCATTTTGATTCGAAAACTTTAGGTGGCGGTCTTGGATATTTGGTTGAATATGCTCTTGAGTTGGTAAAGAAGAACACACCCATCCCGACGATTATTGAACTCCTTAACAAATGCCGTTACGAAGATAGTTTAGCTATATATACGATCAACACCTTGAAGTATTTAAAAAGAGGTGGACGGATTGGCAAAGTAGAAGGAACGATTGGGGATATTTTGCATGTAAAACCCGTTATAACAGTCAATAATGAAGGGGTATACATTACTTTAAGTAAAGCATTTGGACTTCAACGTTCGTTGCTCTCAATGAAAAACTTAATGATTGATAAATTTGGGAAAGAATTAGTGGATTTCACAGTCCATTATGGAAATGACTTAGAGAAAGCAACAGAACTAGGAAACAAGATGAAACAAGAACTTAATATTCGAAACTTAACGTTATCACCCTTGACGCCAGTTCTTGGAATTCATACCGGACCAGAAATGTTTGCTTATGTGGCTAGACGCGTATAAATTTATCTAAATAAGCAAGTCTTGCTTCTCAGATTGAAGATAAAGCATCCTATAAGAAAGGGTGCTTTTTTTTGTAATCATTATAAGAATATAATATAATTGTCGAATTATAAAACAAAATGGTATAAATATTCTCTACATAATTGTAATTGATTTAACTAGAATCCTTCCATCAGGTTAACTCTTCTTCTTGATAATGGAATAATAAATACAAATTAAACACATCAGATTATATTTCTTTGAATAATATAGAATGGATAAATTAAAACTCGATAGAATGCAATTAAGAAATAACGAAATTAAGATAATATTATAATATTTGTAGTAGTTAAGTTATAATGAAGATAGGGGTTAAATATTTAAAGAGAAATAATATATTTTTCGAATGATGTGTTAAAAAAATAAGGAGGAAATACATGAAAGAATACTGTAAACATTGCGCATTAGATGTCATCAGTAAAGAAGGGGTATGTCCTTTTTGTGGTAATCAACTTGATGAATCAACTAATTATAAAAATGGACATCTTTCAAATCCCATTGAAAAGAGATTGGCAATTTTATCAATTGTTTTTGGTATTTTAGGCATATATCCTTTGATAGGTGTGGGTGGTGTCGTGGGATTGATCTTAGCAAAGAAAGGCTTAAAATCGAACCCTTTGGTATATAAAAAACAGTTGGTATTTGGATTTTGGATTTCTTTTATAGGATTTGCTTTCTGGGGAGTTGCTTTAATTGTTACTTTGGTTATTCTATTAGCACCAATATTTAAGTTCATATGGGAACAAGTGATTTTTTATTTGCGTTTATTTTTTGGCCTTTCATAGAAGTTTTTTTACATCGAAATGAGTAAGTGATTTATCAATTTATCTATAATTGTAATGGCTCTATAACAACAAAAAAGATGTTGCTAGACACAAAGTATTGTGTATTCATCAACATCTTTTTTATATATTATATTTTCAAAACATAGAGAATTGTACAATTTATCAAGTTTCTTCAAAGTTTACAAGCTTTTAGCATAGGATACCAAATCATTGATATGCAAACGATCCACGTAATTCGTTGGATTCGTAAATCCTTCTAGAATGGCTATTTCATCTTCGGTCTTATTTTGTTTTTTTTGCATTACCTTTTGGAAGACGGATAACATCATTTTTAACAATCCCTTTACTTTCGAGAAATCGACGCCACCGGGTAAATAAAAGAATTTATGTAAAGATAATTGTTCTTCTGAAAAATTATTCTTTTTTATGACTTCAATATCCTTTTCAATGTTATTGTTCCCAGCACAGGCAAAGATGATAATAGATTTCTGACTGAACCAAGCAAGAATTTTTTTGATTTGGCTCATTTTTCCCATGTAAACACCACTACCAAATATGATATTTTGGTAATTCTTTATTTCCGATTTTTTGAATTTTGATAATTCTCTGAGTTCCCAATTCAGTTCAGATGCAATCCAGGTTGCATATTGCAGTGAGTTTCCACATTTACTTTTATATAATACAATATTCTTCATAATCCCATCCTTTTTCTAAGTTTTTTTTCAGCTTGGTCGGCGGCGATCTTTCCAGTCAAGATGCTAATCGGTAGACCCGAAGGGCTGAAAGTCCATTGGCCTGCTTGTAAAATGTCTGGGATCGGAGTGAAACAGCTTTTGACGATGCGAGTGGTTTTTGTCTCGGCGGGAATGCTATTATTCGTGAATGACCAGCCGGTGATGCCACCATCTAAATTGCCACTGAGTCTTTCAATCGTTAGCGGCGAAGAGCTGAAATGATGAAGAATGTTCTCTTTTATGTTTTCAAAGATGCTCTTATTGAGGACATCGATAATCTTTTCTTCAGCGTGATTTTTGAATTCTTCATAGAAACCTAATGACTTGATATTGTTAATAAAATCATAATCCATAAGAACACTGACAATTAATCCGGTTTTACCCTTTGGAGCGAGCGCTTCATTCCTTAAGGCCGGAATGGCAATTTCATAGGTTGTATAATCCAAGTATTCATCCATCCAGTGCATAATCAGATGTTTATCGGTTGCTTTAGTGATGTCTTTCAAATCGTTAAATACTTTTGATTGACCCAGTTTATTGGGCGTATAGAAACAATGGCCGCTGGAACGCTTCAGGAAATAATCCTTGCCCAAATCAACCGCTAGAAAAAGCGAAAAGATTGAATCGCCGCCTCTTTTTCCCACCAGTTTCTGCTTATGATGCTCAATGTTTCTTCTTATCTTATCACTTGAGATAAGGTCTAATTCAACGGCTTTGTATAACTGATTTTGATCCGCTGCCCAAATGAGCTGATTGTACTCATAAGGAGTATTATTTTGATCGAAAACAATTTTACCTTGAGGGTCAATTTTCTTTATCTTCGTAGCGGTTTTAATCGTTCCTTTTGATTTGATGATAAATTCATTCAATTTATCAACCAAATCTTGTGTCCCTCTTAAGGGATACTCATAATCCAAATACAAACTAAAATAACTTAATGCGAATGAAGCGGGTGTCTTTTGAAAAAAATGCTGACTTATAATATCGATTAAGGATTGATTTTTTGTATATTTAGCAAGATATTGATCGACAGGTTCATCGAAGTTTTTGATTTTTCCAGATTTTGATATAAATTTAAATAGCCACGGAAGAAGTGTTTTTAAAAGATAATCTTTATCAGTTTTTAAATCTTTAAAGAGCGGATTCTCGATGCCATATAACACGTCCATATAATCCATTACTTTTTTGATTTCATTGAGGATTGCATCAATGTCTTTTGTGTTATCAGGATAAATTCTAATCAGCATTTCTCGATAATCATTCAAATTTTCAAGCGTTTCAACACGGATTAATTCTTTTTCGATACCAATTGAGACAACGCTTTTAACGAACTCGATATTGATATCCAATTGCTTCAACATCGGTTTTACAATCCCTGAATCTAGAATACCGCGTGCGCCGGCATCGTATAAAAAGCCGTCGTAATAGAAAGAACTGACTAACCCGCCCACCTGATTTTCTTTTTCACAAAGAAGAACAGTGTGCCCGTTTTTTGTTAAATAAGCAGCCGCAGTCAATCCAGCAATGCCTCCGCCAACGATTATTACATCATATTTCATAATATCACACTCCCGATTCGCTCAACCCAGTCATCTTCATGCTCAAATCCCAAATCTGTTTTTGTTTTTTTGGATCTAAGGCATGCTTTGCCGGTTTTTCTTCAATGGTTAAATTAAAAAATTTACCTGAAACTTGATTCAATTCTTTTGACGAGGCAAGATAATAAAGAGCATCGCCAGAAATAACCGGATTCTTAAGAAAATGCCAAGTCACATGATGCAAAAACCATCGATACAACTTTCCATTGTTGTTTCCGATGTTTGTTCTAACTTCTCCAGGATGCATGGCATTGATTGTTACTCCGGTATTTTCTAAAATTTTATTGAGTTCCCAAACCGTCAATAATTGGGCAGTTTTTGAAGCTCCATAGCTCCTTAACCCCGTATAAATTCGTTTTTCCCAGTTAAGGTCGTTAATATCGAGTCCGTTAAAACGATGTCCTTCGGAATTGACTTGGATAATTCTAGAGGGTGCAGATTCAATCATGCGCTGAAGTAATAGTTGGGTAAATAGAAATGTTGCGAGATGATTGATGCAAAAAACCATTTCATATCCGCCTTTATTATACAACTTTTTGGTTGAATGGATTCCTACACTATTGATAAGAATATCAATACGAGGATAATGATTAAGAATATTCGTTGCTGCTTGTCTAACTTGGTTTAAATCAGAAAAATCAGCGAGATAATAATCGACAAAAACTTGATATTGATTTTCAATTTCAGTTTTTATTTTTTTTGCTAATTCTTCATTGCGACACACCATCACAATGTTTGCTCCGCCATGGGCTAATTTTTTTAAACCCTCATAGCCAACTCCCGAAGTTGAACCGGAGATTACGCATAATTTTCCTTTCATCGATTCATCGCTATGTTTTTGATTAGCTTTACGATTTTTTAAAAATATTAATTGCTCAGGAAGTTCACGCTTCATATGAAATTTTCCTCAACCGAAAAATACGCGCATGAACCAACGATAAAGTCTTCTTATAATAGGTATTCCATCATAGATATCGCCCCAAAGATCATAATAATCTCTTTGTTCGACAATCTTGTTTTCTGAATTAAATGTCAATCGAGAAGCACCAAAAATTGGTTTTTTTGGAAAAAAGCGAAAAGACATGGTCATTTTCCAATCCATCATAATGATATTATCGACCTTTATAATATTAAATATTTCCATTTTTAGGCTTTTGCATCGTTTGGCTAAGCGATTGCACATCGCTTTAAAAGGGATAATTCCTTCAATTCTTTGAATTGAATCTTGAAAGATTATATCATCGTGATAATATGGGAAGATGTGTGACCAGTCCGGTTTTTTGTCCTCATTATAGGTTTTTGACCATAATTCTTTTATTATTTCAATCGATATTTGTTCTTCTCCAAGTCGGTCTATTGTCATTTAAATTTCTCCATCTCATAAAAGATATTTATAATTGATTGATGTTTATCTTTTATATTATCACAATTTAAAAAAAGTGGAAATAAATCGCTCGAAAATTGATATGAGATCAACTCGTTTTCGAACATCGGATATTGATTATTGCACCGATGTTTTTTCCCATTCAATGATTGAGATATGGTCGTTTTTATGGATTAAGAATCAATTTATTAAATCAAGTTTCTTTTTTGATTTCAGCATCAATCATCGATATTATGGATAATTTTTTTTATTTTTGAAAGAGTATTCTCAGCCATTTTTTCATATGATATAATGAATAAAAATATGTCGAATTGATTTCATGATATC
Organism: Caryophanales bacterium UBA5603; assembly: GCA_002424815.1. Lineage (GTDB taxonomy): Bacteria > Bacillota_I > Bacilli_A > Izemoplasmatales > Hujiaoplasmataceae > UBA5603. Next base: position 16,459 of record DILB01000022.1, read on the forward strand.
TATCTATAGATCAAATATAATCCTCTGTATTAATTTATTTTTATGATTAAACAAAAAAAGATGCAATTAACACAAAATTTGTGTATAATTACATCTTTTTACGACAGATTTTCTCTAGTTTTTTTATTGTTCTATCTTAATTGATGCAATTTCCAGATGATAAGGTAAATCTTCATCGACAATTAATCCGCCATACCAACCCCCAACAGCGAGGTTGATAATAACATAATATGGTTGATCAAATGGCCATTCATTGACAGTATCATTTTCCATCTTATCAACTCTAAAAAACTCTTTTCCATCGATTAAAAAAGATAAATAATCTTTTGTCCAATCAAGGGTATAATCGTGGAAATTATCAGATGCATCTAAAACGGTAATTTTAGCACCCTTGTCAGTATTTATCTTATGATTATAACTTTCTGTATGAATAGCACAGGTGATGATACCCATCCTGTTTCCTGCAAATTCGACAAGATCAATTTCACCACATAGTGGCCATCTTACTTGGTTTTTATCCGTGTTACCCATCAGCCATAATGCTGGCCACGCGCCTCTACCTTTCGGCATTTTAGCACGAATCGTTAAGCGACCATACTGAAATTCCACTTTACCTTTTGTATTGATGCGTGTGGATTGATACTTGCATTCATCTTCTTGATTGAAGGTTGCGACCAAGTGGAGTTTTCCATCCTTAACATATCCGTTTTTTTCGTTTTCAACATAACATTGAGATTCATTGTTCGCCCATTTTGTGCCAACCTGAATATTCCAATGTTGTTGATTGATTTTTCCATCTTTACTAAAATCTTCTTGAAATATTGTTTTCATTTCTACCTCCAACCTCTTTTATAGTATAACATAAACCGTTGAATCTTTAGTCATGATTCCTCATAATCTACAAGTATATCTCATTAAACTCCTTAGCATTACAAATCGTTAAATAGATTAAAATATCTATATTTTTTAATATTGATGTATTTTTATATAATCTATTATTTATTTATTTTGAGATGATTTATTGCAAAAAAACATCTCAACACAAATTGATGAATTATACCGGTAGTAGTATAATGAGAGTGAAGGAGGAGCTATTAATGAGAAAAAAAGATTGGATTTTTTCAGGGGTTTCTTTATTCATTTTGATTTGCATGATTGCAAGCAATATTTGGTTAATAATCCTTTTTTTATCAATGAAAATTTCTCAAATCATTTTATATGTTACTAGTATTCTTGTTGTTTTGGTCATCATGACTTACTATCATGTTCGCGATAAAAGAACTGGTCATATTGAGAAGCAAAGCTGGATTATAAATCATCTCTTATTTTGGCTCATGACGGATTTGCACACACTCATCATTTTAGCACGTTACATTTTACCCAATGAACGTCAAGGAGGATTATTACCTGAATTATTTTTTCTCGCGCATTTGCTATTAATTTTCCCTGTATTATTCTCTGAAAGATCAACATTTTATCAAAAGCATGAACTTGCATTTAGTATTTTGCTGCATATAATCACTTATTCTCTTCTTTCGTATAGTTTTGTTCAATTAGTGATTCAAACAATGCAATAAGGAATTGAATCCAAATCACATATTTCACTTAATCATGGTTTAAATTTTAAAAGTATCGTTGATTAATTCTCAAATGAATAGTATGGAGTTTCTCGGTACGCTTAAATATAATAATAACGGCTTGGGTAATCCCGTGCCGTTATTATTATATATTTTATTCAATTATTACTATAAAATTGCATTAAAAGATTGATTATGTCATTTGCTGTCAAAACATACTCACTTAATTGATAAAAGCATACCTTTTTCAGCTTCCGTTACAAGCAATCCCAAATCTCCCACAAAATCAAAACATAAATTGGTGGGACAATTGCCAGGTATCTTAATTTGTTTTTTTAGTTTTCCATCTGTGTCAAATACCCAAATCATTCCTGTATTATATACCGCTGCATAGATTAAGTTATCACGAGATAAAGCTAAACCATCTGGCTCAGCATGACCACCAATATGATAAAAGGTTCGAATGTTTTCAATTTTTGTTGTTTTCTTGTTCCAATCACCTATCAATATACGATGTTGCCATGTTTCATTGATAATTATATTTTTTTCATCATTGATTAATAATAATCCATTCGGAAAGAACATACCTTCAGCTATGACAGATATTTCAAGTTGTTTGTTTAAAGCACAGAGATAGCCAATAGGTTCTTTTTGAGATCCACCCGGACAGGTAAAAAGGACTGTGCCATTACTATCTTGTATTAGATCATTGGGTGAACGTAAAGGAATACCGTCAATCTGATTTGCAATGGTCTTTGTTTCTCCCGTCACAAGATTGAGAGATCTTATAGCATTGTTTTTCGCATCACAAAACAACAGTGTTTCGTTATTTTTCATCATCAAGCCATTGGGAGCACCACCGACATTAAACCGATTGAGTGTTTTCGAGTGACGGCTATACTCTGTTATAACGCCTCCCAACAACTCTACAAAAAAGATTTGACCATCACGTGTGACAATCGGTCCTTCAGGAAATTTTAAATCGGATGCTAAAATAGATATACCCATTAATATTTTCCCCCATTCGGATCTTCATTAGGACCATACAAAATTAATCCGCCATCTACTTTTATTGTTTCACCAGTAATATAACTTGCATCTTCAGAAACGAGATACTCCACTAATCCCGCGACATCATCGGGTTTCCCTTTCCTCTTCATCGGGACAAGAGTGCTGATGTATCCGCTTTGTAATTCTTCCAAAGCATAATTATTTCGTACCGAGGTTGCTCCTGGGGCAACAGAATTGACAGTGATTCCATAATCCGAAAGTTCAATAGCTAAAGATTGAACTAGCCGGTTTAATGCTGCTTTCATAGAGCCATATACAGCATCATTTCGATAAGCACGAATCCCTCTTGTAGAAGAAATAAATATGATTCGTCCAGGGATTTGATGTTTTATCATATAATTCGCTGCGGTTTTGGTACATAACAAATAACTTCGGTAATTTAATCCATACACAAAGTCAATCGTTTCTGTTTCTAAATTTAAGATACTCGTAAATTTAGTTTTTCCTGCATTACAAATTAATACATCAATCCCGCCTAAATCATCAATGGCTTGTTGAGTAACGCGTATTGGAACTTCTAATTCTTGAAGGCTCGCTTGATAGAAGAAACAATTCCGACCCATTTTTGAAATTTCATCTTTTAACGATGATGCTTCATCAACTTCCGAATGATAGGTAAATGCGATATCATAACCATTTTTTGCTAAACGTAAAGCAATGCCTCGACCGATGCCTCGACTACCTCCGGTAATGAATGCTCTTCTTGCCATGATTTCTCCTCCTCTTACGGATTAACTAATGTCCCATCCGGTAGTCTCGTTTGAGTCCATTTTGTGACGGTTGTTTTAATAGGGTATAATTTAGCTAATTCTTCATCAATATCAATCCCAAATCCGGGTTTGTCATTCGTATAAAGATATCCATTTTGTTCAAAAGGCATTCCGGGGAAAACTTGATACATTTTTTCAGAAAATTCAGTCCATTCTAGAATACCGAAATTATGGGAATTTAAACTGAGGTGAACATTGCATGCATGTCCAACGGGTGAGACATCTCCAGGACCGTGCCAAGCTGTCCGAACACCGAAGTGCTCTGCTAAAATCGCTAATTTTCTAGCTGGAGTAAATCCTCCTATTTGACTGATATGAATACGAATAAAATCAATTAATCGGTTTTTAATTAAGAATTCCCACTCTTTTGGATGATTAAATAATTCACCTATTCCAATAGGGGTTGAACATTGTGATTTGAGATTTTGTATCCATTCTGTTTGTTCTGGAGGCAAGACATCTTCTAAGAAAAACAATCGATATTTTTCGAGTTGTTTTGCTAAATAGATAGCGTCTGCAGGAGCGAGGCGCTCATGAACGTCATGAATGAGTTCGATTTCATCGCCACAATATTTACGAACATGCTCAAACATTGTAAGAGTATCAAGCATATATTGCGTTGGATTCATATATATTCCTTGTTCTGAATGGGGAGGGGTGTTAAGTTTTTTTGAGATGCCTCCATATAATCCCCATTGAATGCGGATGTGTTTAATATTCTTTTCTTTAAAGGATTCGATCTTCTCAACGATTTCATTTAAAGTTGAACCGTTGACATGACGATAAATTGGAACACCTTCTCGCGATTTTCCTCCTAACAATTCATATACAGGTAATCCAGCCATCTTTCCTTTGATATCCCATAAAGCCATATCAACGCCTGAAATGGCGTTATTAGAAATGGCATCATTCCGCCAATATGCATTGTTGTACATGAGATGCCATAAATCCTCAATTCTGTTGACATCTCTATCTATTAGCAAAGGTTTTAAGTATTCATCAACAACACATTTGACAGCGAGTTCTCGATATGCAAAAGTTGCACAACCAAGTCCATATAATCCCTCTTTGTCAGTAATGACTTTGACGACGATGAGGTTAATTCCGTCAGGTGCAGTAAGTATCGTTCTTATATCTTTGATTATTGGCATATTTATTCCCCCTCTAAAATATTAATGGATCCATCAGTATAGAATCATTATAATCATTTTGTGTCGAATACACAATCGCTCGAAAGGATTTGGATGTAGATTAATGGATAGTAAACATTTTTTGTATTGATTGACATTACATAATATTTTATTAGCAATAATACTCATTTTATAGATAATTTATTCATGATATAATAATGATTAAGTCAAAAACATTCGATTTTTATTACATTTAATCTTCTGTGTTGAGGTGGACTATGGACTATACTGTTGCAAGAGAACTTAATGGACTTTATATTATTCTTGATATCGTTTTTTTAACTTTTTTTGGACTGTTATTATTGAAATATAAAAAGAGATTGGCTTTTTTCTTCGGACTCAGTGGAGCTTTAATATATTTTTTGGTCGATTACGGAATCTTTTTTCTTATTCTTGGGACAAGAGAAGTTGTCGGCGCAAATACATTTTGGTTTTTGTTATGGCTATCCACAAGTTATGGATTCACAAACTTTGTTTGGATTTGGTTGTTTTTGAATAAAGAGAAAAGAATATTCGAGTGGTCATTGCTGATCATTTTAGGTTGGTTAACAGTGGCGTTTCTATCCCAAAGTTTTGGATTAAACTTCTTTCCAATTCAAATTTCGCGGGGAACATCATCTTATCACGGTGCAATGGCTTTGATTCTTTTTGTGGGATATACCATTGTTATTATAAGAAATCTTTCAAGCGATGATCATCATCAATATCCCATATTTAGAATGCTTTTTATAGGTATTTTGGTTCAATTCTCTTGGGAAGCGGTGTTATTATTGGCAGGCATCAGACCTTCGGGATTTAATCCTATTATTGTGAATTCGCTTCTTGAAACAAACCTTGGAATACCCTATCTTTATTTTATTCATCAGGCGATTACAAAAAAATATAATGAAGACTTAATCAAAAAATTATCGTGATTTTGTTCAATCTATTTTTCATATCTTATGGATCATCTTTGTATGTTTTATTCTGTAGAATATCAAGTTATATAATGATATAATTATATGGCAAAGCCATGCGATTACGACTCGCTATTTTATGATGAAATGGGGTGTGATTAGAGTTGGATGCTAACTATTTTTATATAGCAGAAGAAGAATTAAAAAATATATATGGACTTGATTTGATTAAAGATGTTATTTTAGGCTATGACAATCGAATCATGTTTTTTGCGGATGTTTCGAATTTAGATAATATATATCTCAAAGTCATCAAAGGCTCCTTACTCAATATCGGTTTGCCTGAACAACGGATTATTTTACTTTCGGATTTATTGCTGCATTTTGATTTAGATAATAAATATGCTGAAGTCTCAGGAAAAAAAGAATATCAGGATTATGTTTATAGTAATCTTTATAAATTCGATACCGAGACAGACTTGACCTTTCCTATTAAAGTCAATGGTACCCGAATATGGATTCGTGTCAATGCATTTCAAGTACAGAAAACGCATATTCGTGTATTTTTTATTTCAAATATTACTGATTTGATCAACAGTGAAGAATTACTTTATGAGAAAACCCACAAAGATTCCTTGACTGGATTATTTAACAAATATACATTTGACTATCATTATGGATTAAGACATCAATGGCCAAATACAAATCTATTTTATTTGGATTTAGATGATTTTAAAGTGATTAATGATTCGCAAGGCCATCAAATTGGAGATGAATATTTACAAAAGTTTACGAATATTCTTAAATCATATGAGACAGAGTATAATCGTTTTTATCGAATTGGTGGAGACGAATTCTTAGGATTAATCTTTATGAATGAAAATGAAGTTAAAACGATTGCGGAAGATATTATAAAACGAACTCGTAAAATTCATTGCGAAACAGCTTCTAATATTTTGACGGTTTCAATTGGAATTGTGAAAGCGAAAAAAGGAATTGATTTGGCAAGCATTGCTGATAAATTATTATACAAAGTTAAAAATTCTGGGAAGAATAGCTATGCTTACGCTATAGAAGAAGACAAAATATAAAACAATATTGATGCAACATAAATAGTTGGTGATAATTATGATGAAAAAAATATTTATTTCAATTGTATTTATATTGTTAGGATTCACATTATTCGCCTGTAGTGAAGTTCAAAACGAATATCACGAAGTACATATTATTGTTGTGGATGATTATTTATTTTTTTATGTCAATCCCGATGAAGGAAAAGATACAATTAGTCTTAAATATTTAGATACCTATGGGACTGAGTTTATCTATTTATATCAGCCAATTGATGGACAAGAATTCAGTTATGAACACTTTTTCTCGACTATTAATAATAGGTTTGTAGAAACGGATTTTCGAAACGGAAAACATTATATTAAAGCTAGTGAAGAAATTGATAACCTGATATACCGATACTATATTGATAAAGAGTCATGGGTTCAAAATCCTTAAAAATGTAATGGATACGAAAATTAGTCTTTAATAATAAATATCGATACCGTTTTTCCGCATCATTTTTAGAATAATTATATTTTTGAGAAAAGTCATTGAAGTTTAATGACCTTTTGTTTTTATTTTCATTTGTAACAAATCGATCTCAACACAATGAGAAAATACAATCCATTAACATCAAGTTAATAAAAGGATGGGTTAAAATTGTTAAGCATCCATCGATTTCTAGGGTTCATCGCTATTGAATCTTGAGATTCAAATGATATCTTATGTTAAGATATTCATACATTTTCATTTGAATTAGATTTCCTAAATCAAATGGGTGTATAATAGAAATTAATAACAAACAATTGAATCATTCTCAAATAAAATAACCATGTACTTAAAATTGACAAAAGTAGGTGAAAGAAATGCTCGATATGAGAACATTGATGATCACATATGTCATTAATAGTTTACTTAACTCTCTGGTCATGATTATATATTGGAGACAAAACAGAAAGTACTTCCATGGCATTTCAAAATGGACGCTCGCTCTAGTGTTGCAGACATTAGGTTTTCTTTTGTTGAGTTCGAGAGGATTTATGCCTGATTTTATTACCATTGTGGTTTCAAACGTCATTATTGTAGTTGCTGCTTTCATAATCTATCTAGGGTTTGCTGAATTTGTTAAGTGCGAATCAATACGCATTTTTAATTATGCACTAATTATAATATACATTGTCCTTCAGTATCTATTTACATTCACCTATGAATCCACATCAATTCGAATTATATTAATTTCAGTCATTACAGCCATTTTCTTTATTCAAAGTGCTATGCTATTGCTCAATAAGAATAAGCATAATTTTGTATCGCATGTGAAAACGATGGGATATGCAAGCTGTTTTTATGTTTTTATTCAATGTTATCGAATTTTTGTTGAAATTGTTCAACCTACACAAGATTATTTTGGGGCAGGTTCTTTGGCTACAATTGGTCAACTTGGGAATCAATTTTTAACAATTATTATGGTTTTTTCGTTTATTATCAGTGTTAACAGTGTTAACTTAGCGAATAGAATCAAAAACGAAATTGATGTCAAAGATAGAGAACGTAAATTACGAAATTTTATCGACAACGCATCGGATTGGGAATATTGGATCAAAAATGATGGGAATATAGAATACATGACACCATCAGCCTTTAATATTTCAGGATATTATGCTGATGAGTTTATCAAAAACCCATCATTACTTACCAACATTATCCATCCTCAAGATATCAAAGCTTATACGGACCACTCACACGAAGAAAAATGCAATATTGATTATCGAATCATTGATAGGCAAGGGGAGACGCATTGGATTGAACAGGCCTGTAAAGAAATTTTCTCAGAAAGCAATGAATTCATTGGTCGCCATGTTTCAATTAGGGATATAACAGAAAAGAAAGACTTGGAAGAAAAACTGAAATCCTATAATTATCAACTGGAATGTGATGTTTCAGATAAGTTAGCTGAAGTCGCAGAATCACAACGTGCTGCAGCTTTGTCGCTTGCTAAAATAACAGAATCTAGAGATTACACGACTGGTATGCATATTGAACGTGTACAAAAACTTTGCCGAGCATTTTCTTATGCGTTGAATAAGGAAAAAAAATACGAAAAAATCGTTAATCACGAGTTTATTAATGATATATACTATGCCTCTGTGCTTCATGATATCGGTAAGGTTGCAATTCCAGATGCTGTTTTACTCAAGCCAGGAAAACTGACTAATGAAGAATTTGATATCATTAAGTCTCATGTTGAAATCGGAGCGAAAACCTTAGAAGAAGTTTCATCCATTTATAAAAAGAATCCTATCATTCAGATGGGAATCGAAATTACCAAATATCATCATGAAAAGTGGAATGGTAAAGGCTACATGAAAGGTCTTTTAAAGGAAAATATTCCTTTACCGGCACGTATCATGGCAATCGTGGATGCCTATGATGCAATACGATCAAAAAGACCTTATAAAGAATCCAAAACTCACGATGAGGCATTCAACATCATATGCCAAGATTCTGGAGAACACTTTGATCCTAATTTAGTGGATATATTTAAGAAAATCAGTCATAAATTTGAAGAGATATACAATTCAATGGTTAATAATGATTGAAATTGAAATAACTCACTCGAAATATATTTATAAGATTTGGGTTACCTTGTTATTACGTAATTCCGATATTTTTTAATAATGTAATTTATTTTTTATATAAATTATCGTAATAATAGAATATTGATAGACCGTTTTTCCTTCAAATCTAAAAGAAATCGCAAAAATGTGATATATTATTGTTATTATGCGTACTGGAAGGAATTAATACAATGAAAAAAACTTGGATAGATCGACAACAAGATTTTCTGATGGGACTGCTACGGCCTTTAGTCGCAATCTGGATGAGAATTGATGCTAAAAGAGTCGTCAAAAAAGATTCGTTTTTTGATTTTCGACGTAAAGAACCTTATGTTATGCTTGCCAATCATACATTTATGTTTGATGTAATCCATGTACCTCTATGCTTGCGTACAGTTCCTTTTATCATTGCATCACAAACGCTTTTTACGAAACAACCAGCCAAATTCTTTGTTACTCAAGTTGCTCATGTTATTGCCAAATCAAAAGGTAAAAGTGATATTATAACGATTAAAAATATCTATACGGCAGTAAAAAAAGGATACTCCATCTTAATATTTCCAGAAGGCAACACGACTTTTTATGGAGATACTGGATATATTGAAGAAGCGACGATGAAATTGATCAAAAAACTCGGAATCGATGTTATCACCTGTAATGTAAAAGGGGGATATCTCTCAAAACCCCGATGGGCTACAGGAAAACGTAAGAGACGTCAAATTGAACTGAACTATCAATTAACGATACCGAAAGAACAATTAGCTACCTTATCAACTGAAGAAGTTGCACAAACGATAAGATCGGCATTGTATCATAATGATTATGACTATCAACGCCAAGTAATGATACCTCACCCGGGAAAGCAGTTGGCTGAAGGTTTAGAAGATGTAGTATACGTTTGTCCGCATTGCAAAAGCATCAATTCAATCAGAACGAATAATAATCAAATCCATTGTATCGTTTGTCAAAAGGAAGGTTATGTCGATCAGTATGGATTCATTCAAGGATTTATTTATGATAATTTAATCGAATGGAATGAATTTCAACGAAATTATCGAGATGCTTTACGTCGTAGTCAACTGTCCTCAACAGGAATTTTGTCCTTTATGAGCATGGAAGATGAGTCACAAAATATCATCGGCCCTATCGAACTTAAATATCAAGAATATAAATTATATTTATCAGGTAGTCACACTGAAGAAATTCCTATTAATGAGATTATCAATGTTACGATTACTCTGCGACGTGATTTAGGATTCATCTATCAAGATAAACATTATATTATAAAGCTTGATCATTATAGTGCAGCTTTTCTAAGAACGCTTCAGGATAAATATTAGGAGGTGTCGTGATGAAAATTAAAGATTATTTTACTCCTAAATCATTGATATATACAGGGATACATCAAGATATTGGCACAAAAATAACGCATTATCAAATTGATGAAAATAACGTTATAAAAACCGATGATTTCAAGCAACTTGAAAATCGCAAAGACTATATTCAAGTTATTGGATTATCCGATATTGAAAAAATTCAATCCATCAAAGATCACTTTGATATTGATCCACTGATTCTTGAAGATATTTTTAATGTGAATCAACGCAACAAACTAGAACTTAAGAAAAATTATCTTTTTGGCGTTTTTCATGTTTACTATATTGATGATAACGTGATTAAGAATGATTATATGAGTATTTTATTATACGAAGACACGCTCGTTTCATTTCATGAAAAAGAACCGGTATTTCTATCTGCTCTTCCATTATTTATTGATAGCAACGAAGATGTTAAAATAAGGTCAATTGATTACTTATTTTACATATTGCTTGATATTATCACCGATCATCATATGAGTGTCAATGATTTGCTAGAAAAGCGGACGGATCACTTTGAAGAGATGATTTTGGATCAAAAAGATGTTAGTCAGGATGCTTTTTATTTAAGTAGAAAAGATTTATTAAAATTGACCAGCAGCGTTGAACCTATTTTTGAACAACTCAATCAATTGTTACTTTCTAAAAGTGCTTTATTAAATCCTCAAAATCGACCTTTTTATGATGATCTTACTGACCACTTAAGCCGATTAATTGCACGTTTGCATCATACTCGCGACCTCCAAAGTCATTTGCTCGATTTGCATTCAAGTAACCAATCAAATAAAACAAATCGCATTATCACAACACTGACTTTATTTTCAGCCATTTTTATTCCTTTATCTTTTTTAGCTAGTTTCTTTGGGATGAATTTTGTGCATTTTGAAATATTACAATATGAACACGCTTTAGGATTGTTCATCGGCATCTGTGCGATTTTGGCGGGATTTATGGTTTTGTTATTTAAAAAGATGAAATGGTTTTAATTGACTCGTTTTATCTGATGAATTGAAAAGCATATATAAAAATGAGATGACCCAGATCGGTGTCATCTCATTTATTTTATAATTAATTTCTTAATCAAACGCGTTTTTTATGGCTGCAGAAATTGAATCCAAGATTGAATCTTGACTTTTGGGCGACGAATTAGAAGATTCAGTGGTTTCATCATCGGTGTTTGTAGGTTGATTTGTGCAACCTATAAATAATCCAAATGAGGCTAATAATAGAACCATTAAAAGGATTTTTTTCATAGTTATTCCTCCACGACCGTATAAGCTGAAATTTGGATTGAGAGTCCTGTTTCTAATTCATAAGTGCCTGGAAGAGCCGTCATTTCTAAACCTTTGTTATCAAAAAAAGACCAAGTTCCCGCAGTAATGTTTTCAAATACACTCATCTCTTTTATCCCCAATCCAATGATGGTCATATCTTTATAGACGCCAACCAATGGATCAATTAAAATATGCGAGGCAAATCCCCAAGACCTTGAAACATCAGGATAATAAGTATAAGAATTTATTAAAAACCTTACTAAATCTTCTCCATCTTCATTCGTAACAATTAAAACATTGGCAGAACCCGATGCGGGAACACCGTTTTCCACAAATTCAAGCGTCCCAACATAGATTGTCAATATGTCATCAACAGCGACTAAATCGTATAACAATGAATCGGAACTGAGTGGTGTTGTGACTTGAACTTCAAATTTAAATGCTTCGATGATTGTGATTGAATCAAAAGGATAGACAATATCTTCAGCCGTTGCATTAATTGCTTGAATTTGAAATCCCAATATAATTAATGTAAAAATAAGTATTATTTTCTTCATTCTAATTCCTCCTTTGATAGTTTCATATTATCACTGTAGAGAATCTGTGTCAATTGACAGTCTCAATATATCGATTTAATATTGGAATATTATGTTTTTGCTTTCGAAAATAATGAAAAAATTGTATAATACCATTGAAGATTTTTTATGAGGAGCGGATTCTATGGGTTTATTATTTTTACAGTTATCCAAAGAATTTTATAAGGTCGCTGATAAAGTTTATAATCGACAATTTGAAATTGACAAAAGACTTGAAAGCGAATATAACGAGTATCGAAGAACAAAGATGTATGAAGACATTCTCTATAATCTAAGTTTTTTAGATATAGCTAAACGCTACGATGATTATCAATTATTTGATAATTATTCGCTTTGGCTATTATCATTAATGAATCACTTAATGCCTGATCTTGGCATAGATAGAATTAAAGAACAGATGATAACCCATTATCAATTGTTAAAAGAAGCACTCTTTGAAATTTTAGAAGCTGAAGAATATAATCTTTATATGATTTTACTTGATCGAGCGATTGAAAAGACACAATCAGCGGTTGAACCTCAAAAAATCGACCGACTGGGTATTGGCAAATTTGGGGCGATCCGAAAAACATATTTGAATCTACTATTAAAAAGCGATGCGTCTGGAGCGATGAAATATATTAGCGAAGTCGCGTCGATGGGTTTTTCACTCGAAGAAATTTTTGTTGATGTATTACAAGAGGTCATGAAAGAAATAGGCGAATTGTGGCATCAAGCGATTATTACTGTTGATCAGGAGCACTATATGACGTCAATGACGCAAGTTGTCATGTCTCAATTTTATCCTCAGATTTTTGGTTCTAAACGTAAAGGAGTTAAATTACTTTCTTGTACCGTCGGCAGCGAACTTCATGAGATGGGAGCTCGAATGGTATCTGATCTTTTTGAGAATAACGGTTGGGATGGAATCTACTTAGGGGCAGCTTTACCAACAAAACAAATTCTCAATGGTATCAGCCATCATCAGCCTGATTTAATTGCTCTTTCGGTTACCATGCCGCATCATCTACCTGAATGTCAAAAGGTTGTAGAAGCTATCCGAAAGGAATATCCAAATTTATTGATTGCGGTTGGCGGAAGAGCGTTTCAAGTAACCAACAATATATGGAAGAATTGGCCGGTTGACACATATGCTGCTGATGCAAAGGAATTTCTTGCTTGGGCTGAAACGCATGTGGGGAAGAATTAATTATGGCAGATTTATTTATAAGATTTAATTCCTCAGGCGTCATCCAACATGTTTATTTTGATTATTTGTTTTTTTCAAAACCTCAAGCTCGATCAGTATTTTCTTTGTTTAGTGAATCGACCAATGAATTGATTAGTCGAACTTTAACAGAAACATCCATGGAGATAAATGCAATTTTGGATGATGAAACGTATCCGATAATCTTATTAAGATCAAGCATGCAAATAAATTTTTTATATCTTTCAACGATATCATATGACAAAAAGCAACTTGAGGAAATAAAGCATTTATTTGATTTAGTTATCAATGATTTTTTGTCACAAAAATCAATGATTATCGTTGACTCAAAAGGATTTTACGAACAAATGCAAATATTAAATAATGAACTTGTAAACAAAACACGAATCATTGAAAAAATGAATGGCCAGTTAAATATTCTAAATTTGAAACAAGAAGAATTATTAAAGACCGATCCATTAACTCAATTAATCAGTCGCTATGTCTATCCACAACAAATAGAGTCTAAAATTAAAGAGTTTCCTGAGAAAAAAGGACTTTTCTGTTATTTGGATATTGATGATTTTAAAAGCGTCAATGACACACTTGGCCATAAGGCTGGGGATGAATATTTGGTTGAATTTGCTAAACGTTTAAATGCACTCCCCATTGAAAATTCATTAAAAATGCGAATTGCTGGTGATGAGTTTGGATTATTCATCTATAATTTAGACGAAGCAAATATTGAACAATGCGAACAAATCTGGAAACTTTTGCAAGAATCGGTAGCGAAACCAATAAAAATTGGCAATCATGTTCTATCTGTGGCATTCTCACTGGGGTTCGCAGTTTTCCCTGATGACAATCAAGACATCCATCTCCTGTTTGATAACGCTGATAAAGCCATGTATCTTGCCAAAAAGAGAGGAAACAATTTATTTGCTTGTTACAATTGTGTAAAGAATCAACGATAAACCGTAAATGGTTACTTAAAAAAGCAGACTCAAATTTTGAGTCTGCTTTACATTTATAACGTTTATAGTTTCATCAAAACAATTGAATCATTTTTATCAATTAATAAAGTTTCATTTGCTTCAAGATTTCCTGAAAAAATTCTTAATTCCTCTTTATGAAATAAACCGATGGGAATTAACGATTTATTGTAACTTTCATAAAGGGAGCAGATGAATGATTTTTGTGATGTGAAGGCGATAGGGAAAATCTCATTAATACATTCCTTAGCGGATTTTATTGTGATAGCTTGTTCATCCTTGTTATTATCATTTGGAGAGATGGTCAAAAGATCATCATAAAATTCTGAAGTATCAGCAATAAGCGCAAGTTTACTCATTAATAAAGAAGTAATTTTATTTGAAATAATAGTATTAAGGATATTAAAGTCCTTGATAATGTGATCGTTTTTAGGGTCAAGGAGTTCCACAATAATATGGACATTCGATTTTTTTAAGTGACTTTGAAGATAGATTAAATTGTCAATTACATTGGCATCAAGTGCATCGATAGGTGCGAATTCATCGCTAAGAAGGACAATCGTGCATTGAACTGAAGCATTATTAATGGTTTCAAGAAACGAAGGAAAATCCTTATCTTCTATCCAATGCGAGTTAAAACGACTTTGGTTAATCAATTCATATTCTTTAAATGCATCGAGAATAAATGCGAGTTTGTTGTTCTTACCAACAATAAAAACTTCCATCGTTCTATTTTCTTCAATAGGTAATACTTTAAGTGTTTTCGTTTCAACTTTAGTTGTACTTTTTATGGTTTTTGTTGCATTGGAAAGTGATAGAACAAATAAATCATTTCCTTCTTGTGAGAGGGGTATAGCATGTGAATAATGAGATAAGCATTCGTCAAAAGTAGTGTTCTTTAAACGATATATTTCTGCGCCTTCAAAAGAAAATAGAGATAGATAAACATCTTCAATTTTACTCTCAATAATTGTCTGTGAGATGATTTGTCCCAATCGTCGATCAAAACAAATAGGCATAACATCAAAATTTTTAAGGGTTTGAACCACAGAAGTCATGGTTATTATTTTCGATTTGGTTTCATACTTTTTAACTTCTGCGACCATTGGTATGCGTTTTTCAAATTGAACTCTTCCGAGACCTAAAATGATTTTGATGATATTTAAATCTGAATTTGCAATGGATGCATTTGAATCAATTTTACCTTCTTGATTCATAATTAAAACCGAATCTGCTTTTTCCAAGGAGATATCTTGTAAATCTGAAAGGAGAAGTGGATCTCCCTTTTTAACTAAAATGTTAAGCTTTGTAACATCAACAACTTGGTGGTTTTTAAGTGCTACAGCATTAGCAATCATTTTTTCAGCAAAGGATTTTTCAATATCAGCGAGAATGACAATGGTCACTTGATCTTGTTCCATATGTAGCAAATCTGCGACTAATTCGGGGACCTTATTATTCCAATTTAGAATAGCAATATGCTTTTCAAGATATATTTTTCCGCCACCTGATTGTTTTTTTTGGAAGTATTCTTTTATTGCATTGGTTGTTAATGCGATGATCGTTCCGGAAAATAAAACCATCCCAACAATTAATACAACGACAGCTAAAACCATAGTCGGAGGGTTGTCAATGGTCAAGATGGCATTGGGTGTCAGCATCCACTTGACTGAACCGTTTGTAAATGCGTCAAGCCATGAAGAAAATGAATCATCAATTAAAACGGCAATCCAAGCTGCTATTGCTAAAATGAAGAGGTTAATGAGTACCATGCGCATTATAATAAAAACAATTGGTTTTTTATAGGTTCTAACACTAATGGTACTGCGAATTTTCGAGAGTTGAGCTTTAATTTTATTCACAGACAATGCCCTCCAAAAAATAGCAAAAAATAAATTATTATGGATTAATTATCGATAAAAAATATGTTTTTGTCAACCCCTTGACCTCGTATATCCGGATGAATCAGCAATCCGTGTTATTTTTAAAATCATTTTGAAGATTAATAAGAAAAAAACCGTGTTTCAAGAGAGGATTTTCTTGATTCACGGTTTATAGAATAAATCATCAATTATACAAGCCCTTTTTCCCATTCTTCAATAAATTCTATTAATTCTTTGAATGTCGGACTCTTGGCATTTCTCACATAATAACCACTGGTCGACATGCCTGTTAAAAGACATTCTTCAGGCTTTAATCCGAGTAGTAAACCTAAGACAAATCCAGCATTAAAATTGTCACCCGCACCGGTCGTTAATTTTGGTTTTTGAACAAACGGTCCCATCGCTTCATAAAATTGACCCTCAATAACAGTGCTTGAGCGGTCAACAGGATGAATGACCACTGCATCGACTTCTAATCGACGGTATAATGCTTCGTTTAATTCTTTTAAAGAAATTTCCATTTTTTCAAGCGATGAACGATTGAATAAATTTAAGACTTTTCCTACATCATATGCTTCTTTTTTATTCAAACCCAAAACAACAAAGAATCGAGAACGGAATTGTTTGAGCAAATCAAGAGCAGAAACAATTTCCGACCATTCGCGTTTTTCAGGATCGGCAAGATCTACAAAGAAGATGGGCTTTATTTCCCGAATTTTCATTTGTGGAAGAATTTCATCAAGCAACTTTTGCCATAATTCAGTATTGTGAGGAATCATCGACCAGTTGACGGATGCAAACAAATCGGTTTCATCCAATAATTCAAGGAGTTTAGATTTGCCAAAAGACGATATCAATTTCTCATAAGTGATATCATTGAGCGATGACATCTTGCCAAGTAACAATTTGCCATCATCAAATTCAAGCGCATCTGTGTGTCCGCTATTTGCGATAGAATGGAGATGGACATTGTCATCCATTACTCGAAAAACATCATCAATAGTAGGATCACCTAAGGCACCGATATAAGTAATCTTTGATCCGTGTTTAGAAAGAGAATTGCACATAATTGGGCCATTTCCGCCGATTTTTTTAACCACAGGAAAAAGTTCGATATTCGTTGATAGTCCCCCTGCTTTTTCAATTCGTTTTGCCAAAGCGGTAATTGAATCGATGCGCGTAAAATGTTCACTATCAAGACGTTTATCGACAACATGGATTATTTCATCGATGAAACCATCAAAACCAATAACCATTTTTTTTGTTGTAGGATTCTTGCCACTAAGTGTTTTTGTTAATTCGAGTTTTATATTATTCATGTCATATTTCGGATTTGAAATCCGAAGCTCCTTTCATTCATCTTTATTATCAATAGTATAACAGAAATTATTTAAATTAGGTATTCTCTCATTCGAAATTTTGATTGATGATAATATTTCGATCTCGCATTGATTCGTTTTGGTTTTTTTGCTTTGATAGTGTATAATAATATCAAAATATATTTGAAAAGGATTTAGTATGAGAAAGTTACTATGCATCGCTCTATTGATTTTAATAACGCCGCTAACTGCGTGCAAAGAGGAGAACACTAATATGGACAATAGTAATCCAATCGTCACCATCGAAGTAAAAGGTTATTCAGAGCCTATGGTTCTTGAACTGTATTATGATGTCGCTCCAAATACGGTTCGCAATTTCATTCATTTAGCAAAAAACGGATACTACAATGGCTCAATTTTTCATCGCGTGATAAAAGATTTTATGATTCAAGGTGGTGCGGGAGATTCAAGTGCTTGCACCATTGCTGGAGAGTTTACGACAAATGCATTCGTAAATGATTTAAAACACGAACGCGGTGTTATTTCTATGGCAAGAACATCGGTTAAAAATTCAGCGACGAGCCAATTTTTTATTATGCATAAAACTTCAACGCATCTTGATGGTAATTATGCTGCATTTGGGAAATTGATTTCAGGGTTTGAAACGCTTGATGCAATTGCGAATGTTCCAACAGGGTACCAAGATCGTCCGATATCAGAAATTCAGATTCGCAAGGTGACTGTCGATACAAAAGGCATTAAATACGATGCGCCGACTTGTATTAAATAATATAAACTAAGGGATGATTTTTTAAAAAAAATCTTCCCTTTTTTTTATT
Organism: Caryophanales bacterium UBA5603; assembly: GCA_002424815.1. Taxonomy (GTDB): domain Bacteria; phylum Bacillota_I; class Bacilli_A; order Izemoplasmatales; family Hujiaoplasmataceae; genus UBA5603. The sequence continues at coordinate 35,099 of DILB01000022.1, forward strand.
TCAAAAAAAATGTAATTTAGGTATTGTGTTACGAATAGTACTGTGTTATAATTGGTT
>DILB01000022.1:35202-37243 GCA_002424815.1 Caryophanales bacterium UBA5603
TATCCAATCTTGAGAAGACTGACCAGTGAAGTTTATTTTACAACTTATTTAGAAGAATCAAAAGAAGGAGCACCCCGAAAATATTATCAAATGACGGAAAAGGGATTCCATTATTATCTTCAACTTCGCGAGGAATGGGACGCATTTATTGGCGGAGTATATCATATTATTAATCAAGGAGGGAAAAAAAATGAAGACATTTATCGAAGATTTAAGACAAGAATTGATGAAACGAAACGTTGAAATATCTGATATTGAGGACATCATCGCTGATCATCAAGAAATGATTCAAACCGCACTAGAAGAAGGACTGAGTGAAGAGGAAATGAAAAAACGTTTTGGAGATCCTTCCAAACTCGCTGATGATCTTTCTGATTTCTCTAAACATCAAACAGAACCAAGAAATATTCCAAAGGAATACCAAGTATGGCAAACATTTCCATTCACTGAAAAGCCTATTTCAATTAACATTGCACTCGTGAGTGAAAATGTCGTGATTCAAACCCATGAAAAAGATAATAATATTATCCACTATGCAGGTAAAGGATCGATTGAAAAGTATGAAGTTACTTTTGAAAATTCAGAATTAAGTCTTAAAGCACCCAAAGACATCGGATTATTTTTTATGCGTCGAGTCAATAACGAAATTTCCTTTATTATTGAAGTTCCTTTCAAACAAAAAATTGAAAGAATATTCTCTAATACCGTGAGTGGAGATATCGGTTGTTTTGGCCTAATAACATCCCATTTTACACTCAACACTACATCAGGAGATGTTGAAATTAAAAACGGTTTATTTGGCCAAACCAAGTGGAATACTGTATCGGGAGATTTGCATGTATCTGACACAAAGATGGTGACCCTGATTTCATCTCAAGTGAGTGGTGATGTATTTTTCAGAAACATTAAGATACAAGACAGTTTGAGGCTTAATACTGTAAGCGGAGATGCAAAAATTGAAAATTCATCTTGCCACGAATGCCTACTTCATTCAGTTTCAGGCGATATTCGTGCCACTGAATTTTATCCCGAAGTCATAACATTAAAATCAGTTTCAGGCGATATATCTATTAAAAATAAAGAACCTAATAAAATAGTGATTCAAAGCAAATCATCGGTTTCTGGTGATATTACCATCGATTCATAGAATATATTAATTAATTTGAGTCTATGAAACTCGATTGATCTAAAAAGGCAGACAAAAAATGTCTGCTTTTTTATTGGCGATATTATTGCTTTGTGCCATACATATCATGATATAATACATAGTAAATAAATTTATGAGGTTATTCAATGACGTATACATACACCCTAGCTTTTATTAGACGAAACGATGATATATTATTAATTAATCGCAATAAGAAACCATGGAAAGGTGCTTGGAATGGCGTCGGAGGGAAGATTCAAAACGATGAATCACCGCTGGAATGTATCATTCGAGAAATCCGCGAAGAAACTAATATCATCGTTCATCCTAATCAAATAATTGACAAAGGTATTCTGACTTGGACTCATTTTGATGCGAATGGGAATGGATTACATCTTTTTATGGTAGAGGTCGATGAAGATTTAGAATACCTCACCCCAAGAAAGACTGAAGAAGGTATTCTAGATTGGAAATCAATAGCTTGGATTAATGATTATGAAAATGAAGGAATAGCTAAAAATATACCGTATTTTCTGCCAAAGCTCTTAAATAGTCATCACCGTTATCATGTTCACTGCATATTTGAAGATCGAATTCTAAAATCAGTTAATCTTAAAACCATCGATAATCTATAAAAAATGGAGCCAAATAAATGAAAAAATTGATGATAATTTTTTTAACCACTATAGTATTTGGACTGAGTTCTTGTTCTTCATATGCCACAACTATCGAATATACTGACGATCTTCCGATGACAATTAAAATGAAGGGAGATACTTTGAAAATCCTTCAATTGACTGACCTTCATCTCACTTATGGTATTGATGCCAATGACCGTAAGACTTTCAAAAGTATCGAAAAACTCATCAAAAGTGATGATTTTGATTTAATTGT
>DILB01000022.1:37305-38022 GCA_002424815.1 Caryophanales bacterium UBA5603
TTTGTTTTTGGAAATCATGAGACGGATTATCATAATTATGAGGATTATCTCAGACGAATTCATAATACAGAGTATTTAAAATTTAAGATTGGGCCCATGATTGAAGCGGGTGGGTATGGAAATTTTGTCATTGAATTTACCAAAAACGAACATTTATTTTATAAAGCGTATTTCATGGATTCTCACTCTGAACGCGATTCTTATACCGAAGAAGAAGGCGAATACGGATATTTGAGCACTTCTCAAGTTGAATGGTATGAAAATCACGTTTCTCAAGACACTGTCGATTCAGTGATATTTATGCATGTTCCTCTAAGGCAATATATGAACCCAATCAATTATAATCATTCTTTCGAAGAAGACAAAGTATATCCACAAGGTGTCGATACAGGTTTGTTTGATAGGATGGTTCAATATGGAAAAACAAAAGGGGTATTTGTTGGTCATGACCATTTGAATGATTTTGATTATTTACTAGAAGGAATATTATTAGCGTATGGAAGAATTAGTGGTTATAATGCTTACGGTTATTTTGAACGTGGTGGACGTATTATTTGGGTTAATTCAAGTCATCAAATGACCTCTGATATTTTATTAATCAGTGAGGTGAGTTGATCATGAAACTTAAAGAAAGAATTTTAATTGCTTTTTCAACCATATTTTGGGGAATTATCTTGTTTTGGTTGATTGGATCACCTCTATTTTTCTTCTTGCCTG
>DILB01000024.1 GCA_002424815.1 Caryophanales bacterium UBA5603
CTCATTGAAGTTGTTGAAGAGGAAATTAAAACGATTCCAACATCTCCAACCATCATAGCCACAGGTCCTTTGACAAGCGATGCATTATTTACATCATTAAAAAATTTGACTGGTGAAAATACTTTGTATTTTTTTGATGCAGCTGCGCCAATCATCGAATTTGATTCCATTGATATGTCTAAAGCCTATTTTAAAAGTCGATATGATAAAGGTGATGCTACTTATATTAATTGTCCGATGACCGAAGCTGAATACAACCATTGGTACAATGAATTAATAAAAGCAGAATGTGTTATTCCTAAAGATTTTGAACTAAAGATATTTGAAGGGTGCATGCCCTTTGAAGAAATAGCTAGAAGGGGAAGACAGACCCTTTTATTTGGACCAATGAAACCCGTTGGATTGGAAAAAGAAGGAGAAAAAAGGCCGTTTGCGGTTGTTCAATTACGACAAGACAATGTTGCAGGTTCCCTTTACAATATCGTAGGATTTCAAACCCATTTGACATTTAAAGAACAAGTTAAAATTATACATATGATACCGGGTCTTGAAAACGCAAAAATTGTTCGGTATGGAGTCATGCATCGTAATTCTTTTATCAATGCCCCGAAGATTATTAATCGCCATTACCAAGTTATCAATCATCCTCACATATTTATAGCTGGACAATTAAGCGGCGTTGAGGGTTATCTTGAGAGTGCAGGATCAGGACTCGTGGCAGGAATAAACATGGCAATGTATTTTCGTAATTTAAAATTAATAGAATTTCCTCAGGAAACGGCATTAGGCGCTCAGTCATATTATCTTGAAAATGCATCATCAGATACTTTTCAACCAATGAATATCAATTTTGGTTTGTTTCCTGCGATTACTGAAAAACATCGAAAAAAAGAACGAAAAAAATTGATGGGTGAGCGTGCTATCAATACTCTTCGCATGATGGTGGAGGATAATAAATTTGAATAATCAAGAACTAATGGAATACTATCGTTTATATTTAGAAGATCAAAAACATTATTCGCCAAATACCGTGGTTGCGTATCTTGATGATGTCAATACTTTAGAAGCATTTTTAAAAAATGAGGACCTTGGAACGTTATTTAGTGTTTCAGATCGAATAGGCAAATTTTATATTAGTTATCTTCACGGGACATATTCACCAAAATCAATTAGAAGAAAAATATCTAGTGTTAAATCGATGTATGCTTGTTTGGTTAAAGATCAATATTTGACTAATAATCCTTTTCAAAACGCTGTTCTTCCTAAAGAGGATCGTCGTTTGCCCAAGTTCGTTTATGAAAATGAATTATTCGATTTTCTTGATCATATTGATTGCACTTCATTAATTGGTAAAAGAAATATTGCATTATTTGAATTATTGTATGGGTCCGGGTTGCGTGTGAGTGAAGTTGTGTCAATCCGTCTATCGGACTTGGATTTCCAAACAAAGACTGTCCTTATTCATGGCAAAGGATCAAAAGATCGATATGTTCCAATGCATGAGACTGCAGTATCTCGATTGAAAGATTATATCATAATTGCGCGTCCTGTTTTTAGAGCAAGAACTGAAACGGAAGACAAAAAATTTCTGTTTGTAAATTTCAAAGGAACACCACTTACTGACCGTGGTGTTCGAGATATTCTTGATAGAGAACTTAATCATCAAGCATCCTCTCTCAAAATTTCTCCACATACATTAAGGCATTCTTTCGCAACTCACTTATTGAATCACGGCGTTGACTTACGAACCGTTCAAGAATTATTGGGTCACAAAAGTTTAGCCACAACGCAAATATATACGAAGACATCAAGTGATAATCTTAGGTTGATTTACCAGAAAAGTCACCCTAGAGCGAGGAAGATCCATGATTAATATAACAATTATTGCTGTTGGAAAAATAAAAGAGAATTATTTGACTTTGGGAATCGAAGAATATTTAAAGCGAATCAAAAAATATTCAAAAATTGAAATTATTGAGATTATCGATGAAAAAAATCCTTCAAATGATAATGATTCAGAAATCATTAAAATACTTGAACAAGAAAGCGACCAAATTTTATCAAAAATTCCGAAAGATTCTTTCATTATCGCTTTGGGCATTGAAGGAGAAATGATTTCAAGTGAAGCATTGGCCGATTTGATTGATAAAACCACTCAATATCGAAATAACAAGATAGTTTTCATTATCGGAAGTTCACATGGACTTGCTGAAAAAGTCAAGAAAAATGCTGAAAAGGTTATTTCGTTTTCAAAAATGACTTTTCCTCATCAGCTGATGCGGTTAATTTTATGCGAACAATTATATCGAAGTTTGTCTATCCTGAATCATACAAGTTATCATAAATAAAAAATCCGAAAAATCGGATTTTTATTTTGTAACAATCTCTATAATTCCTTTGATAATTTCTACGGCTGAATCCATTTCATTGATTGAAAGATATTCAAAGGGGCCATGAAAATTATATCCGCCTGTTCCAAGATTAGGACAGGGTAAGCCAAGATAAGTTAATCTCGCGCCATCGGTACCGCCTCGAATTGGTTCAATCACCGGAATAATCCCCTGATTGGTAATTGCTTGTTTTGCGATATCAATAATTTCCATTTTGGATTCCAGGATGTCGCGCATGTTAAAATATGAATCAGTAATAGTTAAATGACAAGTTCCTTTTCCATATTTCTCGTTAATGAAGCTAGCAGCTGATTCGAAATCACGCTTTTGTTGAGCAAAGATTGTACGATCATGATTACGAATAATATAATTTGATTTTGCTTGTTCACAAGATCCTTCTATAGATGTCATGTGATTGAATCCTTCATAACCTTCAGTGATTTCAGGTCGCATAAACTCAGGGAGTAATTGGTTAAATTCATAGGCAAGATGTATTGCGTTTAACATTTTATTTTTTGCTGATCCAGGATGTACTGATTTACCGTTAAAAACCAGTTTTGCAGATGCCGCATTGAAATTTTCAAATGCAATTTCTCCCACTTTTGAACCATCAAGCGTATATCCAAAATCGGCATCGACTTTGGTGAGGTCTAGATGATCTGTCCCTCTTCCAACTTCTTCATCGGGCGTAAAAACAATTCGAAGTTCTCCATGTTCAAATTTTGGATTCGAGGTTAAATATTCTACGAGCGTCATTATTTCGGCAATTCCAGCTTTATCATCTGCCCCAAGTAACGTTGTCCCGTCAGTCACAATCAAATCATGACCGATATTGCCAAGTAAATTAGGAAATGTAACTGGATCAAGTGATAATTGAGTTTCGTTATTAAGGATAATTTTTTTTCCATCATAATTCTTAATGATTCTAGGATGAATATTCTTCCCAGATGAATCGTGTGAAGTATCCATATGAGCAATCAAGGCAATCTTAGGCAATTTTTTAATTGAATTAGAAGGGATTTTGCCTATAACATACCCAAATTCATCCAGTTCAGCATAAACACCGAAGGAAAACAATTCTTGCAAAAGATATTTCGCTAAGTCTAATTGTTTTATTGTCGATGGATAGGTGGTAGATTCAGGATCAGATTGAGTATCAAATTTAACATATTGTAAAAATCTTTCATAAGCTTTCATATGGGTTCCTCCTCAAAAATATCTATATCTATTATAAGTGATTTTTTCTTTTGAGTAACGAAATTTGGTTTATTTTTTTTGATATACTAATAATATATTTATTAACGACTTAATGCTCTTAATTTTGTTAAGTCTATCACTTTTCAAATTACCATGATATGGTATAATGTATTTATTCCATGAAGGAGGTAATAATTTTGCTTGAAATTCGATATACAAAAAAAACACTTCGTGGCAATCTTGCCAAACAAATCCTTCGACTCTCTAAAGTTATTATCAAAAACCCTATTGTCAATGACATTAGTTTTGGCAAACTATATTCAACGCATCTATCTTTAAAATATGAATTCCCTAAAAATATTGGATCAAAATGGATTGATCTTGGAAACGCCAAAATGGAACAGATTTTTTCGAAAAAGAAGTCATGTGGTAATGTCATCTTGCAGCTTCACGGTGGGGCTTATGTAAAAGGGTATAATGATACTTATCGTCGCTCAGCCATAAAATATCATACTATTTCACATGGAGCACATGTTTTTTCACTCGATTATCGAGTAGCACCTGAAAATCCATTTCCTGCAGCACTTGACGATGCGTTTTCTGCATATAACTATTTATTACAAGCAGGATTTGATTCGAAAAAAATCATCATTGTAGGTGATAGTGCAGGAGGAGGATTAACCATCGCTTTATGCATGAAATTAAGAGATTTAAATCTTCCATTACCAAAAGCGTTAATCACGATGTCTGCGTGGACAGATTTAGCAGGAGAAGGAGAATCTTATATAAGAAATCAAATGCTTGATCCTATGCTCGGACAACACACCTTGCCTCTTGAACATAATTCCTATGTAGGCAATCATGATATTAAAAACCCGTATATTTCTCCCGCTTATGGAACCTTTGAAGGTTTTCCAGATATGATGATGCATGTTGGTAGCCATGAAGTTTTAGAGTCTGATACATTGACTGTGGCTAAAAAAGCAAGTGATTCTGGCGTTAATGTCCATGTCACGCTTTATCGAGGCATGTTTCATGTGTTTCAATTAGCTTTCAATTTGATTCCTGATGCAAAAAAAGCTTGGCGTGAAATTGAGAATTATATTGAAACCCAATTTATTGCTTGTTAATGATATATGAAATTGAAAGAAGGATATTTATGAGTAAGACCCAACACGCTAATGACTGGTATAAATTAGATAATGCTGGTAAAATTTTTCCGGCAGTTTCCACTAAGAAAGAAACGAATACTTTTAGAGTTCAAATGGTTTTAAAAGAAACAATTGATAAAGATCTACTTCAATTGGCTGCTGATGCTATTTTGGAACGTTTTCCAATGTTTAAAGTACGATTAAAGAGTGGCTTTTTTTGGAATTATCTAGATTCCAATGAACGCCCTTTTTATGTTTTGCCTTTAACGCATCATGTTTGTGGTAGATTGAGTCCTAAAGAAAACAATGGGTTTTTATTCCAAATATATTATCGAGATAATCTTGTCGCTGTCGAAATGTTTCATGCTTTGGCTGATGGGACTGGAGCCTTAACATTAATCAAATCGCTTGTTTTTGAATATTTACTTTTAAAGGGATATAAAGTTACTCCTGATAATATCATATTGACAAAAGATTCTCTCCCCCAAAAAGAAGAATATGTAGACGCTCAAAGCGTATATTATAATCCTAACAATCGAAAGCATGTTCCTGAAGAAAGAGCATTTCATGTCAAAGGGACACCCATAGAAGACAATAATATTGGTTTAATTTCGGGAACACTTTCAACAAATAAAATGCTAGAACTGGCAAGAGAACATCAGGCAACCATAACTGAATACTTAACTGCTTTGACTATGCGCATAATCTATCTGACACAGATAAAATACCGAGAACATCTTCCTGAAAATCAAAAACCCGTAAAAATATTTGTGCCAGTGAATATGCGAAAGCACTTTCCATCGAATACCCTTCGTAATTTCTCAATTTTTGTTAAATCAAATATGAAAATGAATCGTCCTGATATCAGTTTTGATGAGATTCTTGCGCTTGTCAAAGAACAATTCAAAGCGGGAATGGAAAAATCCGAACTTATTCGAAAAATGAGTGAAAATGTTGCTTTTGAAAAAAACATCTTTTTAAGAATAACACCTTATTTTTTAAAAAAATATGCCTTGAAAATCGGTTACTCTTTTTTAGGCATTACCTTAAATACGCTTAGTCTATCTAATCTTGGAAGTGTTGATTTACCACTTTCGATGCAACCTTACATTGACAATATATCGGCTTCAGTTTATTCAGGAAAATACAATACAATCAATTTAGCTATTTCATCCTTTCAAGATAAATTTAAAATTACATTTACTAGATCGATAATTGAAACAACGATTGAAAGAGAGTTTTTTAGGCATTTTACTTCAAAAGGAATTGATGTGTTAATTGAAAGTAATTATGTAGAGGAGTATGCGATATGAAACATTGTGATAAATGTAAAGTAGACATTCAAACTAATCAAAAATATTGCCCACTCTGTCATCAAATTCTACAAGGCGAAAATGATCCCGAACGCAAAGAAATTTATCCCGAATACGTCCCTTTGAATCGAACGGTCTTACCACTAACAAAAAAAATATTCTTGTTTATCACAATTATATCGATTATAACTTTAATTATTGTTAACTTCATGACATGGAGTCAATCACCAAAACTTTGGAGCGTGATCCCTATTGGAGCAACGCTGTATTTTTGGTTAGTTGTACGTTATGGAATACTTTCAAAACAAAATATTGCTTTTAAATTAGCTTTTCTAACAACAATTTTGCTAATCATACTAAATTTTATTGATCAAAACTACACGCTTGATGTTACCACTCAGGGATGGGCAATCAACTATGTCACACCCCTAGCGCTTTTGGCTTGTAGCACAGCCATATCTTTTATAATCTGGATAAAAAGAATCAATTATAGAGAATATCTCATTTATTTAATGACTATATTAGTCTTCTCGTTGGTACCATTACTCCTTGTTCTTTTAAAAGTTGCAGATGTAAAATGGCCTTCTATCGCTGCTTTTTGGTCTGCTATCTTCATTTTATTAGTAATTATTTTCTTCTTTCCAAAATCGATTAAGAATGAAATTAAGAAACGATTCCATCTTTAGTGAAGAGGTATTTTTATGTCTATTCTTATTAAAGGCGGTAATGTTGTCTTTCCTGATGGAATCCGCGAAGAAAATATTTTGATTAAAGATGATAAAATTGTTTATATTGGACAAAATATTCCACAAGCTAATCTAATAATTGATGCTAAATCCTTTTTCGTTACTCCCGGATTCATTGATATTCATCTTCATGGTGGAGGGGGTCATGATTTTATGGAAGCAACCGATGATGCCTTCACTGCCATATGCAATTATCATTTATTTCAAGGTGCTACTTCGCAAGTTCCAACTGCTATTACGGCTCCTTCAAATGAAATTATTAAATTTCTTGAAGGATTCAAAAATGTTATGGAATCTAATAAAATTGACGCACGTTTGTTGGGTGTCCATCTTGAAGGGCCCTATCTCTCTTTTGAAAAAAAAGGAGCACATCCCCAAGAATTTCTTCGTCTTCCAGATCCAAAAGAATATGAAAATTGGATTGAAAAATATCCTTTTATTATTCGAATGACCATCGCACCAGAACTAGAGGGTGCACTTGATTTGGGAGACTATTTACATAATCATAACATTAATGCCTCTATTGGGCATTCAAATGCCTTTGGTTCAGAGGTTGATAAAGCAATTGAACATGGTTATACGAGTGTTACTCATCTTTTTAATGCGATGTCTTCTTATGACGAACATCAAGGAATGAAAGCTGCTGGAGTGGCTGAAATGGCCTTATTACGCAAGGATCTTTTTGTTGAAGTAATTAGTGATTTGCAACATGTACCAAAAGAACTGATTCATCTTGCATATCGGATTAAGGAAAGCAAAAAAATGATTCTTGTTTCTGACTGTCTTGCACCTGCAGGAATGGAAAAAGGTGAATATTATTTAGGAAATAAATCATCAGGTATGCCGGTTGATGTTAAAGATGCAGTTTATTTACGGGGTCAGAAAAAACTTGCTGGATCAGTTGCTTCGGTAAATACGCTGTTAAAAAATGTCGTTTCCATTGGTATAGGTTTGGTAGATGCAGTTAATATGCTTTCGTTAACCCCTGCTCAATTAATTGGTCAAGATTATCACTTGGGTTCAATTTCGATTGATAAATGTGCCGACATTTTACTTCTTGATGGTAGTCTAAATGTAAAAAGGATTATCTGCAAGGGCAAAATAATCCTATAAAAATACTATTTTTAAAGGCTAACTTTTAGCCTTTTTTTTGAAGTAAACTTTATACTTATTGAAATAAATACAGAAAAGGAATGTCGTTTGTCTGAAATATTCTGTTGTTTAAATAAAATAGAGGACTATGCGTTTCAATATCGTGAAACAAGAGTTGGTATGCACATAATGCTTGTGTTTTAATCCCAATTTTTTTATTCAAAGAGGGTATTCCATACAATGGATCTCCAATAATCGGATGATTCACAGCTGCGAGATGTGCACGAATCTGATGAGTTTTTCCAGTCAATAACTCAACTTCCAATATACTCATATTTGATTTTTCTTTTATAACCTTATATCTAGTACTAATCAGTTGACTATTTGCAATCTTTGATGATGAAATTCGCACGATTGATTGCGTCGAATCTTTTAATAAATACCCTTCTAGAGTGGCTTCCGGAACAAAGAAGTAACCAGAAACGACACAAAGATAAGTTTTTTGGATTTTTTTTACAGATGATAGTCGATTGAGTTCAATAATTGATTGATTATTTTTACCAATAATAACGAGACCGGATGTGTTAAAATCAAGTCGATTAATCACCGCATATAAAGAGGCATCTTTTCGAAATGTTTTTAAAGTCGACAGAATATCATTCTCTTTAAGTTTAGCATCAGGATGAGAAAGTATCCCTATAGGTTTTTCAATTATAAGCAGCGCATCATCTTCATAATTGATTTTAAGATTATTTTGAATTTTATGCATCAGTATCACCGAGATTATTATACTCGAATTCTCATTTTTTCGCATCTTTAATGTTAAAATTATACAGATAATAGTATAATGAAACAAACAATCTAGTAACGGAGGGAAACATGTCTAACACAGAGTTGAGTTTACAAAAAGGCACAGGTATTGGGGCTAAAAATTGGATGTTAATCTGGATAGTGGGAATGGCGGGCCAGATTGCATGGAATATTGAAAATAATTGGTTTAATACTTTTGTTTATGAAAAAATTGGGTATGAACCGGACATAATTGCTTGGATGGTAGGTATTAGTGCTGTAGCAACAACCATTGTAACTTTTATCTTTGGAACTTTGAGTGATCGGCTTGGGCGTCGCAAACCATTTATTGTTACCGGATATATTTTATGGGGTTTTGCGACCATTGCATTTGGATTTACTGAACTTATATATCAATCAATGTTATTAAGAGGATTATCAATAGCTTTAACAATGGCAGCGTTTCTAGTTGTGGCAAGTGATGCCATCATGAGTAGCTTTGGCTCAATGGGAAATGATGCTGGCTTCAATGCTTGGACAACAGACATTTCAAATGAATCTAATCGAGGAAAACTAGGCGGAGCACTGGCAGTCATGCCGGTCATCGCAACCATAATAGGCACAATTGGTTCAGGATTTATTATTGAGCAAGTTGATTATTTTGGTTTTTTTATAATCATGGGAATCCTCGTAATGTCGATAGGCATATTTAGTTTCTTTTTTTTGAAAGATGCCCCCAATCTTTCACCAAAACGTCGAGGATCATTTTGGAAACAATTTATAGGGGTCTTTAATCTGAAATATTTTAAAAATAATAAAGAATTGGCATTGGTTTTTATTTTCTTAGCGGCTTACTTTATTGGATTTAATGTTTTTTCCCATATATGCTGGTATTCATTCAATATACGCTTGGAATTGAAGTAGGAATGTCGGGTTTAATTTTAGGAATAGGGTTAATTATTGCATCCGTCGTTGTGATACCGGCATCAATTTTAATTGACCATGGTCAACCATCTTTGGTTTGTTTATTGGCAGTTTTTATTAACACCATGGGTTTATTAGTTGTTTCGATAGCATCTGAAACAACGCCTTATTGGGTATTAGGTTTGGGTGTTTTTTTAGTGGGAGCTGGTTACATTTCGGTTTTGCAAGCATTGACAGCTTGGATGAAAAATCTCTATCCTGAAGATCAAAGAGGTCAATTTGAAGGACTGCGTATTGTCTTTGCAGTTTTGATTCCAATGGTTGTTGGCCCCATCATCGGAACCAATATTATCAAAGCGTTTGGTGAAATAGGCACAAGACAATTAACAGATACCATCACCATTACCGGACCATTACCACCGCAATTACTATTTGTTGTTGGAGCTGTAACAACATTGATTTCTTTGGTACCTCTCTTTTTTCTGAATCGACAGCATCAAATAAATAAAACAAGAAATTTTATGAAAGAAAAAATCAATTAAAAAGGATCCAATTGGATCCTTTTTTTTATCCTATCAGTATTTTTGCTGGAGAATATTCAACGCTAGAAACATTGGGGTGCCCCCAGTTTTTATTGAAAATACCAAAGATTGTAATAGGTCCAAGGCGACCAATGAACATCAAAATAATGATTAGCGCTTTTGATCCATTTGTCAATGTACTTGTTATTCCCATTGATAATCCTACAGTTCCAAAAGCCGACATTGTTTCAAACAATAACTCAGTAAATTTATTTTCTATAGAGGTATTTTTTGATTCTAGAATGGATAAAATAATAAACACGATGAAAATGACTGTCACTGCAAGTCCAGCAAGTGTAAAAGCCTTTAATCGAGTTTCATCATCAATACGTTTTTTATTAATAATGGTGGGTTTACCCTTCAAAAAATTAAAAGTTGAGAAAAACATTGTGTAAAAAGTTGTGGTTTTTATTCCACCGCCGGTCGAGTTTGGTGATGCACCAATAAACATAAAACCCATTATCATAGCTAAACTAGGAATAGATAACGAACCAATGTTAACTGTAGAAAAACCTGCAGTTCTTGTTGTCACACTTTGAAATATTGCTTGAAGCCAAGTAATAGAGTCATAATTCGTTAATTTGATTAGCAGAGTACCTAGTATAATCAAAAAAGCTGAAACTTTAATAACAATGCGTGTATATATTGTTAAGTCTTGCCATTTTCGTTTTTTAGCAATATCAAAGATGACAATAAAACCGATGCCACCAGAAATGATCATTAACATGGTACTTATATTTAACAATACATTGTTACTATAAGCGGATAAACTAGTTGATCCTATAATATCAAAACCCGCATTATTGAAGGAAGAAACAGTATGGAAAGCACTTATACCAAGCGCTTGAACAAATGAATAATCTTGTATAAAAACTATAAAATTCATAATTAGGCCAATCAATTCGATTGCAAATGATGTAATGATTATTTTTTTAACAAGTTTAATCATTCCTTGAATGGAAGGTTGATTCATTGCTTCTTTGAGAACATATCTTTCCATAACACCGATTTTGATACCTAATAACATCAAAACATACATGGCTATTGTTACAATTCCTATACCACCGATATGTATCAAAATTGCAATAGTGATTTTTCCGAAAATTGAGAATGTTGCACCGATATCTGGGATAGTTGAAAGCCCTGTAACACAGACCGCAGAAGCAGAAGTAAAAAGAGCATCAATCCAAGGAAGGGTTACATCTTCTTTTATTGCAAAAGGTAATTTTAACAATAAAGTTCCAATTATTATTATTCCCAAGAAACTTAGTGCAATGATAATTAGTGGTGAAAGATGGATTTTTTTCATGGGACACCAAGCCTCCATTAGGTAAAAATTTATAATATAAATCCGTTTTCGATAGTATATTATACCTCATTAATACGAATTTCACAACTTATGATAAAAAATCCGTAAAAGTAAAAAAAACTGATATCATATTATTTGCATAAGGGCTTTATGATATAATAAACCCATCAACAAGGAGGATGAATAACAATGCTACTATTATTAGGTCCTAGTGCTTCTGGAAAAACCGAATCGGCAAAAATCATGATTAATCGCTATCCTATCTCTAGAGTGGTGACCTATACAACTCGACCAAAACGTATCAATGAAATTGATGGGTTTGATTATAATTTCGTGACTGAAACTGAATTTATTCGTTTGAGAGAAAACAATTATTTTGTAGAAACTGCTCAATATAATCAATTTCTATATGGAACCCCAAAAAATCAAATAAGTCATGATAAATTTATCATAATTGAACCACAAGGACTTAGAGCTTTTTTAAAACTTAATGAATGTCCGATTGTTGCCATCTTTCTTCAAACAAATGAACAAATGCGCATTAGTAGAATGAAACAAAGAAAAGATAAACAAGAAGATATAAAGAAACGCATTGAATCTGATCGTAGAGAATTTGATATTTCAAAAATTGAAGGATTAGACCTTATCATTGATACGACAAATGTTACCCTTTCTGATCTTGCGGACATAATTTACGATAGATACTGCAATGTTTTGAGCGAAAAAAGACATCCCTATGAACAACTATCTTTATTTGAATCTAAAACAAATATATGAACCTTGAGCATCTATAAGCAAATAGGTAGAAATCTATTATTTGATTTGGTAAAATAGTCATGAAATATATATCATCATATCAGGAGGAAACAAATTATGACAGTACAAATTACAAGTGCCAATTTTCAAAAAGAAGTATTAGAATCTCCCATTCCAGTGATTGTGGATTTTTGGGCGGAATGGTGTCGCCCATGCCAAATGCTTGGACCAATTATCGAAGAAATCAGCAATGAAAAAGCAGGATTGATTAAGGTTGGAAAAGTCAATGTTGATCAAGAGGGTGTGTTAGCGGGTCAATTCCGTATTTCATCCATTCCAACCGTTATGGCTTTCAACAATGGAAAAGCCACTGCTCAAGTCATTGGCTTATTACGAAAAGATGATTTGCTAAAACGACTAGGGTTCTAAGATGTATGATGTTTTAATTGTTGGAGGTGGACCTGCAGGGATATCTGCGGCTGTCTATCTACAGCGTTTTAAGCGTAACATCATTGTCATAGCCAAAGACCACGGAGCTTTAGGTTCTACCACGCATATTGAAAATTATTATGGTTTTGAAAACCCTATTACTGGAAAAGAGCTTGTTGAAGCAGGATTTGCCCAAGCAAGAAGACTTGGTGTTAACATTCACGAAAACGAAGAAGTTCTTTCAATCAATGGCTCAGGTCCATTTAACATTAAAACGAATGGCGGGGAATACCTTACAAAAACAGTATTACTTACAACGGGCATGAATCGCCCAAATCTACGTGTTAAAGGATTTACTACCCTACAAGGAAAAGGTATTTCTTTTTGTGGAATTTGTGACGGTTTCTTATATCGAAATAAAAAAATCGGCATCTTGGGCGCCGGTGATTTTATGGCTGAGGAACTCGAAGTATTAAGGAACTTCTCTAATAATTTGACCGTTTTTACAAATGGTGAATCATTATCAGTTTCGACCCATGAGTATCCTGTTGTAACTGAACCGCTTGTCGAATTGTTGGGTGTTGATTCATTGACTGGAGTCAAAACTCAGGCAAAAACTTACGACTTAGATGCTTTATTTATAGCTGCTGGTACGCCTTCTGCTTCTGATTTTGCTGTTCGAATGGGAGCTTTTGTCAATCAAAAAAACGAAATCGAAGTCGATCCCAATTTTTCAACCAATATTGCAGGATTATATGCTGCTGGAGATTGTATTGGGGGACTTCTGCAGATTTCTAAAGCTGTTAGTGATGGTGCTCAAGCAGCACTCGCTATTAACAAATATCTTAAAACGATAACGTCTTGAAAATTCAAGACGTTTTCTTTTTCATATGGTCTTGTTTTCAAGACTTTTTTTTATGTTATAATATTTATGCGTTTAATCTATTGCTGAAGGAGTTTTTTTATGAATACAATACAGATTTACCGGGCCGAAATTGATCGAATTGATTGTGAATTAAGATCTCTCTTTATTCAAAGAATGGAAATAATTGCAAAAATTTCCGAATGGAAAGCAGCACATGATCTTCCGATATTTGACCCATCCCGTGAAGTAGAAGTTATAAAGAATAATTTAGATGCCATAGAAAATGAAGTAATGAGAGAGTATTATCATACTGTTCTTTTATCGTTACTCAAAGTTTCAAAAGATTATCAAAAGTCACTGGCTCTAGAGGGTATATTATGAAAATAATTGACTTAAGAAGTGATACCGTCACACAACCTACGGATGAAATGCGTTTGGCAATGTTTCAAGCAGAAGTAGGTGACGATGTTTTTCAAGATGATCCTACCCTAAATAAACTTGAAGAAATTGGCGCAAAAATGTTTGGCAAAGACGCTGCAGTATTTGTACCTTCAGGGACCTTCTCAAATCAACTAGCAATTTTTACTCATACAAAGCATGGAGATGAAGTTCTCGTAGACCAAAACGCGCACATTGTCATTCATGAATCTGGTGCATCTTCAATTATAGCGGGTGTTCAACTATTCACCTTGGAAAGTAATAAGGGAATTTGGGATTTGGAAAAACTGAAACGTTCAATTAAAACTAAATCAGCTTTTACTGCAGGAACAACCCTCATCTGCATTGAAAATGCATACAATGGCAAAGTCTTGCCGCTTGACTATATGAAACAAGTCTATGAGATAGCGCAATCAAGAAATATTCCTGTTCATTTAGATGGCGCTCGTATTTTTAATGCAGCTACGCATTTAAATTGTGATGTTCGCGACATTTCTCAATATGCTGACTCTGTATCTGTATGCCTTTCAAAAGGTCTTGCGGCTCCCGTCGGAACATTATTAATTGGTAAAAAAGCTTTTATTGATATTGCCCGCGAGAAAAGAAAATTGATGGGCGGCGGCATGCGACAAGCTGGATTTTTAGGTGCTGCAGGAATTATAGCCCTTCAAAAAATGTCGAAAAGATTACATATTGATCATGACAACGCCCAATATCTCGCTTCAAAAATTGAAACCATAGCAGGATTTAAAGTGGACTATGCTGAGAGAGATATTAATATCGTTTTTTTTGATACTGAGGATGAAAGAAAATATGATTTAGAATCTTTCTTGTTGAGCAAAGGCGTTAAAATTTTACCTTATGAACATCCTTTTAGATTTGTGACACATCATAATATTGATAAAAAAGATATCGATTATGTTATTGAATTGATGCGGGAGTTTTTTTCTTAATGAAAAGAATTTTGACAATAAATAAAGATTGTAATATCGACAAATTCATTGGAACATCGTTTCTTAGAGTGGCATACCGTGCAATTATAAGTAAAGATAATCAAGTTCTTTTTATTAAATCATCAAAATTTGGGGAAATGAAATTTCCAGGTGGTGGAAAAGAGCCGAAAGAAATAGCTTATGAAGTTTTAAAAAGAGAAGTTTTAGAAGAAACAGGATATTTATTAAAATCTAAAATTCGTCCTTTTGGTAGAACCATGGAATACACTAAAGACTTTAAAAAAGAATATGACATATATATCCAAGATTCAAGATATTATCTTTGTCAAGTTCATGATTATCAACAAAAAACAAATTATGCTGGTTATGAAATTGAATACGGATATTACCCAATTTGGGCTACCCTTGATGAGGCGATTGCAAACAACGAGGGAGTTCAATCAAACAATCAAATATCTTGGCTTGAACGAGATACTGAAGTAATGAGGATTTTACTTTCCTTGAGGAGTGAAAAATGAGAATTAATGTATATATCAGTTCAACAGGTTTTTGCTCTCGGCGTGAAGCTGATCGTTTGATAAAGACGGGTCGAGTAAACGTCGATGGAGTGATGGCTACAATAGGTATGGATATTGTTGAAGGGTCGACAATTTTCATTGATGAAAAACCGATAAAAACCAAACCAAAGACGGTTTATCTCGCTTTTAATAAACCTGAAGGAATTGAATCAACAACTGATCAGACGAAAAAAAATAATATTATCGATTATATTGGATTCCCAGAACGAATTTTTCCGATTGGAAGACTTGATAAAGATACTTCCGGATTAATATTGTTAACCAATGACGGAATGATTGTTAATCAAATTCTTAGAAGCGAAAACGAACACGAAAAAGAATATTTAGTTGAAGTTGATCACGCCTATGATCACCAATTTATAAACCAAATGGAATCTGGAGTTTTTATTTATAATCCTGTCCGACATGAGACAGTTAAAACCAAATCAGCTAAGATTTATCGGGTTTCAGAAGTTTCTTTTCGAATAATCATTACACAAGGCATGAATTTGCAAATCCGTCGTATGTGTTCATCTTTGGGATATCGAGTTATTCGCTTAAAAAGGCAACGAATCATCAACATTGAACTTGGTAATCTCGAAATCGGTAATTGGCGACATCTAACCGAACAAGAAATGACAGAATTGCTTGAACATGTTCATTGATAAAGACATTCATAATTCCAAAATTTAGTTTGTGTCTTTTCTATATTATGATATAATATCACATGGTTATTTTTAACAAACAAATAGGATTTGAATAAGGAGGATTTTCCATGATTTTACGAAAAGCCAAAGGACTTCACATTGACGGAAGGAAACAAATGTCAAAAGAGTCGCCTTTGCATGAACATCTTAATCCTCAATTTGTCTACATACCTCTTTTGCAACAGACATCTGCACTTAAACGCACTGTCGAAGTTGGAGATGACATCAAAATTGGACAAGTTGTCGCTTTGCGTGAGGGTTTTGGAGCCATGCCGATTCACGCATCAATTAGCGGTAAAGTAACAGCAATTAAAAAAGTTTGGCATTGCTCAGGGAAAATGGTTGAAGCAATCGAAATTGCCAATGATAATCAACAAAGAATGGCTGATAGCATTATGCCTGAAGCCGATGTGACGCATTTCACAAGAGAAGAACTAATTGAAAAAATGAAACAAGCTGGGCTTTCAGGGTTAGGTGGAGCTGGGTTCCCAACCTATGTGAAATATCAAACAAAGTCATCAATTGATGTTGTCATTATCAATGCCGTTGAGTGCGAACCCTATTTGACTTGTGATTACATGTTACTCAATGAATACCCTGAAAAACTTTTGAAGGGTCTTCACTATTTTATGCGGGCAGCTTCAGCAAAACGTGGTGTTGTTTGTTTTAAATCATATAACAAACACATTCGAGAATCTTTACAACCTCTGCTTCAAAAATATGAAGGTATTGAACTTCGTGAGATTAAAGATATCTATCCAGCAGGATGGGAAAAATATATTGTTCAACAAGTAACCGGCAAAACCTATGAGGGTCTTCCTGCCGAAGCGGGAGCGATTGTAGATAATTCAGCAACCGCGATGGTATTTGCAGATGTCGTTGAGAAAAATATTCCTTTAATCTCAAGAGTTATCACGATTACTGGCGAAGGAATTTCTAAACCAAGAAACTACTATGTGCCGCTGGGAACTCCCGTGAAGGAATTAATTGAATTATCGGGTGGATATATAAACGGATTGGTCCATGAGAAAGCATGGTATATTGCAGGCGGTCCCATGACTGGAAGAGCGATTTTAATCGATGATTTGATTGTCAGTGATACACTTGGGGCTGTTATAGTTAAACCGATGCCTGATGAAAAAATGCACCCAGAATGTCTTGGTTGCGGAAAATGTGCGGATGTTTGTCCAGTGTTTCTAACCCCAACAGAAATCAGACGAGCATACGAATCAAAAGATGTCGATGCTATCAAAAATCTTAATGCACAAAAATGTATGGCTTGTGGACTATGTTCTTATATTTGTCCTTCACATATAGAAATCACTGATTTCGTTGGAAAAGCCAAAGACTTATTAAGGAAAGGAGCATAAAAACATGGCAAGATTCGCAAATGGAAAAGCTCCATTCTTAAGAATATCTGATGCTAAAAATGCCGGAACCGGTGTCATAATGCGAGATTTTATGATTGGATTATTACCTGTCATATTATTTGCATGGTATAAAAATGGGATTAAAGTTTATATGGATGGAAATATCACTTTCTTTGAAATGCTTTACCCATTAATTTTTATTCTATTAGGTGGACTAATCTCGACTCTGTTTGAAGGTTTATTCTTCTATATTACAGATAAAAATGTCCGTACGCTTAAAGCATTAGGGGCCAAACTCAAAGTATCATATGCTATCATTCCTGGATTGTTATTAGCGATGGTGTTGCCACTATATACACCAATATGGGTGTTGATGTTTGGCGCCTTTATGGGAACGATTGTTGGTAAAATGCTATTTGGTGGATTTGGTAATAACATCTTTAATCCTGCATTGCTTGGATATGTTGCAGTAGGATTTACCATGATGGGAGTTATTAGCAATGCCGGTGGACTCTTCAATGCTTCTGAGGTTCTAATTGATTCATACGGTGGAGCAACGCCTCTTGGTGTATTAGCAAGAACCAAAGCAATTGATTACAATATCTTAGTTGCGCCTTATGGAACCCTCTGGAATTTCTTATTTGGGACAATCCCTGGAGCACTTGCTGAAACAGGATCACTTGCTATTATTATTGCTTACATTTGGTTAGCATTTCGTAAGGTTATTAAGTGGTTTACACCTTTAATTTATGTTGCGACTGTATTTATTCTTTCTTGGTTGATTGGAATTTCATCTGGAGAAGCGGGACTTTGGTTCCCTGTTTATAGCGTATTGTCTGGCGGTTTATTATTTGGAGCTGTGTTTATGGCTACTGAACCTGTCACGACTCCTAGAAATCCGCTTGGAAAAGTCGTATTCGCATTGTTTTTAGGCGTTTTAACGGTGTTATTCCGTTATATCGGCAATTTGCCTGAAGGCGTCGGAACCTCAATCATAGTGATGAACTTGTTTACATTACCTATTGACCGGATGACTGCGGTTGTTCGTGCGAATGGTGTAAAAAAGACAACCCTTGTAACGACGATAGGATTTTCGGGTCTATTAATTATATTGGCAATATATGCGATTTTGAAAGTTCAAACGATATACACAGCATTGATTCCTTTCTTCCCAATAATTAGGGAGGTGTTTTAAATCATGAAAAAAATCTTTAATAAACACGGATTAATTACTTTATTGGTTTTATTTATCGCCATAATTTTTGTTGTAGGCGGATTCTACAGTCGATTTATGACAAATCAAATTGAAGTCCATCGTGAAGAAAATGCCGGAAACGAACTTAACACACTGTTCTTAGGGATGTTCGATCAAGCAACAAAAGTTGAAGTTTTCACAACTACGCCTGTTGATATATCTTACTTAAAACCCTTGTCTACAACGGAGACTTTCAAACCAGAACTGGTTGGTAGTTATAAAGTATTCAATGGGACCATAGAAGTAGGTGTCATTTACGTTGTCAATTCATTTGGCAGATATGATAGTTTGCAAGTTGCATATGCTATCTCAAGAATAACTGATTCTATTGTGGGGGTAAAAGTTATTAGCAACAAAGAAACACAATCCTATTTTTCAGCTCTGGGAGATACATTTTTTGCTCAATTTAACAATAAATCTCTTGATGACCTAGGATTCTCTGTCGATGCGGTTGCAGGATCAACTATGTCAAGCAAAGGAATAGAAGTAGGCATGTTTTATGCAAGAGAACAATATGCTAATGACTTTGGGTTTGTTATACCAACGATTATAATGACATTGAACAGTCTTAAGTACAATTTTGATCCGTTAACTTTTGTTTCTAAACCTTATATTGCAGATGTCACCTATGGTGATGAAAATATAAATGTTGTGGTTTATCTTGACGCTTCATTTAGTTATGCAGGCACCATTACCGGCGATGAACCTGAAGAAGATGTTCAAAGTGGCATTAAAAGTTACGCTTCATCCAGCGGACTTGTTTCAACATCAGTTAAATTTGTAAGTTTTGACAATGTTACACGTACATTAGTCATGACTTCAAAAGGGTATAATGCCGTTCCAATTCAAGTTTCATTCATCTTGAATGCTGGTTTGACAGCAGTTGAATCTTTTACAGTTTCTTCGATGGAATCCTATGATGATGATTATAATGGGGGCTATAACAAAGCTTTAGGGCTTGTGCCTTATGTTGAAAGAAATCTAATTAATAAATACAAAGATGGAATGGTTGAAATTGACTCAATTGCGGGAGCGACTGTAACATCTCATGCAATATTAGATATGATTGATGTTCTCAAACTCTTCATTGCCGAACAGAATGGAGGCGATTAATCATGAATAAAGGCTTAATTTCGGGCGTTGTCCTGCTTGTTATCGGACTTGTATGTGGATTGCTTCTAGCAGTTGTTAACAGTTTTACATCTGTTATTATCAAAGCAAATGAAGATGCTATCGTTCTTGCTTCCTTAAACGAAGTTTATGAGGGATCTGGAAACTATGATTTAGATATCGTTAATGGATCGGGTGCTATCGACAAGATATATGTTTTGCGCGACAAATTGGATGATTCAATTGTTGCGATTGTTTACAGTGTCAAAGCATTTGGTTATCAATCAGACATTAAGATGTTGATTGCGGTTGAAAAAAATGATCAATCCGCCTTGGTTTTTGCTGGCTATAAAGTCTTAAGTCAAGCAGAAACACCTGGAATCGGAGATGTTATCATTGGTTATGATTTTAAAATGGATGGACAATTAATCACCAATATAGATGCTTTTGCAGGTCCTACCGCTACATTTACGAGCAATGCGGTTAAAACTTGCTTCCAATTGGTCAGTGCACGCGTTGCAGCGGATTTTGGAGGTATTCAATCATGAATCAAAAAGACAATTTTATAAAGGGATTTTTTAAAGAAAACCCATTATTTGTTACAGTTTTAGGAACCTGTCCCGCTTTGGCTATTACTAAATCACTAGAAAACGCTATTGGCATGGGGATTGCAGTATTCTTTGTACTTGTACTTTCAAATTTAATAATTTCGCTCTTGACCATTAATCCAAAAATGAAAGAATTTATCAAACCGGTTCGTATACCTGTCTATATAGTTGTTATCGCAACATTAGTTACAATTGTAGAAATGGTTATGCACGCTTATCTTCCTGCACTTTTTGTTTCGCTAGGAGTATTTATTCCATTAATTGTTGTTAACTGTATTATTCTTGGTCGCGCTGAAGCTTTTGCCTCAGATAACAAACCTGTGGATTCAATTATTGATGGGATGGGAATGGCACTTGGTTATACCATGGCTTTAATGTTGATTAGTCTTGTACGCGAAATCCTTGGTAGCGCATCAATTACGATTTGGGGAGATCTTGCACTAGATATTACACCTGTATTTACATTTATTGGCATCCAACCGATATCTATGTTTTTACAACCTGTTGGAGCATTTTTAACTTTTGGTTTTATTTTAGCAACACTCGCAGCAATCACAAACAAAAAATCAGCGAAATTGGCTACTGAGGTGAAACAATCATGAGTATCGGCGCATTGATTTCTTTGGCGTTTACCGCCCTCATAATTGAAAATGTCATCTTGACTCAATTTTTAGGTATTTGTCCTTTTCTAGGCGTATCAAAAAAACGAAGTTCCGCTTTAGGAATGGGTATGGCTGTGGTTGCTGTTATTGTCATATCAAGTATAATAACATATGTACTTTATCACGGGGTTTTAGCTCCTCTTGAAATTGAATATATGAGGACGATTGTTTTTATACTAGTCATTGCAGCCCTGGTTCAAATGGTTGAATTAGTAGTTAAAAAGATATCGCCAGCTCTTTACAAGGCATTGGGGATATATTTACCATTAATTACGACAAATTGTGCAGTATTAGGTGTAGCGATTATCAATATTAACAAAGAATTTAATTTTATACAAATGCTCGTATATTCGACCTTTGTATCACTTGGCTTTTTGTTGGTCATATATCTTTTTTCAATGCTTCGAGAAAAAATTGATTCTGCACCTGTTCCAAAAGCATTTAAAGGAACGCCGATTGCGCTAATTGTCGCTGCAATTTTAGCGATGATTTTCTCAAGATTTGGAGGATTAATTTAATATGCCAATATTATTACCAGCTTTTGTTTTGGGAGGAACCGGCTTTATTCTTGGAATTTTAATCTTTGTCGTTAGTAAATATTTTCACGTCGAAGAAGATCATCGAATCGATGACATCGAAGGTATGCTTCCAAAATACAACTGTGGAGCATGTGGTTATGCAGGTTGTCGAGATATGGCTCAAGGTTTGCTTGCAAAGCAAGCGAAAGTTGAACAATGCAAACCGATTAAAACAGAAGCAAAAATAGCTTTAATGAAACACTTGGATGAACTATTTAAATCAGAATTAGAGTTAAAAAAACAATAAAATAAGGCGTTTTCCGAAAGGGAAACGCTTTTCAATATGAAAAGGTATTCATGCGATTGATTATCTCTTGCAATCTTAAGTTGAATGTACTATAATAATAGAGGTTAAACCAAAAAATAGGAGGATAAAAAATGAAAAAGATTGGCTTACTACTTTTAGTAGTATTTGCATCCATCGCTTTAATAGGATGCAACAACAGTGAATTCGCAGTAGACGGAGAATTCACTGCTTTCGAAGCTAGTGTACACACTAACGGCGCGCAACAAGTTACAATGGTATCAGTAATTATTCAAGGCGGACAAATCGTTGGTTACAATATCGACGCTCGCCAAGCAACCAGAACTCAAACTGCAGGAGCTGATACTCCCGATGATACTTCCGATGACACTTACAGTTTTGCTTGGAACGCCAAGACAAAAAAAGAATTAGGTATGGATTATGGTATGGTTGCCCGCGGTGGTGCAATCGCCGAATGGTTTGTTCAAGCTAATAGAATTGAAGCTGCTATGTTAGCAAACGGCGTTGATTCAATTACAAAAAATGCATCGAATGTTATTGATAATGTTGCTGGCGTAACAATCAAAGATGGCGGATATCTTGCTTTAGCAGCAGAAGCTGTTGAACTTGCAAAAGCTGGAAAATTCCAATCAATCTATTGTTCTGGTACAGATCTTTATATCGGTTCAATGGTTGTAACTCCAAAAGGTGAAGTAACAGAATTGAAACTTGATACACTTCAAAAGAAGAGCGTTCTTGCAGTTAAGAATACCTTTGAATGGAATGTTAAAACAAAACAAGAACTTGGCAATGACTATGGCATGAAAGGCACTGGCGCTGCTTATACTTTCGCTAATGGTGTTTGGACTGCTTCAACAACTGCTAAAGCCACTCTTGAATGGTTCGAACAAGCAAACTTAATTACAAACTATGTTCTTTCGACGGGTCAAGTTTATAACTTAAGATCAGTTGGCGGAAGAAGTATCTCAGTTGACGGATCAACTCTAGTTGATGGACTTGCAGGCGTTACGATTAAAACAGATGCTTACTTGACTGTCTTAACTAATTTGTTTGCCAATGTAGCTGAAGGCGAAATCAAAAAATAAGTTTTAATCTATCTTTTAAAGTTGTTCTTCGGAGCAACTTTTTTTGTTTTTGTTTTATATTATGATGATTTTTGATATAATGTTAACAACATCTCAAATGAGGTAATATTATGGAAACAGATGAAGTTTTATTATTAATAGCATTATTAATTATTATTGGATCATTTGTATTCTTTGTCATTAAATTGTCCATAGAAAAAAAACGACGCAAGGCAATTACTAATATTTTATCAGAATCTTTTTCAAGCAATATTATTCATAAATCCGGAGTTAATTTTTTTGAATATTATATTGATACCGATAATATTCGATATCTAATTAAGGTTTTACCTTTTGATGTTAATCACGAATTGATTATCACAAACAAGTATTTTTGGTGTGATAACGCTGATCTTCGCGGTTGGAGACGGTCTACTGTCCCTGATTTATTTCCACGAGTTAAGGAATTCATTGATTTTGACCCGCAAATACAGCAGAAAATCATAAAAATTGCTTTGATTTATCCCAATTGCTATTCGATAATAAGATATCTAAACGAGAGTGATGTTGCGATTGTAAATCCTACCGATTTAGTCTATGGTGTATATTTTGTTCGTTCTCAAAATTTGAAACAATTTTTTACTAGTCTCGATCAAAAAAACTTTACAAAATATGATTAATAGCATATCATATAGTATGCATGCGCTATTAGCTCAGTTGGTAGAGCAAATGACTCTTAATCATTGGGTCCTGGGTTCGAGTCCCCGATGGCGCACCACTGTCGAATCAACGTCTCTTCTGAGACGTTTTTCTTTTTCTAATTAATTTAAAAACATCATTTTTAGAAAGGCTTGCTTAACAAATAAGCAGATGATACTATTGATATACGCTTTGACAAATTTGATGATTAAAAGCAGAAACTAGTTTTCTTATAATCAAAGATTATAGAATTGTTCACTGTTTACTCAGGAGCTATTTATCGTTGCTTGTTGCATATATACAAACCCATTTTGTTATGATATAATATCAACATTGTCATAGAAAAGAGGATATACATGGAAGATATTAGATCGATAATTTGGGAGATTCTTGAATCGCCGAGCGATCAAATAAAAACCACTCCGCCAAGGATGGAATTGATTGAAGCGTTTGATGATTTGGAATATGAAGATATTTATACAGATATGTACATTTATGTCAAAAATCTTCAAGATTTTTATAATGTGGAGGTCGATTCACGCGCAACAGATCTTCTCGAATCGTTTTTACTTGAAACACTTGTCCAATTAAAACAAAATCCAGAAGTCACATTAGTTATTTCTAGCCCATCTCATGTCAAAGCCATTGCTTTTACACCCGAAGGAGAAAGTGCCGCTTATCTATTGGATGATGCCGTGACAATTAACTCGATGCTTGAAATTTACAATGATGCTCTTGCTCAAAACAGTATGCCACAAATCGAAATTGGGATTGGGTTGGCGAGTTACCAATCAGATATTCATGAATGTCATTCAAATTGTGAATGTAACCATGAGGAAGATTCACAATCCGAATGTCATCATGATTGTGAATGTGAACACGAACACGGTATCTCTAAATCACTTGATAATCAGAATAATTTAGCTGAGTATTTAGCAAATGTAGCCAACAACGGGGAATTAGATCCCATAGTAATCAATGAAGGTTTTTATGGTTTAATTTCTGACCTTGAAACTGAAAAATCGTTTATTGACCAAAATTTTCAAAGATTTACCATAGAAAGCGATGATCTCATTGTTTTCCATGGCAATATCGTATTAGAAGAATAAACCTCAGGGGGACATGATATCATGGATTTATTTAAAAAAGTTGAAGAATTTACAATTGTCGAAGATTATAAAAAATTGGGCGTATATCCTTATTTTCACGCACTAGAAACAAAGCAAGATATTGAAGTCATGATGGAAGGCAAACGCCGAATCATGATTGGCTCAAATAACTATCTTGGTTTGACAGGCGATCAAAGGGTTATAGAAGCGGGCATTAAAGCAATTTCCGAATTCGGATCTGGGGTTTCAGGTTCTCGTTTTCTCAATGGTACCTTAACCTCACATATATTACTAGAAAAAGAATTGGCTGATTTTTTACATAAAGAAGCTTGCGTAACTTTTTCGACGGGATTCCAAAGCAATCTTGGAATTATTTCAGCTATTTGCGGCAGAAATGATTTAATATTCTGTGACAGAGAAAATCACGCTTCAATTTATGATGGTGCAAAACTAAGTTATGCAACCATGATTCGCTATGCTCATAATGATATGGAAGATCTCGAAAGAGTTCTAGCAAAAGCAGATGACACAAAAGGTAAATTAATCGTCACCGACGGCGTCTTTTCAATGAGCGGCGAT
The DNA here is from genome assembly GCA_002424815.1 of Caryophanales bacterium UBA5603. GTDB lineage: Bacteria > Bacillota_I > Bacilli_A > Izemoplasmatales > Hujiaoplasmataceae > UBA5603. The sequence goes on from DILB01000024.1 coordinate 25,497, forward strand.
ATATGTAATTTACCCGAAATTGTTAAACTTGCGAAAAAGTATGGCGCAAGAGTTATGGTAGACGATGCTCACGGATTTGGTGTGCTTGGAGCTACGGGCCGCGGAACCGCTGAATATTTCGATTTAGAAGATGAAGTCGATATCATCATGGGAACTTTTTCTAAATCATTGGCAAGCTTAGGTGGATATATGGCTGCTAATCGAGATGTTGTTGAATTTGTTAAACATAAAAGCCGTCCTTTTATATTTTGTGCTGCTATAACTCCCGCGAATGTTGCCTGCGCTTTAGAATCGCTTCGAATCTTGAAAAGTGAACCACAACGTCCAAAAGCGTTACTCGATATCGCTCAATATGTTCGTACAAATTTAAAAGAAAAAGGCGTTAAAATACTTGAAAATTCAATTGCGCCAATTATACCAATTTATACTTATACCGCTCTTAGAACTCTAGTAGCCTGCAAAGTACTATATGAGCGAGGAGTATATGTCAATCCTGTCTTGCCACCAGCGACACCTGAAGGTGAGTGTTTAATTAGAACCAGTTATACTGCGACGCATTCAAAAGCATTAATGGACGAAGCCATCGCAACTATCGTCGATGTATTATCTAATCTTCCTGATAGCGAAGAGGCTTTACTATCCTATATGCATAATCATCATGAATAAAATTGTGATTGTTTCAGGAGCTTCTTCAGGTATTGGCTATTCCATCGCAAAGTTGCTTCATGAAAATAGTTTTAAAGTTATTGGAATTTCGCGTAATTATCCTAAACAACCTTATGCTTTTGAATATCAGTTGGTTAATATTTCTAAAGAGGATGAAGTGAATTCATTTGCACAAAGAGTAGAAGATGAATATGGACACATTTTTGCTTTGATAAACTGTGCGGGTATGGGAATATCGGGTGCAGTAGAATATACGAGCCTTTCATCTGTACATAAAATTTTTGATGTTAATGTACTTGGTGCGTTTTTGATGACAAAAGCATTTATTCCTCTCATGCGTAATCATAAAGGTACGAAAATTATCAATATATCATCTGTTGCAGCTGATATAGCAATTCCCTTTCAAACATTTTATTCGATGACAAAAGCCTCGATTAATGCTTTTACTAAGGCACTGGCGCTTGAATTAAAACCTTTTGGTATATCAGTTGGTGCTATTATGCCTGGAGATACTGCGACTGGATTTACTCAAAATCGTGAAAAATCTGATCCTGAGACACATAAAGACTATGGTACTCGGATTACACGCTCAGTAAGACGAATGGAAAAAGATGAACAAAATGGAAAGAATCCAATCACGGTTGCAAAAATTTGTTTAAAAATGCTGAATAAAAAACATATGCCATTATTTCGTACCGTAGGATTACAATATAAACTTTTTGTGATACTCAATCGTATTTTGCCACAAAGATTAATCCAATATATTTTATATAAAATGTATGCTGAATAAAAAACGGATAAATGAACTGCCCCTTAAAAGAAAACCAAATTACAAATGGGCTATTTCATTTAATCCGTTTTTTTATTTAAATTCAATTCTAATTTTTACTTGAGAAGGGGTTAATGAGATAATCTCTACAGTAAAATTCATTTTCAGTTGATTTTGATGCCAGTTATAGGATTCATGAATGGTTTTACGAAAAATATCACCCTGTTGAAACAAATCACTGTTTTCAGCATCAGAATATTTGAAAATATCGCCATCAGCATCAGCTTCAATAATGTCTATGAATTTAAAAATACTATCAGTATTGTTATTATTGAAAAGAGTATAATAATAGGAATTTTCATTATACCCTTGACCTATTCTTGCGTTCACATGATATATTATGACACCTCTAATAGAAAAAATATCTGAACGGTCTTTAAAATTTATGCCTGTTGGAGCGTAGAAACTAATCAAAAGAAATTCATCGAAGATAGTTCCCTTCCATTCATTAATTAATAAGATGGTTTCACCAGAATCAACAAATGGTAAGAGGTTAACATCCATCGATTCAGTAACTACTAGCGGTGTTATCCATCCTAGAAGTATTTTTGACATCGGGTTGTGATCGCCCACACTATTATCCATCATGTCGGCTCCACCTAACCCCCCCGAGTTATACTTATCAGAAACATCATAATCATAATAATCATCGAGCCCAAGCATGTGGCCAGTTTCATGAATAATTGTCCTTGCGTTGATTCCTCTCCCACCTTCTAATAAGAAATCTGTGCCACTCCAACAGAAATAATTGGCTTCGACACCATCAAATACATCATTTGTATAAATATAATAATCTTGATAAGCCCACCAGAGATCGCTGCCATAATCATAACTAACCGGTGTTGAATATATAACATAAAGGCCATCAATATAACCGTCTTTATTAAAATCATATTCAGAATAATCTATGTATTCATCATAATATTTCAAAAGCTCATTAATGATATCAGAGTCTGGAAAAGTAACTTCATCTTCTTGATATAAATAATCATTTGTTTCATCATTCCAAGCATAAAGCTTATCATATTCTTCTTCATAATAGGAGGCGGAATGTTTTGCACGGTAAAACCCAAAAATATCTGCGATCAAATCTAGTTTTCCATAAGAACTTTTTAAATAGTAGCTTCTTAATGACTCGAATGCAGTTAAATCTGAACTTCCATTAAAGGCTGATTCAATCATGTTTAGCGAAACACCCGTTTCGCTCGCTGGAGCATCGATAAAATCGACTACGAAAACAAGTAAGCGAATCTTACCCATCGAAGGTATTCCGATTGAATCAAGTTCATCTTGTAGAAGCGAATAACCGATGGGCTTAAAGGGTTCAACGGGTGTTGGTGTTGTCGTAATGTTTTCTGTTAGTGAAATCGAAGTGGTTTCTGAAAATAAAGTAGTAGATGTGGTTGTCGATATAACGGTCGCTTGACAAGCAAAAAAAGTTAACAATAAAATAAAAGTTGAAAAAATAGTTAGTAATCTTTTCATGTGTACCCTCCATTAGTATTAGTATTATAGCATATTTAGCATTAATTTGAAAAAATTTGCATTTATCAAAATAGTTCTATAAAGGGATAGTCAAGTATTGTATAATAATACATAAACACAGAAGGCGGTGATTAGCATTGATTATTCAAAACGCTCGTTGTATTTCAATGGATCTACAAGGATATGGAATTACAAAGCATAATGGAAAAGAATATCACATCGCAAATTTATTGCCTGGAGAATTAGCAACAATCGATGTATTTGACCACGGTTATGGAAAAGTAGTCAAAATTATAGAAGCAGCACGCAATCGCGTTAAACCGCCATGTCCCATTTACACTGAATGTGGCGGATGCCAATTACAACATCTTGATTATACGGCCCAGTTACTTTTAAAAAATGAATATGTAAAATCATGTCTAGATGGCAAAGGACTTTCTTCGGAATCGGTATTACCTTGTATAGGTATGAAAGATCCTTATCATTATCGAAATAAAATTCAAATGGTATTTTCAGAGAAAGGAAAACGTATTGTCAGTGGTTTTTATGAAGAAAATACTCATCGAGTGGTAAATGTTGATGATTGTCATATACAAGATGAAGTGGCAAACAAAATCATCAGAACTGCAAAAGCATTATTAATTAAGCATAAGATAAAACCTTATCTTGAAGATCGTGAGACCGGATTAATACGGCATATATTAATTAAACGCAGTCGTCAAACAGAAGAGGTATTAGTCGTTATTGTTACAGTCGAAGAAATGTTTCATGGAAGAAACAATTTTGTAAAAGATTTACGGTTGGCTCATCCTGAAATTTCTTCAATTGTTCAAAATGTTAACTCTAGGAAAACCTCTGTTGTTTTAGGTGATTTTGAACGAATATTGTTTGGAAGTGGTACGATTACTGATATAATGCTTGGTAAAAAGTTTATCATTTCATCTAAATCATTCTATCAAATTAATTCCCGACAAACGGAAATTCTATATCAAAAAGCGATAGAATTAGCTAAGCCATCACCCAATGATGTCATATTAGACGCCTATTCAGGCGTGGGAACCATTGGCATATTAATCGCTGAACACGTTAGGAAAGTATTATCTGTTGAAATCAACCCGACATCAGTTAAAAACGCAATTCAAAATGCTAAGATTAACAATGTAAAGAATATTCGATTTTTTCAAGATAATGCTGCTTCGTATGTCAATTTGATGAATTCAGAAAAAACATGGATTGACATTGTTCTCCTTGATCCTCCTCGTTTGGGTCTCGACAACGATTTTATCCATGAATTACTTCAACTTAAACCGAAAAAAATAGTCTATATTTCTTGCGATCCTTTGACATTGGCAAGAGATGTTCAGATCTTAGTTAATGCGGGATATGATTTGAAAAGAATCCAACCCGTAGATATGTTTTCCCAAACACATCA
>DILB01000006.1 GCA_002424815.1 Caryophanales bacterium UBA5603
TTTCGAACCAGTGAAACTAATTACATGATTTCTTTTTTGAGTTCTGATATATTTCATATTTTACAAGTTTAATACCTGCTTTATGATATGAATCCAGAAAATTAGGGTCTCTTTTATTTCTATAATGTAATGCGTTTAATTTATCATCTTCATCCTTAGCAATTACTGATACAATTGTGTCTGATAAGACTTTATTCGGATCAATACCCTTAATTATTTTTGCGACTAAATCCTTAACGATATTGCTATGTTCCCATCTCAATTTTATCCCTTTTCCACAAGTTTTTCTGAATTGACCATGGTTACATAAATCTAATTCGATTTTTTTAGAATTAGCTTCATCTATTGCTTTTTGCGAAACGTATATACATGGTCTTTCTTCTGTATACTTTCTCAGTATTTTATCGATGATATATTCTGTCATTCTTTTGTTTGTTGCACCGATATCTCTTGTGTTTATTAATGCCTTTACATAATCTTGTTCACTTATCAATACTCTTCTTGTACTCATTATTTTCTCTTCCTTATAAGAAATTTTATTATCGAATTTTCCATACTAACCCAATTTATTCAGTTCAATATCACCCAAGTTATATCCTACAAGTCTTGTTGCGTTTTTTGAAAATTGCAAGTGTTTCACTCCATTTATCTCTATTTATTTGTTTCTGTCTATTATATCATAATGATCACCAAAAGTGATGAAGTGCCCTTGATTGATTTGATGAAAAGGATTAACATATTTGATTTTTCATAATCACGAAAACACTTACATGAATAATTCATTATTCCTCTCTTTTACTCAAAAACTGAAAAATAGTGGTCAATTCCAATAACACGATAATCCAGCTTCTTTTGTGCTTCTTCATTTACCCATCTCTGTGCAAGTTTTAATGCAAGTTCCTCTTCCTTTACATAAAATAAGACATGAATGAGTCCAGATCTTTGTGGCGCATTTCTTTGAATAATATCTCCTGTTTCAATATAACCTTTATGTTGAATCGTCTCATATGTGTTCATATTTGGATAAGCATGATCAACAAGTACCGCAACCTGTTGAGGGATACAATTAGCAGGTCGATATTCCTCTTTATATAGTTGATTTCTAATATGATAATGTCGAACGAACATGACTATTCTCCTTTATTGGTTTATTTATTATCATAAGGTATACCATAATTACTGTATCTGAACGAGATAAGTATAGCATTGATTATTCTTCACATATCGATTTGTAATCGGTCAATTGATTCACTAGGGCAATATGATATTTATGATAAGAATTATATATTTTGTTAATTATCCATGATAGGGCATTAATATGCTAAAGCTTGAATAAAATGAAGTTCTTTAGGTTGGTTATTCATACTACACATTCACCTCTAAATTTTTACAATATAGAAAAATAGAAACAAGTTCTTCAGAAAACTCAGGATTAACACATACACCGATAGTCGGGGTCAGTGACGTCATAAAATGATGACAGATTTCATCGACTATTTCACTCATGGCTTGAATGGTTATATTGTTAGGACTAGAGAAATGAAGAATGATACGGTCTACTAGATCTTTGCAATCATCTACTAAAACTAGATTAATGTCTGTCATTTTATAGACTATTAAAGCTATCCTTCTATTCCAACTTATAAAGTTTATTTCTTGTAATTCAATCAATTGTTCAGATTGTAGGATTTTTCTAATTTCGGCATTGATGCGCATATTCTCAAAATCATCGGTGCTACGTAGATTTATCACTTCATCAGTCGACCATTTCTGGGGTTGCATGTATTTCCTTTTAGAAACGAGTTGTATATTTCCAAACTTGGTTACTTCATATAAATTCAAACCATGCAAGAATAAATCAAGTTTGATATCTTCAAACTGACTTTCATCCGCGAAATTCCAGGTATCAAACGAACTATATCCAGTATAGTCGTTCTGACTAAATTGCATCACCCAACGAGTCCTTGTATCAAATGTGACCTTATCATAAAAGTATCTTAAATGTGGTTCAATACATTTTTGATCTTCAATATCTAAATCAGAAAATTTAACTGACATAAGTCTTAATACCTCATTTCGTTAATTTATCAACTTATTATTTTAATATTAAATAGCCTAGACAGCATTTTGATAACTGAACTACATATCTGATTTTTATGTCCTTACCAAAAAGCAATTCAGTATATCTAGAATGTCTCCTTGAATTACAGTATATTCAACATACAATTCATCTACCAAATCTTTCCCCCAAATCACATTGTCATACATTGTTTGCAAATGAATATACACTTGTTCTAATGTCCATTGACTATATGAATTAGATGAACCATTAGCGCGTAAATCATTGATTTCTCGTATCGTTTTGTTTTCATATGTATATTGTTTAAGACTTTTGACAATATTAAATATTTTCTTACTTAAGTTCGTGATATCATACCTTATAAACGCTTCTGAACGTCTGTCAAAACCAATAACTTCATGAGGTTGTTTCGAATATACAATCTCTAACAATTCATCTCTATCTTTAGCCTTTTTGATCTCTATTAATTGTTTCTCAAAGGGATGAAGTAACTTGCATACATTCATGAAATCTATTGCATTTGGTCTTTCTTTCATATTGGTTTTTCTCTCTTTTAATTTTTAATTTATTATCTCAATTTCTGCATTGTCATTACTAACAATCCACCGAGCTTCTTCCAATGTCAACTGATGCTGAAAAACTACTTTTTTTAGGTTGGAGGCTCCTTCAAATACTTTTCCTTTGTTTCTTAAAATACTTTTGGGAAACACAACGGATTCAAGCTTGTTCGAATATTTGAATGCCCCTGGTTGAAAGTCAGTTACTGGTGCCCCTTCGATTTGTTCTGGAATGGTCACATGTGACTCTATATTAGTTTCATTATATGATAAAATGCGAATAAGATTCTTAGAAAATTTGATGTATCGTATTCCATTTTGTTCTATCAAATTGAAATCATCAATGATATAGTAATGATCTTTAGACATTTTTCCTTTGAAAGATATGACGCTTTGTGATTGCTCTGTCCCTTTCAAATACACAACAACTCTATGATTATCTGAAATAATTTGATTTCCCATTTCATAGCTTTGACTTGCAACAACGAATGTTCTTAAGTTTTCTATATTGGCAAACACTAAATCTTCAACGGTTTTTACATTACTTCCTATCTCTGCGTAATTGAGATTCGTTCCATAAAAGGCTTGCGAAGATATGGTAGTTATCAATTCTGTGAAGTCAAAGTGTTTCAGATTATAGCAGTTATAGAACGCCATTCTATTGATGCTCGTTAATCTCCATGGTGTGTTTATCTCCTTAAGCGCTACGCAGTTATAAAAAGATTTGATCGGTATATTTGTTATTCCTGATGCTAAATGAACGTATTCTAATCGTATAGCGTCATGACATAGACTTTCACAAATCTCGACTTCGTGCAATGCTACGATTTGTTCAAAATATAGTTCTTTTATGCTCGATGATGCAAAGCACTCTGCACCAACTTTCTTCACTGTGCTTGGAATAGATACCCAATTTATGTATCGATTACCTTTGAAAACTTGAGGCGCTATTTCAGTTACAACATATTCTTTGTTTTCATAGATAATCTTTCTAGGTATATTTAATTCATTAACTTTATCTATGGTATTACCGACAAGACTTGCTTCATCATTACCAAGTTCATAAATCAATGAATCCATTTCAATCTTCATCTTCTTCAAGATGTATCACCATTCCTTCTTCATAAGGTTCTGCACTCTCAAACATACTAGTAAAAATATGCCGAAATGGTAATCCACCTTCAAATGCTTTTTCAAAATAGATTTTATATTTATCTAAATCCGGCTCTTTCATACATATGCCCACAAATGTGAAGAAACTATAGGTGAGTGCTGCTAAATGATTTCCGTTGTCAGCAGCTTTTTTTAATGCTTCAATAAGAATTGAATACATAACAAAATTTTTATGGTTATGCCCTATTCCATAGTGCAAGAACCAATTATCATCTCCTAATGCGTTCATTGAGTACATTCGAAGGACATCATAAATATAGAATTCTGTAAAATCGATTAATCGCTCAATGATTAACTCTTCATCATGCAATGCTTGTATATCTAAAATAGCAAGATCGATTAAAATATTAGGGTCTTTGTCTTTAATAGCTTCTAGAATTTGAATACCTTCATCGATTTGATTTGAATTAATCAAGCTATATGCATACATAGAAGAACCCGATGTTTCTTTATATTGAACTGCCAATTTCATAATCTCATCAATATCATTATGGTAGTCAAACCATGCACTGTCTCGAACATATAATCCAATCGCGCGTTTATCTCCTAATCTAGACGCTTTAAGATAATATTCAAAACCCTTTTCTCTGTTAGGTTTCTTAAAGTGATGAATATATAAAACGCCTAAATCAGTATAAGCTTCTGTATCTCCCAATTCAATGGCGGCAATCAAATACTGCTCAGCAATTTTATTGTGATTTGCCATGATGCTCGAGTCACTCCCTATTTTTCGTAGTTCATTACTTTTTTTATACTTTACGAGCATTTCTAAATTGTGAATAAGATCTTCTTCTTTTTTATTCATTTGCCTACCAACCTTTATCTCTATTATTTTTAAATGTTTGTTTTCTTTAAAACTCCTACCACTAGTATATCAATACACAAATTCAAAGTATCGTTTGTCAAACGAGACAAAATAAAAAGCATCAATATTTTTCAATACTGATGCTTAATTCTTATCGGTTATTAATTTCCTTCCATGTTTCTTTTTGAATAGATTCGGATCCTAATAGTTTTTTACTGTATTGATATCTATCGCTAACATTTTTTGATTCTGGCGTTTTAGATTTTATTTTTAGTAGTTCTAAATTTGTGTCAACAATATCAAATTCATTTTCAATAGCTGATAATATAATTCTGTCATATTCTATATATTCTGATAAATGAAACCCAGCTTTATGCATTAATTCTTGTGCTTCATCCACATTTAATTCTAGTCCGATCGCTAAGGAGATAGCTGTTTCTTTGCTGGGATTATAATTCTTATTGTTTTTCATCAAGTATTTAACATCAGATGATATCACACCATTTAAATCTCTGACATCAATACCTTTTTTATCTAGCAGTTCATTAACCCATTGAACAAAATCTACTTTTTCTAAAGTAACTGGATCAACATATTGATACAACATGAATTCACCATTGTCTTGCTGTAGGTCTTGATTCACATTACTTTGGTTTTTGGTGAATGATTCTCTGTTTTCTATTATTTCAGGTTTTCTTTTTTTCTCTATATATTCATCGTTGCAATCATGTTCATTCCACCAATTCGTAATATCTTGCCCCGTTTCCACTTCAGCTTGAGGACATATTTCGTAATTAAGTGAATCAAAAAATTTTAGTTCTTCACATAATAGTAATTCATGCTCATTAGTTGAATCGAATTTTGATACACATTTTTTAGCGAAATTTATATACATTTTAAATTTAGTTGTAGGATATAAATCCTCGCTGACAAAATAGCTGATTTCAAAAATAGTCTCATTAATTATGCTCGACTCAACATTATAAAAATTATTTTTGTAAAACTCCTCTATTTTGGCTTTCACTTCATTATTATCCATCATTTAGAACTCTCCCTGATTAAATATTTTCTTTAATTTTACCACATCTACCACGATTACCACGCTAAAAATATGAGATACACCCAAAACTTACGTGTAGATAAGTTAATCTTTTATACAATTATTACAAATCTTAATTGGATTTTCAAGATGCTTTTTAAAAAACGCTTATTTGTACATAAGTTTCTTGAAAACAGGAGTGTAGACCCTAAATGGCTAAAAGAAGTTATGTCTCGACTTAAAAAACTGTTGGCTTTTAAGTTTCTAAAGACGAAAATCGCAATGGTTTTTCACTCATTTAACAGCATAATAAGGCCAAAAAAAGCCATTCTCTTGTGTGAGAATGACTACTCGGTTAAGGATGGTGACCCGTACGGGATTCGAACCCGTGAATGTCGCCTTGAGAGGGCGATGAGTTAACCGTTTCTCCAACGGGCCATGGTACGATGTCGCTAGAAAATCGACATCGTTTTATTAATTCTTTGTTTAATTCTTTCAATACCCAATATTCTCATGATTTGATAGAAATTAGGTGTATTCTTTCTTCCTGATATTGAAATTCGTATGATTTCTGCAAAATCACCAATATGACCAAGGAAAGCATCTTTGTTTTTCTTATATTCTTTTACGGTTGGAGCGAAGCCAACTTCAGAAGCTAATAACTTAAGATTTTCAAACCATGATTCTTCATCTAGCTCCATTCCTGGGCGCATGAGAAATTGATTTAAAACCATTTTTAGTTGATCAATTGAAAAAATAGGATTATACGGTAAATCTGTCGTTAAAGCTTTATCAAAATATTCGTCGTACATAAAGTCAATGATTGGAAAGATATCACTGTATTTAGTGTAGTCTTTTCTAGGTTTTTCACCACCGCGTTCAATGTTTAAAATTGATTTAAAGTAACTAAAGTTTTGGTTAATTAAATTGGCAAAATTCTCATCATACAATTTTGCCCAAGCATATGCTTTCATCGATATCTCTTCAGCGTTCATGGCTCCTAAACGCTCTTTTGAAATAGATTGGACTTTTTCCAAATCGAATAATGCTCCATCCAAAGTCATTTTATCAAAGGATAGATTGAAGTCATAAATGTTAGAAATTGGATTTACTAAACGCCATTCTTCAAAATTTGAATTGGCAATCGTCATTAAATATTCCATGATACCTTCAATAGGATATCCTGCTTCCAAAAAGAATGAAACAGCTGCTTCCGGATCTTTTCGTTTTGATAGTTTTCTTCTTCTGCCATCTTCTTGTTTCATAATCACCGGCAAGTGTGCATAAAGGGGTCTTTGCCACCCAATTGAATCGAAAAGTTCAATATGAATGGGTAAACTTGAAAGCCATTCTTCACCGCGAGTGATATGAGTGGTACGCATAAAATGGTCATCAACCAAATGTGCGAAATGATAAGTTGGTAATCCGTCACTTTTCATAATGACGATGTCTTGATCATTTTCTGTTAATTCTAATGTCCCACGAATTTCATCATGAATAGTAATTTTTCCGTCATGATGTCCCGATGACTTAAAGCGCATGACATAGGGTTCCGCTCTCATGATTTTATCAATCATCTCTTCTACGGATAATCTTCTGCACGTTGCATATTCACCATAATAACCCGGATTGACTTTGATTGATTCTTGAAAGACGCGCATATCGTTTAACGTTTCATGCGAACAAAAACAAGGATAGGCTTTACCTTGGATAATCATTGATTTAATCACAGTATCATAAAGTTCTTTACGTTCGCTTTGACGGTAAGGACCATACAGTCCACCCTGTAAAAAACTCTCATCTGGTGTAATGCCAAAAATTGAAAGTTCGTTTAATACCAGGTCTCCTGTTCCAGTAATTTCTCGTTTTGTGTCCGTGTCCTCTAACCGACAAAAAAAGATGCCATTCGACTGTTTTGCCATGCGCCATGAAATGAGAGAAGCAAACAAAGACCCCGTGTGTAGAAATCCGGTTGGAGAAGGGGCAAATCGCGTTACCATCGCATTTTCATCGATATTGCGTAAAGGATATCTGGCTTCTAAATCCGCAAGTGTCGTCTTGATGTTCGGATAAATTAAATTTGCTAATTCTTCATATTTATTCATTAAATCACCTCAAAAACTGATAGTCATATGATATCATAAAAAGATTTCTTATTCCACTGAAATCGAAGATGGAAAAGTAATTAATCGAGACTTATTTCATAACTTGAATGTAGGGTTCCATCATAAGGATCAATCACTGAAACAATTTCTCCTTGGCTATTCGTAAATTGAAATGAAGCTATTCTTGATGTGAAAGAAACGGAGGTAGCTAATCCAGTAAAGACCCTTCCAAACAGGTTTTCTTTGGTTGATGGTGATTGAATCAAACTTCTTCTTGAGGCAATAAAATTAGTGAAATTTGCGTTGGTACGATAACCCACAACGGTATTTGATCGATAGTTTTCATGATAAGAAAACTCGACTCCTGTAGGGATGTTTGTTGTAAATGCTAATAATTGGTGCTTATGACCACTAATCATCACATTTAAATTCAGTTGATTCAACAAAGGAGTCCATTCATTTAAAATAGCATCTAAATAGTCGTCTTCAACCAACACAACCGGAATATGACAAACGCCGATTCGATATTCAATGGATGGGTCTAAAAAAACATTAGAATCAATTATATCTTGAATGAATCCCGTTTGATCATTACGGTATTGAGTGTAATATGCAGTATTATAATATTCCCACCAGGAATCATCATGATCTTCTCCTAAATCCAGGACGATACCATAGACATGATTCAATTGGAAGGTATAAAAGAATTTCTCATCCACACTTCCGACATAACGATGTAATTGATTCGCATAAGTTCCTTTAACTTCATGATTTCCTCTTGCATAAATAACCGGTCTTTCACCTTTAGTTACGCCATAAGCTAGTGCCAAAATGACTTCTGCGTCTTCAGCGTTTTCAATATGATTCATTATATCGCCCGCTAAAATTAAAAAATCAAGATCATCCCCAAAATAGGAACCAGCCTTTATCGCAGCCTGGTTACGAGTATGTGTGTCAGATATTGTATAATAGTTCAATCCATCGGTCAAATCAACAGGTTTGAAATTAAAAGTTGCCTCCACTCGACCACCTAATATTCCCGAATAAGGTCCTCTGTATAAAACATGTGTTGAGGATATTTTATAACTTTTAGCTTCATCAAGTTCAGCCATCGGAACCACCACTTTGTGAATGGTCGTTTCAGAACGTTCACTTCCTGCATATAAATCATAATAGGTTGTATCACCTACCATCACTTGTGCTGTTGCATGAGTTGAAGTTGTCCAAACGATTTGATAAGTATCTTCTACGGCATAAACGACCGGTTTATTTGTGATAAAATGAAAATCCAAATCGAAGGTTATGACAAATAATAGTAAAGAAAACACTGAAAATAAAATGCGTTTATACAACCTATTCTTTGATAGTTTACAAGATGGAAACTTAAATATCATAAAATAAGCAAAGTAGGCAACCAACATCACAAATAGCAAATCAATGAAGGCTCTAACAAAATAGCGTAAACTATCAATGCCCAAATAAAACATGTAGAATAACGCAATCGTCAAAAAGATAGAAAAGCCTAATAATATAGACTGAATTATTTTATTCATTTTGAGATGATTTTGTATGAGAGCTAACAAAAATAACGCAGTAACAATAAAAAGAAAAATAAATTGTAAGATATGGATGCCAAACATTCCTTCAATTCCCGACCAAATAGAACGCATCGACACATAAAGCGTAAAATTAAAAAGTGAAACACCTAAAAAAAGATATTTTTTCATCATAACACTCCCTTCGCAGCTTAAAGATTACTTCTATTATATCGCAATTAATCTCAGATAAATCAAAAAAAGGTCGTCTTGGAGAATTACCATTATTGTTTTATACATCAACATTGTATATTTTCATAAATTCGTTTCGCATTCGTACCGGAATCAATAAAATCGCCAATAAACTAATTACAGAAGCTCCCATAATAATCAATCGATAATCAGCTCCACTATATTCAGCAAGCAACCCAATGATTAAGGTTCCGGTAATGGTTCCGATATTCCAAAGCATTTGTTGCGTTGAATTCACTCTACCCCGAATATGGTTGGGGATATAAGTTTGGGTTGCGCTCATGCGAATATTAAAGGAGGTTACCGAAAGCAAGCCCACAATAAAACTCATGGAAATCATTACAGCATAAGGCATAAATAACAATGTCGCATTTAATATTTCAACAGTAAAATACACACTGACCGCAATAAGATATTTTTTATGCGTAGGATATTTGAATATGTAATGAATGACTCCGCCTACCATCCTACCTATGGCTCCAGCTGATATCAAAAACGAAAAGTGCTGTAATGTAAAAACCGGATGATTGACAAAATAAGGCATTCTTAATAAGTCACTTGCGGCATAAACAAAAGCAAAGGCCGAAAAAAGGATTCCGATACCTAGAATGCCTCTCTCTTTCTGATAGTAATGAATGCCCTCACGCATATCAGTCAAAAACCTAGGTCCAGCATCTTTTTTTGTATTTAGGACTTCATTGACTTTAATCTTTGTTTCTAAGGAAGCTGTAATAATAAATGTCAATGCATTAAATAACATTAGTATGGCTGTTCCAGCGTTAAAGTTTTCAATAAAAAAAGCAGCAACAGGAGCCATGACGGCTGCTGATATGGGCCATATTAATGATGAAATGGAGTAAGCTTTAGAATGATATCCTTCACTGATGACTTCAGGAAACAAACTCATAAATGCAATCTGATAAACGGTGTCAATAACACCCAAAAAAGCGCCAACGACGGTAAAGATTGCAACATTGAAATATCCAGTGAATAATACGGCGGCAATGATTGCAAAAAAAACACCATAAAAGAAATCTATGGTAAAAATAATCTTTCTACGAGAGTGTCGGTCTACAAAAGGACCTATAATAAAATTCGTGATGATCCGCGGAATAATGTTAATTACAATAAATATCGCTAGCGTCAAAGGTGAACCGGTTTTTGCATAAATCAAAATGCCAAAAGCGATATTTGCTGCTGCGCTGCCAAAGGCAGAAACAAATGATCCTAAAGTTAAAATGGTAAAATTGCGATTCCAAAGTTTTCCCATATGCATCATTTCCTTCGCCCGTGTCCTTACGATATTGAACGACTCTATCATACCATATAACAGCTCTTTTATTAGTATGAAAATATTAAAAAACGCAGATTCTAAGCTAATCTGCGTCGGTGAAAGCGGGGGTTTAAATATGAACCATTCTATCTTTTCTTATAATCATACATACGTTGGTCGGCTTTATCGAGTAATTCAACTACCTCTTCAGTGTCATGACTTACTTCAACACATCCGTAGGTAAAAGAAATTTGAAAATTAGATAAATATGTATCTTGCATCATTTTAGTTTTTAAATTATAAAGAATCATTTCAGAATCTTTTAAATCGCGCTTTGGAAATAATAAAATAAACTCATCTCCACCATATCTCCCAAAGAAATCGTCATCATAAATATTTCTTTGAACAAATTTGGCAAATTTAATTAATACTTCATCACCAATCTTATGACCATATTGATCATTGATTAATTTGAATTGATTAAGATCAATCATCGCCAATGAGAAAGACTCTTTCATTTTTTTGAACTTATGAATACTTTCAGCTATGACTTCAAATACTCGTTTACGACTGGCAACACCTGTCAAAGAATCAATATTGTTTAATTTTATCAATTGATTATTTAAATACAATAAATTAAGGTCGGTCTCGATAATTTCTTTAAACATAGGCATTAACTCCGTATATCTATCACCGAAACGGTTTTCTTTATTATCGAGAAGACAAATTGTCCCAAAAATTTCATGATCCGGCCATGATATAGGTAACCCATAGTATGCAATCATATTAAGTTTTACATCTGGATTATTATTCCACATAGAATCGTTTAGCGCATTTTCAACTTGAAGCGGTTGATTGGTTCCAACCACCGTTTCACAGTATAGTCCATGCCCCAAAGCATCTTTTCCATGGGCGGGATAAGGGTTGTTATTGTTTTGACTTTTTAAGAATATTTCCATATCTGTGGAAGTAATTTTCATGATTAATCCCGCAGGGACATTTAAAACCTCGGCGGCAAGATTAATCAAAACTTGCCATTTATTCTTAATATTTGCCGGGACATCAGGCTTCGATTTTGAAGTTATATTAACTGTTTTGACTAATTGCTTTGAACGCATATAAACAGATGTTTTTGTCATATAAAAGATCTCCATTTCATATGATTGTAGCAAAATTATACATGAAATCCTATCGATTTGTAAAGAACTTGTTATATAAATATATAATCCATCATGTAACTGTCATAAATGAATGATTGATTCGTTAAAAACAGAATATAATTCACATTAAAAATCAAGATTAAATACATAAAAAAGACTCGGTTACTCATTTTCAAATTTATCAATCTGTATAATCTACTTTCAACTAATCAGAAAAGAAATCGTTATAAGCCGTGTGATTATTATCTCAGAATTTGTAACATATATAACACACGTTTTTTTTCAGAGACTTTATCATCAATACAAATTCTTAGTATCGTTCTTATAAGTGTATTTTTGTATTCATCATATTCAATTATTCAAAAAAATACTATTTCTTAATAAAAATTTTACTATAAATCCTCGTTGTATAGAAAGAATTAAGATGGTAATCGGCGTTCATGTTCAACAACTAAAATCCGTTATCTTTATTCTTCTTTATGTTTTAGATAATCAGACAAAATTATTTCATCATTTTAGTCATAGATACAATGCATAATTGTTTCATATTTGATAAAATGGGAGATAAGAACCATTTAGGAGCCTAATATGAAAGAACTTAAAAGAGGTATTTATTTCGAAAAACAAAAATATATATTTAAACCAATCCCTAAGTATGAGGACGTTATTAATCTTTTACCAAAACCAATCATTGATAATCCTGACTTGATGGAAATGTATTCATATACTCTAAAATGTGCATTTAAAAATGCCAAAGTTCCAGAGATTGGGTCAAATTTAATCAGTAATTTTCAAGATAGTGCTTTTAATATGAATCTATTTTTATGGGACAGCTGCTTCATAAGCCGTTTTTTAAACTATTATATCGAATATCTTCCAGGAATAATAACATTAGATAACTTTTATCATATGCAGTTACCAAACGGACTCATTCCTCGAGAATTTTCAAAATTAACGGGATCTGATTATCCAAAATGGATTAATGTAGAACAGACCAAACTTCATTCTTATTTTCATAATATTTATCAATATCGAGGCATCGATAAAGCACTTCAAAACAAAGAGTACTACTATCCAAACTTACAAAGAACTCCCGATGAAATTCCTTATTATACTCTCGACAATTTAAATCATCCTCTATTAGCTTACGCAGAATATTATCATTATTTACACACTGGAAATAAAGCAAGACTATTACTTGTTCATGAAGCATTATATCAATATTATCAATCGCTTCGAATGCATATTAGACACGATATAGATTTATATGTTACTGACTGGGCCAGTATGGATAATTCGCCACGCAATAAGAATTTACTTATCGGTGTTGATATATCATCAGAAATGGTACTTTTCGGCAAAATGCTAGTAGAGATATATAAAATAATAAATGTAAATGTTTCGCTTGAACGGATCAACACACTCCAAAAAGATATCGAAATGACTTCAAATCAAATCAATCGCTATATGTGGGACAATGAAACTGGATTTTATTATGATCTTGACCAAAATTTAAAGCAAATCAAAATAAAGACAATTGCTGGTTTTTGGCCATTAATAGCTGAAATTGCTAATACAAATCAAATAGAATCCCTAATCCGATGCTTAGAAAACCCTGATACTTTTAATAGAAATCATCGGGTTCCAAGTTTAGCCGCTGATGAAATAGGTTTTCACTCGAATGGAGGATATTGGGCTGGTGGGGTGTGGAGTCCAACCAATTTGATGATTACCGATGGGTTAGAAGTTAATGGGCATCATAAATTAGCCAAAAAAATCGCGATTAATCATCTCGAAAATGTGCTAGCCGTCTATAAAGAAACGCATTCAATCTGGGAAAGTTATCCCGCGGATTTTCGTGGGAAGGGCGATTCTGATAGAGGAGATTTTGTTGGATGGACAGGCATAGCGCCGATTTTATATTTAATTCAATACTATATCGGATTAAAAGCTGATGCAAAATCTCAAACGTTAATATGGGAGATTGATTCATCAAATTCAAAATTAGGATGCGTAAATTTTTCTTTCTTAAATAAAAAAGCTGATTTCCTTGCCTTCATTGATAATGAAAAAGTGAACATAAAAATAAAGACAAATGATATCTTCAATCTAAATATTATCTTCAATGATGTCACTCACTTTTTTCAAATAAAAGGCGATATTTCATTGGATATTTTGGTGAAAAAGAATGATTAATCTCACTATTTATGGGGATTCAATATCTACCGATACTCACGGTGAAGGCGGTTATGCAAAAAGATTGCTGAAAAGCGGAATTTTTTACGAGATAAAATCTTTCGCTATCAGTGGAAGCGGTCTATCTAGTTCAACACCAAACAATCTATATTCAATCATTATTGAAAAAAGTATTATTCCACACAATTCTGATTGGATAATTATTTGGCATGGGACCAATGATTGGTTTTATGGATCTAAAATTGATTTATTCGAAAGTCAATTTTTTGAAATTATCGATCGATTGAAAAATGCGTTGCCAAAGACGCAGATATTATGCTTATTACCGATATATAGATATGAGACTCCTGAAGGGTGTCCATATCCTGGTAATGCATTTATTACAAAAAATAAAATTGGACTTACATTAAGTGATTATCGAGCATCCTTATTAAAAATCATTCAGTTACGAGAACTTGCATACATTGACATGACTGCTTCAACGAAATTATTTCAAGAAGACATATCTCGATATTACGAAGATCAAGTTCATCCCAACAAATTTGGAATGGATATCATTAGTGAAATCATTGCTTCTTTTTTCAAATCAATAATCTAATCATTTTAAATTAATTATAAGGCCGAAATCAAATCGGCTTTTTTTTAGATTATAATCCAAAATGATACTGATTTTTTGTTATTATTATGGTAAGATATGTATAAAAATTCAAGAAGGTGAAATAATGTTCAAAGGTGGTTTGAGTTTTGATCTCGCACAAAAAATCGTTGATAATATTATGACTATTGTCCCATATAACATTAATATAATGGATAAATCAGGAACAATCATTGCAAGTGGTAATAAGGAACGAATTGAAAACAAACACTTTGGAGCTGTGAAGGCATTAGAACAAAAGCAACCTTATTTTATCTATGTTGATACTGAGTGGGAAAGAAAAGGGATTAATGTTCCTTTCAGATATAAAGATGAAATTATTGGTGTTATCGGTGTTTCTGGGGAACCCTCAGAAGTTGAATCAATCGCAAATATTGTCAGAGTTACCGCAGAACTTATGATTGAAAAACAATTTTTTGATAATAAAGCTTATGCAATTAAAACACAAGTCCGAGATTTTTTCAATGAACTATTAAGTCATCCACAACTTCAATATAACACTGAATTTCAATTAAGAGCTAAGGATTTGGACATCGACTGGTCATGTAAAAGAATCGCCGTTATAATCAAAATGAAAGAAAGCAATCCTGAAATGACGGACTACATTACAAATTATTTAAAGAGTGGCGAATATGTCATTCATGAAAGCACCCTCAATGCAGTCATATTCTTTCTAGATTCAGATGACACTTTAGATCGAATTGAAAAACTAATGAATTCTAATCCAATATTTATTAAATCCTATGTGGGATTTGCGTCTTATGATATTCATCAAACTTATGACTCAGCACTCTCAGTCAAAAATGTCGTTGAAAAATTATCAATACAGAATAAAATCAATTCAATATGTGATTATATCCTCGAAGACTTGGCTTTTCAAATGAAAGAAAGTGAACTATCAAAACAAGTATTATCCATATTTGATTCAACAAACAAATGTGATGCATTAAAAGAAACGTTATTCACATATATTAATACCGGTCTCGATATCAGTAAAACTTGTGAACAATTGTTTATACATAAAAATACATTGTATTATCGAATGCAGAAACTAGGTGATTTGACTGGGTTTGATACCAAAAATATTAAAGACTTGATTATTCTTTATCTGTATTTGTTAAAAAGTTGACTAAAAATGTCTATTAATCATATTTTTTATAGTTTTTTTAGACTTTAGTACAAAAAAACGCTTTCATTTTTGGTAATCACAATATTGTTTTCGCCATGAACAGTTGATATACTACTCGTAGATTTCATTAAATATTTTAAGGAGGAAACAAAATGCTTAAAAAGGTATTAGGCCTTCTATTGGTAGCTCTGTTGAGTGTTAGTGTTTTAGGTTGCCAAAGAGAAGAGGAAACAAGAGAACTAAATCTTGCTATTTCTGGTTTACAACAAGCTAGCGAGAGAGTGTTCTTCAAGACTTTCATCAAGTTGTTCGAAGCTGAGTATGATGTGGTTGTCAATTTGACATATACGACACAAGCCGATTTAAAAACTAAAATCGAAACCGAACAAACTTCTCAAAACGTAGTCACTGATGTCGTCATGGTTGATACTGCAAACATGACTCCTTACCTACTAGGTAATTGGATGCAAGATGTCACTGCTATTGTTAACGGATTTGAAGATCGAACGATTACGACCATGTTTGATGCTTCAACTACCAAAGATGGAAAAACATATTTCGTACCGATTTCCTTTGATATCTACATTTCCATCTTTAACGTTGCTGCTCTTGAATACATCCCTTCAACGGTTGATGTTACAAAAGATGCAAGCAATAAAATTACGAAAATCGATGCCATTACTTGGGAAGAATTTGCTCTTTGGGCAAAGAATGTTAAAGTTGGAACTGGTCTAGCAAAAACTGGTTTCCCAATGGCAACTGCTGGATCACAATTATTGTATCCAATGGGTGGCATGGCATTAGCATTCGGTTCAACTTCTTATCCATTATTAAACGATGCAGGGGCTTTAGCCGCTTGGAATCTCATCGCTGATATGGCTGCTGACGGATCAATTTTGACTGAAGCTAAATTATCAGAAACAAACCAACCGACCGCTTTATTACAATCAGGCGATTTATGGTTAAGTTTCGGACATATGGGTCCTATTGGTACTGCTTATGCTTCTGCTCCAGCTAATTATGTTCTTGGACCGGCTCCAACGGCTACATCAACTGGAAAAGCTGGATCAACTGCTGGCGCATGGACGTTTGGTATTGTTAAAGGTGCAGCTAACCAAACTGCTGCTGCTGATTGGTTAGAATTCATTACTAATCCAGAAATTAACTATCTTTATTGCTCAGGACTTGGCGGAGTTATATCCCCAATTAAAGAAGTTGTCGATCAACTTGGAACATCCAATACGGACAAAATTATGGCTGCTGGACTTTCTGTTCTTAACAGCGGTGCAAAAGTAACTGGTCTTCCCACTTATTTATATACTTCATGGCAAGGCGTTAAAGACATTTATACTGAATTATATCGCACTCTCCTAACAGGAGCTGACCTGACACAAGCTCAGGCCGATGCTTATCAAGCACAATTGGTTGCTTTACTTGTAAAATAGTTTAAACCTAGTGGGGTAGGGTCTGAGGTTCCACCTCGACCCTACTTTCATTTTAATAAGGGGAAAGTTTATGCAAAATTCTGTTATACCCAATCAAGTTAAACCCTCTTTCAAAGAACAAATGAGAAAAGTATTTAATAAACGGACGGCTCCTTTCTGGCTTCTACTTCCGACTTTTCTTTACTATGCCATCTTTTGGCTATCACCCATTCTTATAAGTATTAAAGAGGTCTTTACAACACTCGATGGGAGCTTCACTTTATTCGGAAACTTCAAATTTATCTGGGAACAAGTTTCATTTTTACCAGCATTACGCAATACTGCTGTGTTTGCTGCAGTGTCAGTTATATTACAATTTTTAATTGCATTGACACTGGCTATCATGATTAATCGCAAATTTAAAGGTCAAAAATTGATATTATTTTTGATTATGAT
The DNA here is from genome assembly GCA_002424815.1 of Caryophanales bacterium UBA5603. Classification (GTDB taxonomy): domain Bacteria; phylum Bacillota_I; class Bacilli_A; order Izemoplasmatales; family Hujiaoplasmataceae; genus UBA5603. Next base: position 17,840 of record DILB01000006.1, read on the forward strand.
TCCGATGGCTATTACACCAACTGCAGTAGCTATCGTATGGAAAACCGGTTTAATTAGTAGTGGTTGGATTAATTCTTTACTTCAATCATTAAACTTCGTCGATGAAACGATACCGTTTTTAGGCCTTCGTGGACTGGATGCAGTTATGCTTATCATTTTAATAGATACATGGACCGTTATGCCCTCTGTCCTAATAATCCTTATTGCGGGATTGGGAAATATTCCCGAAGAAACAAAAGAAGCTGCCTATATCTTCGGAGCCAGTAAATGGAGAATTATTAAAGATGTTACAATTCCACTACTGAAGCCCTCTATTATTACTGCCGTTATTTTAAGAATGATTGCCGCAGTACAAGTGTGGGCTGTCGTTGTTATGGTTATGGGCTTTTCAAATGTTCCATTCTTGGTTGAACGAATTGCTTATTATGTTGGTCCTTTATCAGGATTAACTGGCGCTAATAAACTAGCTTATACCTACTCGTTCTTAACAGCACTGATTGTTTTCTCTGTAACCCTGATATATTTTAAGGTTTCAAAACGCGGAACTGCGCTTGATCGGGGGACTCAAAAATGAAAAAATTGAGTGTTTTACAAAAAACCATCATAACTTTGGTCATGACGACCGTTTTGCTCGCTGTTATTGTCCCAATAATGTTTTTCCTTGCCAATGCATTTTCTAACGGTACTGAAATATATGAATATCCCAAAACACCTATCATATCTTTTAGTGTCACCGTTTATGTCGAATATAATGAATTAAATAATGAATACACTGTGAAATACGTCAATCGTCGCGGTGAGCAACAAAATGCAATTAATTCAAATTCAGGATTATTACTGTCAAACTATTTTGAACAATATTTCTCAGTTTATAAGACCGGTGATGAATTACTTGAAGATTTTGAAATTGTCAAAACGGAAGGTCCAAAGGAATTTACTTACGCAAAAAATATGTTTCACAATTTCAAAACTTTCTTTTATATTACAAGTAAGGCTGAAGAAGCGCTCGTTAATAGTATCGTTGCAGTATTGTTCACCATCTTAATCTCCTTAACTCTAGGAAGTATGTGTGGCTATGCGATTGCACGGTTTAGATTTAGAGGCAAAGATCAAATTAGTGTTTTCCTTTTAATTGTAAGGATGTTTCCTACCGTCGGAATTTCAATTCCTTTAGCAGTAATCTTAATTCGATTTAACCTATTTGATACGATGCTGGGTTTGGCAATATTGTATTCACTTCCAAACATTGCACTAACCTCTTGGATTACTAGTTCAATCTTTGTTGGAATAAACCGCGAACTTGAAGAAGCTTCACTGGTATTTGGCGCCAATGGCTTTCAAACTTTCATGAAAATTACGTTACCAATGGCACTTCCGGCGATGGCTGCCAGTTCGATGTATGCTTTTCTAACCGCTTGGAATGATACTATATCGGCATTAATTCTTACAAACGATCACCCAACCTTAGCTCTTGCGGTTTACCAAGCTATTGGCGATAATACAACGAATCTTCAATACGCTGCTGCTGGATCAATTATTTTAATCATTCCCGCATTAATCTTCACATTTGTGGTACGTAAATATGTAAACCAAATGTGGGGCAGCGTGTCGGTATAGGAGGAAATCATGTCATTTCTAGAATTAGTAAACCTTGATAAACGTTATACCCAAAAAGGAAATCTAATCGTAAATAAAATGAACTTGTCGATTCACAAAGGGGAGTTCTTAGTGTTCTTAGGCCCATCTGGTTGTGGAAAAACTACGACCATACGCATGATTTCTGGATTAGAAGATATTAGTGGCGGCGATATTTTAATCGAAGGAAAATCGATTATAAATTTACCTCCGAAAGAACGTGGCGTATCGATGATTTTTCAAAGTTATGCAGTATGGCCACATATGACGGTGTATGAAAACATTTCATACCCGTTAAGATTGCAAAAAATTGATAAAGACGAAATGGATCGTCGTGTTCGAGCTTCAGCTGAGAAAACGAATATTACCGAATACTTATCGAGATACCCATCACAACTCTCTGGAGGTCAACGACAAAGGGTGGCGGTTTCAAGAGCTATCGTTGTTGAACCCAAAATATTTTTAATGGATGAACCGCTTTCAAACCTTGATGCCATGCTCCGAGTTTCAATGAGAACTGAACTAAAAAATATCCATGAATCTTTAGGCGCCACTTCAATTTTCGTGACTCATGACCAAAGCGAAGCTATGAGTTTAGCGGATCGTATTGTTATTATGAGAAATGGCTTAATTGAGCAAATTGGAACACCAAAACAAGTTTATTTTGATTGTGAAAGCATCTTTGTTGCCTCTTTTATAGGAACGCCTCCCACCAATTTTTTCAATTTGAAAGTTGTTAAAGAAAACAATCGAATTGTAATAAAAAACGAAAATATCCACTATACCTTACCTATTTCAGAAGAAAAAATGTTGGCACCCTACATTGGGCAAGATATTATCATGGGTGTTCGCCCTGAAAATCTCGAGATATCTCAAAGCAGTTCAGATGAAACATTTTTCGTTTCAAATGCTGATTTTATTGAACCCCAAGGATCGCATGTCATCATCATCACAAAAGTTGGTGAATCATCTATTAAAATCTCGTCTCCTCTTCTTGATTTACAAGCTAAAAATAAAATATTTGTCAGTGTTAAAGAAAACAAAGCCATGTTTTTTGATCCTAAAACCGAAAAAAGAATTAGATAAAGGAGCTACCTATTTTGTCCATACTTAATCGACTAAAACTTCTATATCCTCAAAATTACGTCTCGATTTCAAACGAGATTGATTTACTTATAAAAAAATGGAAATCTTGTGAATTTAAATCCTATGAAGATGTGAGTCAAAATGATATATGTCTCATTACATATGGTGATTCATTTTATCGTAAAGGCGAAATGCCTCTAGAAACACTTCAAAAATTTCATTCTGATTATTTAAGAGACGTCATAAATATTATCCATATTCTGCCAATGTTTCCATATAGTTCTGATGATGGTTTTTCAGTGATCGACTTTCGTGTCGTAGATCCAAACTTAGGAAATTGGGATCATTTAAACTCGCTTCAAAAGCAAGTTGATTTGATGTATGATGCGGTTTTAAATCATGTCTCAGTTCAAAATCAATATTTCAAAGACTTTCTCAATCAAAAAAAAGGATTTGAACAATTTTTTATTACTAAAAATCCAAATAATGATTATTCTAAAGTGACTAGACCAAGAACTTCTCCACTATTGACGCCTTTTGAAACAAAGGATGGCATAAAATATGTTTGGACAACATTCTCCGCTGATCAAGTTGACTTAAACTATGAAAATCCTCAAGTATTGCTTGAAATATTAGATGTTCTACTATTTTATGTATTGAATGGGGCCCGTTTTATCCGTTTTGATGCCATCGGCTTTTTATGGAAAAAGGATGATACAACTTGTATGCATCTGACCGAAACTCATGAAGTTGTTAAATTGATGAGAGAGGTTATTGACAGTGTTACAAAAGGTGTAAAAATTATAACTGAGACAAATGTTAAACATCTTGAAAATATTTCGTATTTTGGTGATGGTAACGATGAGGCTTCGCTAGTATATCAATTTCCTTTACCACCACTTGTTTTGCACGCTTTCCAAACAGAAAATACTCTGTATTTGTCTCGTTGGTTAGAAAATCTTGAACCAACTCAAATCGGTACAACATTTTTTAACTTTTTATCTTCGCATGATGGAATCGGTGTCAGACCTGTCGAAGGCCTTTTGCCCGAAGATGAACTCTCATCAATGATTCAAACAGTTATCGATCGTGGCGGAAAAATAAACTATCGAAAAGTTTCAGAAACATTAAACATCCCTTATGAAATGTGTATTACTTATCTCGATGCATTGAATGGCCCTGATGATTCTAATGATGTTCAAATTAAACGTATGATTGGAGCGCTCACAATTCTTCTGTCTTTACAAGGATTACCGGCCATCTATTATCATAGCTTAATCGGTTCACATAACGATTATAAGGGTTACGAAATTTCAAAGATAAATCGAAGAATCAATCGTGAAAAAATCGATTATTCATCTTTGGTAAATCAACTTGATAATCCCGAAAATTTCCGTTCAATGCTTTTTAATCAGATAAAGCAAAGAATCAATCTTCGTAAAAACAACCCATTATTTCATCCGCAAGTCCCTCAAATAATTCACCATCATGACAAACGGACGTTTGTGCTTGAAAGAAATGACGGAGAGAAATGTATCTATACCCTTGTAAATCTATCTACTCAGGAATTAAAAGTGAATCTGAGTGGAACTTATATTAATATTTTGACTCAAGCTTTATGTCAAGACACAATTACTTTGAAACCGCTTGAGTCTGCCTGGTTTCAGAAATTGCAGAATGGATCGTGATGAATATGAAATTCGTAATCGCACCAGATTCTTTTAAAGAAAGTATGGATGCTAACACAGCAGCTCACTCAATACAAAAAGGGCTTAGGGCCGTCTATCCCGACGCATCTTATTGCTTATTCCCAATGGCTGATGGCGGTGAAGGAACATTAAAGGCTGTTCATCACTACTCTCCAGATGGAAAAATTATTAATGCGAGTGTTCACGGACCTCTCAATTCTCTTGTGCAATCGGAAATACTATACATACCGTCTAAATCAGAAATTTTTATTGAAATGGCAGAAGCCAGTGGCATCATGCTTATAGATAAAAATCATCGAAATCCACTCAAAACATCGACTTATGGTGTGGGAGAACTTGTCAAAATAGCTCTAACCTATCATCCTAAAAGGCTGGTTATTGGCATTGGCGGTAGCGTCACAAATGATGGAGGTGCAGGTTTTCTTCAAGCTTTAGGGCTCTCTTTCCTTGATGCAAATCGAAATCCAATTCAAATAGGCGGTCAATACCTTAAAGATATTGAATTCGTCGAATCCACTCAAATATTTGAATTATTTAATAATATCGATGTCATTGTTTTATCCGACGTTAAAAACCATCTCTTAGGTCCAGAAGGTGCAACATTTACTTATGGAACACAAAAAGGTGGAACGAAAGAAATTCTAAACCAATTAGAAACAGGCATGTCTCATTTTGCGAACATCATGGAAACGACATTTTCAAAAAATTGTCGTAATCTTCCGGGATCAGGCGCAGCGGGAGGATTGGGTTTTGCTCTGCATTTTCTTCCAAACGTTAAGTTTCTTTCTGGAATTGACTATATCTCATCTTTGTCAAAAATTGAAGAAGATATTAAAAACTGTGATGCCGTCTTCATTGGTGAAGGCTCGCTTGATAAACAATCACTCCAGGGAAAGGTTCCCATTGGTATTGCTCGAATAGCTAAAAAACATCACAAAACGGTTGTTGCACTAGTCGGAAAATTAGAATGTCGCATTGATGAAGTATCTTTACATGGAATTGATTATGTTTTTACAATCAATGATGATGCAGAAAATCTCAATCAACTTCTTAAAGATGGTCCCAAAAATATCGAGTTAACAGCGAAGAAAGTAGCTAAAACTTTAAGAGAGCGTGGAATATTATGAACATCGCATTAATCCATTTTCGAGTTGGTGAAACCGACGGAGTTTCTTTGGAAATGGATAAGTGGAAAAATGCCTTAGAGTCTCTTGGCCATAACGTGTTTTATTTTGCAGGAAATACTTATGATTCTTCAACATACGTTATTGAAGAATTGGCCTTTGATAATCCAACTGATTTGCTATTGGCTGATGAATGTTACGATAAGTTAATAAACTTCAATGAAACATCACTAGAAAATAAAATTAAAGCAGTTGCAAAATCAATCAAAGAACAGTTAATCCATCTTATCAATCAATTGAAAATCGATATTATCGTCCCAAATAATCTTTTTGCTTTGGCCAGAAGCATTCCTATTGCATTAGGCTTATATGAAGCCATCTGTGCAACCGGAATCAAGGCTGTTAATCACCACCATGATTTCTATTGGGAGCGGATTAGGTATGCTAATCCAACTTCCGCTTTTGTCAAAAATTCACTTGAAAAACTCTTCCCTCCTAGAGATCAAGTTATGAAACATGTCGTGATTAACAGCCTTGCTAAGCGGGACTTAAAAATTCGTAAAGGACTCAATTCAACAATCGTTCCAAATGTATTTGATTTTTCTCAACCCATCTGGGAGAAAGATGATTATAATTGTGATTTTAAGTCAGCTTTTGGTCTTGATGATCGGCATGTAATATTTCTTCAGGCAACTCGCGTTGTTAATCGAAAAGCCATTGAATTATCTATTGATGTCATCGCTAAAATGAATCAGCAGAAAGAGCGTTATCTCCATCGAAAACTCTATGATGGTCGAATTTTTGATACCAATTCCGAATTCGTCTTACTTTGTGTGGGAATGCATGAAGGAACGAACCGTTATGAAGAAAAATTAAAGTCCTATGCTGAAAAACTCAATGTGAAATTAATCATGGACCCTACTAAAATTCATCATACGAGAAAAATGATTCATGGAAACAAAATCTATTCATTATGGGATGCCTACGTTGATTCCGATATAATCAGTTATCCAAGCATCTATGAAGGTTTTGGAAACCAATTTTTAGAAGGTCTTTTTGCAAAAAAACCAATGATAATCTTTGAATATTCTGTTTTTCAAGCCGACATTATGTCAAAAGGGTTTGAGTATGCTTCTTTAGGTAACCAAGCGTCCGAAGATGCCATGGGGCTTGTTCATGCAGAAGCGTCCGTTATTGACGCATGTATTACTTCTATCGATCAATACTTATTTGATTCTGAAATTCGTAAACATGTTATTGATAAAAATTTTGAACTCGGGAAAAAATATTATTCTCAAGAGACATTAAAAAATCTGTTAAAGGAGATTTTTCAATAATTAACTTTCTATGAAAATTACATTTTTAGGTGCAGGAAGCACCGTTTTCGCCAAGAATGTTCTTGGCGATTGCATTATCAACCCTCATTTTGGTAAGTTCATCATCAGTCTATATGATATCGATCCTGTTAGACTAGAGGATTCCTATCGTATGCTATTACATATCAATCGAACCATGGCAGGAAAAGCCGTGATTGAAAAACATCTTAATCGTAAAATGGCACTTTCAGGCGCAAATTACATTATCAACGCAATTCAAGTTGGCGGTTACGATCCTGCTACAATATTGGATTTTGAAATACCCAAAAAATACGGTTTTCGCCAGACAATTGGCGACACTTTATCAATTGGGGGTATCTTTAGAAGTTTAAGAACTATCCCAGTCCTCGATGAACTCGCGAAAGATATTGAAGAAGTATGTCCCGAAGCTTTATTTATCAATTATGTTAATCCAATGTCAATATTGACAGGATATATGCAAAGATATACCAAGGTAAAAACCATCGGATTATGTCATAGTGTGCAAATCTGCGTCCCAAGACTTTTAAAAATGTTTGGTCTTGAAGAATACACCGACAAATGTGTTTGGGAAATTGCCGGTATCAATCATATGGCATGGTTATTATCCTTAAAAGGGCAAGATGGCTTTGACTTGTACACTGAAATAAAACGAAGAAATTTAGATGAATCAGGTCAGTACAACAAATCAAAGGATCTCGTTAGACTAGAGATGATGAATCAATTCGGATATTATGTTACAGAAAGTTCTGAACACAATGCAGAATATTTGCCCTACTTCATTAAAGATAAGTATCCCCAATTCATTGAAAAATATAACATACCTTTAGATGAGTATCCTCGACGCTGTATTCAACAAATTAAAGATTGGGAATCTAGGAGAGATGATTTAACAAATAATCCTTTTCTTACCCATGAAAAATCATACGAATATGCTTCTTCAATTATTGAAGCAATGGAAACTGATCGACCCTTTAAACTAAATGGGAATGTATTAAATCAAGGTTTAATCACTAATCTTCCTGAAAATGCTTGTGTAGAATTATTATGTTTGGTCGATCGAAGCGGAATTCACCCAACTTTTGTTGGCGAATTACCACTTCAATTAGCTTGCTTAAATATGACAAATATAAATGTTCAATTATTAACAATCAAAGCAGCTAGAACAAAATTAAAAGAAGATATTTATCGTGCAGCTTACCTTGATCCTAGATTATCTAGTGAGTTAAGTATGGAAGACATAAGACTCATGTGCGATGAACTTATAGAAGCTGAAAAACAATGGATTGGAGAATTCCATTAGGAGGAAAACTATGCCAAAAAGATTAATTGCAACAAAACCTTCAACTGCTGAATTAATTGAATACACTATCCCCTCATTACAACCTCATGAGGTTTTAATCCGTGTTGATTATGCTTCACCAAAACATGGTACTGATATGACTGATTTTAGAGGACACAGTCCTTGGGAAACCAATGTTTTTGATGTAGAAAAAAGAATATTTGTCAAACGAGAACCAGGTAATTCTGGCGTAAAATTTGGCGAATGGAATTTAGGAAATATGATTGTTGGTCATATTATCGATAAGGGAACCCTAGTTTCTGAGTTTAATCTTGGCGATAGAGTTGCCACTTACGGAGGTATTTCAGAAACGATTATTGTTAATGCCATCAATAATCCTCGATTGCGAAAAATGAAAGAAACTGATTCTTGGCAAAATGCTGTCTGCTATGATCCTGCCCAGTATGCGCTTGGTGGCGTTCGCGATGCCAATGTTCGTATCGGTGATGAAGTCATGATTTTCGGTCTTGGAGCAATTGGATTAATTGCTGTTGAATTGTGTGTGAACATCGGTGCAAAAGTCTATGCCATCGATCCATTAGAAAACCGAAGAAAAATTGCATGTGAACTCGGAGCTCAACATGATTTTGATCCGCTCACTCAAGATGTTGGAAAATTGGTTAAAGAAATCAGTCGTCATGGGGGTGCAGATGCAGTCATCGAAACCTCTGGAAGTCCGTATGCTTTGCAACAAGCCATCAGAGGTTTGGCATATGGGGGAATTATTTCTTATGTTGCATTTGCTAAAGAGTTTAAAGGGGGATTAAATTTTGGTGAAGAAGCTCATTTCAATAACCCACAAATCGTGTTTTCAAGAGCGGCAAATGATCCTAACCGTGATCACCCACGTTGGAATCGCGCAAGAATTGAAGAGGTTTGCTGGCAAGAATTGATGTCCCATCGATTACATTGTGAAAAAATAATTACACCGATTGTTGATTTTAATGATTCAGCTGAATCATACATGAAATATGTCGATAAAGAACCTCAGTTATCTATAAAATTGGGTATAAAAATGACTGGAGAAAAATAAATATGATTTTATTAACGCAAGATAAACCCTTTTTCCCATCAAATTTTGATGAAAAATTTGAATTAATTAAAAAGATAGGTTTTGATGGCTATGAGATTGATGGAGGAATATTGTTAAAACATTTCTCAGAAATTGAATTAGCTTCCAAAAAAAATCAATTACCAATTATGACAATTTGTGGGGGCTACCATGGTTGGATTGGTGATTTCAATGATGAGTTAAGGAAAAACGGTCTTAATGAAATTAAAACAATGTTAGAGATTGGCAAAAAATTAGGTATAAAAGGCATTGTTCTTCCGGCGGCATGGGGAATGTTTTCAAAGCGTCTCCCGCCAATGATTCCCCCTCGATCCGATCAAGAGGATATAAATGTATTAACAGATTCATTGAAATTTTTGGATGAAGTTGCAGAAAAAACATCGACGACGATTTATCTTGAACCGCTCAATCGATATGAAGATCATATGTTAAATCATATTTCTGATGCAGCCAAAATCATTGAAGGTGCAAAATTTAAGCATGTAAAAATTTGCTACGACTTCTTTCACATGAATATTGAGGAATCAAAAATGGATACCCCCATTGAAGATTATTCAAAATTAATTGGCCATATCCATTTAGCTAGTTCTCATCGCTACCAACCAGGAACCGGTCATTTAGATTATCAGCCGGGACTGAAAGCCTTAAAAAAGATTGGTTATAACGATGCTTTTGCATTTGAGTGCCGAGTTTCTGGCGATGATTTGGTGGAGGAATACCGCAAATCCGTTTTATTTATCCGTCAGGAATTTATTAAGGCTGGATTTTAAGATGTTAAGAGTTTGTGTGATTGGTGCAGGAAACATTGCGAAAACCATTCATCTTCCGATTTATTCGCTTCATCCTCAGATTACTTTAGTTGGAATATCTGATTTATCAGAAATAACTCTTAATAAAATTGCAGACGAATTCAATATAAAAAATCGATATACCGACTATATCCAAATGCTCGATGATTTAAAACCAGATATCGTTAGTATTTGCACCCCTAATAAGTATCATTATATTCAATCGATGGCTGCACTAGAAAGAGGCATTCATGTTTTTTGTGAAAAACCGCCGGCTATGAATTATCAAGAACTAAAACAAATGTGGAAAAAAAGCATTGAAAAAAAATGTACCATTGCTTTTAATTTTCATCATCGTTTAAGAAAAGAAACGCTCATGCTGAAAAATTGGGTTGAATCCGGCCGTCAAAATGACATTTACTATGCTGAAATAAATGCATTAAGACGAAGAGGCATTCCCGGTTGGGGTAATTTTACAAACAAGGATTTACAAGGGGGCGGCGCGCTTATTGATATCGGAATTCATATGCTGGATTTATTTCTCTATGTCATGAACTATCCCAAACCTTTATATGTTATTGCTTCTTCTTCAAATCGCATCGGAATAAAAGGTGGCGAAGGCGATTTTGGCGCTTGGAATGGAGACAAATTCGAGGTCGAAGATTCATTGTATGGGCAAATAACATTTGAGGGAGGACTCTCTGTTCACATTAAAACGGCTTTTGCGCATAATTTTGAAATAAAATCGGATATGAATGTTTCGTTATTTGCATCAGATGAAGGGGCAAAGCTCCATCCCTTCACAAGGTATGGAAATCACGATCCAATTATAGAGTTCCAAGAAGAGACGATCCAAGGATTATCAGCTTTACCGAATTTTATTGAATCACTTCAATCAAACAATACTTTACCTTTAACTTCCATTGAAAGTGTGATTTTAACTCAACGTTTGGTCGATGCATTATATTTATCTGCATCAACAAATCAACCCATAAGAATGGAGGATCATAATGTTTCGATATGATGAGTTACATCCTTCAATCCTTAATGATGATGATTTTTCATTTGGCACGCAAAACATTAAAGAAAGTGTAATGACCTGTGGTAATGGTCTTTTTGGTCTTCGCGGAACCTATGAAGAAAAAATCCCCTATGAAAAAAGAGGATTTTTTTGTGCTGATGCGTATTGTATCGCCGGAGATTATAAAGAGGAACTTGTGAATCTTCCAGACATATCGGAAATTCAAATCATGATCGATGGCGAGCGAGTTCATTTATTGACAAACAATATTCTCGAAAATTCAAGAACTTTAAACTTACTCTGTGGTGAATTGAAAAGGAAAGTTATATGGAAATCTCGTGATAATCAAATAACCGAAATCATCTTATCGCGGGTTTTTTCCAAAAAAAATCCACATTTGTTGATGCAATATATCGAGATTAATCCTAAAGATAAAAATATTCAAGTTGAATTAAAAATTGGAATCAATGGCGAAGTAACAAACCAAGGGCATATGCATTTAGGCCAAATGAAAAAAAGAGTCATTGAGAACAGAATTATTTCGGCTCAAATTCCATTGTGCATTGAACCTTTAAAAAGAATTAATATCTTAATGGGATTAAAACAAGACCATTCTTGGCTAAAAGGATCCTATCAACCCTATCAAAAACGAATTGAAGGAACCTATCATTTTGAAGTTATAGCCAAAAAACCATTAATACTCTCAAAAATAAATTTGATATCAATTAACGATTTTGAAGAAGAAACGATTCATCGATACATTGATGTACCTTTCACGTATTCATCTGTATTAGAAGAAAATTATCAACATCCAATGCAAAATTATCTTTCTATAGTCACAAATCAACCTACAAAAACCAAAATTGAAGCGACTCTTTATCATATGAATATAATGACACCAATAACATCTAATGGAAGCATTGGCGCAAAAGGATTGAGTGGAGAAGGATACCGTGGTCATATATTTTGGGATACAGAAATCTTTATGTTTCCCATATATCTACTAACCAATCCTTCAATCGCAAAAGCCATTCTAATGTATCGATATGAACGTTTAAACATATCCCGTGAAATCGCTAAATCAAAAGGTTTTTCAGGTGCTATAGTTCCGTGGGAATCTGCCCAATCTGGACGCGATCAAACCCCAGAATATAGCGCGATCAATATTCATACTGGTGAACAAACAAAAATCATGTCTGGCGAAAAAGAACTCCACGTGACTTTAGCTGTTATGTATGCAATCTGTCAATATGCTATCTTAACGGCTGATCAGGAATTTATGTTTAAATTCGGAATAGAGATGCTTGAAGAGTATACTAAATTTTGGCTTTCAAGGGCTTCAAAAACATTAAGAGGTTATGAAATCATCGATGTTATAGGCCCAGATGAATATACGGAGTCCATTAATAATAACTATTACACGAACTATCTATTAAAAAAATGTTTGACATTATCTATACCTTTTTACACTAATCAAGCGATGATTGAACAAGTCCTTGATTTCATACCAAATATTTATTTACCGCCAACCGTTGGCCATATAATTCCTCAAGACGACACTTTCTTATCCAAACCAATAATCAATATAGATAAATATCGAGAAAATGCAGGTAGTCAAGCGATTTTAAAAGACTATTCGCGCGAGGAAGTGATTGAATTACAAGTTTTAAAACAAGCTGATACCGTCATGCTTTTCGAACTTTTTCCAGATGATTTCGACACTGAAACAAAATCTGTCAGTTACGAGTATTATGAAGCAAAGACGATTCATGATTCATCCTTATCAAAAGCAACCCATGCAATAGTCGCATTCGACTTGAATCAACGCAAATTGGCAGAGCAGTACTTTTTAGATTCACTTGAGATTGATTTTTGTGAAAAATCACATTCAGACAATGGCATTCATGCCGCTTCAATGTATCGTCCATTTTGGATTTTATTCAGAGGTGTTTTGGGAGGAAGATTGACGCATGACAATCTTTTAAAAATTGCGCCGAAACGCCAATCAGTTGTATCTCGATTTACTATGAAAATTCATTGTTTTGGCAGATTAATTCAATTCGATTATGATAATAATTTGACTATAACTTTGATGGAAGGACAGGCCATTTCAATTCTTGTCAATGATATCTCTATATTGATAAAAGATTCTCATGTAGTACCAATTGAAGATATTTAACATCTGTTAACTACTTGAAATATTCATTATTATTTTCGATATTTGATTAAAATATAAAATACTTTTTGAAAATCTTAGATCTTATTGATGATCTAGGATTTTTTTAAATAAAAAACTCACCCAATCGGTGAGTAATTTTGTGTTATATTGGTGACTCGTAGAGGTTCAGTAATAAACCATTGAGAATCAGTCTAGACTAGCATAGATGTCTTTATTTCACTTATATTTTTGATAACCCTATGGTAAACTATTAATTTGCTTCTTGCGGTTGCATTGACTTCTCAAATAATTCGATTAAAATGCCATTTAACAAGGGTTTATCATAAGAGATCTGCAAAGTCTCTTTATCTGTTACCTTATAAATTTCTAATCTAGATTTATACCCCTTGACTGCGTGTGCAAAAATGTTTACGTGATCCTTATAAAAGACAAGCATTATAGAGGGTCTATAGTGGGGTTTAATTTCTTCATATTGTTTCAAATAGTAATACGGATTAGAAACAAAAAGTGTTTCACAAACGTTTGGATTTTCTTGACAAATCAAAGATCTTATTTGATTATACATAACTTTTCCTAATTCATTCAGATTATTGTAATACTCGTTTAAATTTGTAGGTTTACTCATTATATTCTCCTAACCTAATTGTTTGTGTATTGGTATACGAGCTTTTGTGTAGATACTTTAAATTGTATAATCAAATATTATAAATATTGCGTATCAAATCAATAATTTCACATAGGCTTCGCTTACAAGTAAATTTTATCACATGAATCATATCTATTTTAATGAAAAGCACTAATCTTATACCAATATAAGTTGAGTTTTTTGATGGAAATTAAGAAATTGCCCTAGACCTCTTTTATGTGGGAAGAATTTTACTTATGTTGACATAAGTTTTGTTCATTTCTTCAATTTTAACTAAATTTATATTATTAGCAATCCTTTATTAAATTAATATGTTACGTGAATCTCGAAACACTTATGAACATCGATAAAAAAGCCCTTCTCACGAGTGAGAAGAGCGTTTCATGCTTTTATTGGTGACTCGTACGGGGTTCGAACCCGTGAGTGCATGCGTGAAAGGCATGT